>JBILTQ010000177.1:0-10895 GCA_044371435.1 Pirellulaceae bacterium | reverse complement strand
CGGTTAGCGTTCGCGGAAGACGATCCGACCTTTGGTGAGATCGTACGGAGAAAGCTCGACACGCACCTTATCCCCGGGAACGATACGAATAAAGTTCTTCCGCATCTTCCCCGCCACGTGCGCCAGGACTTCATCGCCGGTTTCCAGCTGGACGCGGAAACGGGTGTTGGCCAAGGCCTGCATGACAGTGCCGTCGACTTCAAAGGCTTCTTCTTTTTTTGCCATAAAACTCCGGGAGGCAAACATCTAAGGAGGGAGAGTCCGACTAAAGTTATAATGGTCCCACCCCTGGTTCGTCTATTGGGGGCTGCCTGGTTTTGGAAAGCTCGAGGCTCTACCATCGCGCCGCTGACATCGTTTTTCTATTTCATCGGTTGCCAGCAAGGGGCTGAATCCGCCATCAAGCAGTCCCTCTGCCAACCGGCCGGACCATTCCGGCTAGCCTTTTCCCGCCCCGGGTTTGTCACCCTGAAATCGGAGTTCCCTGTCCCGCTGTGGTCGACCGCCTTGCCCGAGGACCCGTTTATCCGAGTTCGCGGGCAGGCATTGGAGTCTGTCGAGGGTCCGATGGCCGAGCCCTTGGTCGAGCAGATCCTGGAAAAGTATCGACCGCTGGATTGGACCGACCTCCACCTGTGGCAACGCGATATCGCCGTTCCGGGCTGGCACGGCTTCGAACCTGGACGTTCGGTGCTGGCGCAGCTGATGGCCGAGCGTTTCCGCGAGGGCTTGCAGGCTGCCGCCGATCCGCGGGCCGACCGGATCAATCGCGTGACCGATTGGAATGCGAAGATCCTGGATGTGGTGATCATCGAACCGAGTCGCTGGTGGGTCGGGGCCCATCGTGCGGAAGCCAGCGCCGATCGCTGGCCCGGGGGTGTTTTTCCGATGTATGAACCGCCGTCGATGATCAGCCGGGCCTATCTTAAGATCGCCGAAGCCATTCAATGGAGCCGGCTGCCGTTCCAGGCGGGCGATCCGGTGGTCGAGATCGGCAGCTCGCCGGGCGGGGCTTGCCAATACCTGCTCGATACCGGGATGTCGGTCACCGGGATCGATCCGGCCGAGATGGATCCGCGGATCGCCGATCATCCCCAGTTCGAGCATCTGCGTGCTCGGAGTTTGCAGGTCAAACGCCGGTTCTTCTCCAAGTTCCGCTGGCTGGTTTGCGATGCCAATGTCGCTCCCAACTACACGCTGGATACGGTGGAGGCGATCGTCACCTACCCGACCTCTCAGATCGAAGGGCTGATCCTGACGATGAAGCTCTCGGAATGGGGCAAGGCCGGCGAGTGGGAATCGCAGGTTGCCCGCATTCGCGGTTGGGGCTACTCGCGGGTAGCCGCCCGGCAGCTGGCCTTCAACCGCCGCGAATACTGTATCGCGGCCCAACGTTAAGTCGTCGAAGGGAAGCCGTGGCGGCGGCAGGCGTGTTCGACCCAGGGATGCGCGCCTGCCGGCTGGAAACGCCCCAGGCTGAACAGCTTGACGCAAAGCTGCCGAAGCTCCGACGGCCGCCGGACGACCAGATCCAGTCCCGCTTCCAGTAGCCATCGCTGGCGGACAAGGTCGACCCCCGGCATCCAGCCGATGAACCATGGCGGAGGATGAACAGGGTCGGCCAAACGGCAAGCGCGGCAGGCCGGAAGGTGCCGCAGCAACCACAGCCAGCGGTCCCCCTCGCCGCTGAAGAGGATGGCGGTGGTGGTCGTCTCGGAAGCCAAGCGGACGAGCTCTTCCCAGCTGTCATCGCTCGCGGCTTGCGACGGCGGCGTCCGTGTGCATTCCACCCACTGCAGCTCGACCCCGCGCTCTTCAGCCAGCCGCTGGCCCTGGAACTGCCAGAAAGCGGCGTCGCCCGCCGATAAGCCCCACCGCACCCAACGCTGTCGGTTCGCAGCCATGGCTATCTACCTCGGCCTCTCCGACCAGCTGCCGTCGTCAGCACCCATAACGAACGTCCGCCCTCTGGCAGGTGGGGGGCGGGCCAAGCCATGGGGTCAGTTCGCGGCATCATCCTGCTCGTCAATTTCTTCAAAGATCGGTAGGTCCTGATCGTCATCCATGACCGCAGGAGGCAACTCCGTGGCTACCTCTCCGGATTTGGCCGACGGGTTGGCGGTCGTCGGACCGCTGACTTCCTGGGAGGAAAACGCCTGGTCATGCCCAGCGTTCGGGCCGTCGAACGGAGCGGCTAACGCGTCGAGCCCCAGCTGGGTCAAGCGGCGAAGGAACCGCGTCCGCGAGATCCCCAGGTGGCGGGCGGCCGCTGCCCGGTTGCGCGGGAAGGCCGCCAGGGCTTGCTCCAGCAAGCTGCGTTCGAACTCTTCCAACGCTCGATCCAACCGCAGCGCGGCGATACGTTCCGGCCGCAGCACATGCGAGGCGAAGGTCTGCAGCGAAAGGCTGAAATCGGAAGGTTCAATCGTTAGGGCCCGGGCTCGCCGGCAAGCCTCGCGAATTTCCCGCACCAACTCGTCCCCATTCCCCGGCCAGCCGTAGGTTGACAAGCTCCGTTGGCTGGCTTGACTGAGGCAACGGCGTTCCTGGGGCGGGCCACCGGCTTGTAACTGCTCGAGCAGGCTATCGGCGAGGATCGGGATGTCTTCGAGCCGGTCCGCCAGCGGCGGGATGGCGATCGACATCACCGTGGCTGCGGCCACGATGCTCCGCCACGCCATGCTCTCCGGATACCGCCCGGCCAGGTCATCGCTAGCGGCGGTGGCGAACAGGACGGTCGATGGATGCCGCGCCAGGTACGCGGCCAGGACACTGTGAGCTTCCGCTGGCAGGCCATCGAGCTGGCTTAGCAACAGCTGGCTGCGATCGTGAGTATTGGGTGGAGAGGGCGGCAGCGCAGGGGCTTCGATGAGTTCGAGCATCGAGGCCATCAAGGCGGCATCCATCAACCGGCAGTCGACGGGTACGAGCGGACTGCGCTGCGGCAAACGCTGTTCACGCTTGCAGCGTTGCTGGTGGAGCCAGCGGGCCAGGGCACCCTTCCCCGAGCCGTTCGGTCCGAAGAGGCAGACCGAATACGACCCTTCGCTGGCGACCTGCAGTTGACGCCGAACTCGCTGCGTCTCCGGACTACTACCCACCATCGCGTGGAGTTCGTCGACCCGCGGGGTAAGACGCCGAGCTTCGAGAGCGGCTTCGGCGGCGGCCCGCCCCGCTTCCCAGTCACTCCTCCTGGGCCAGGCCTGCCCCAGGTGGTCCTGGTCGCTCAACCACAGACACTGGAGGTAACCGGCTTGATCCTGATCCAGCGAGAGGACCAGCCGCCCTGTCCAGGTCGCGCTGGCGGTCGCCAGCCCGCGGCCCAGCGGCTCGATAGCAAGACCTTGCCGACGAAGAGCGGTGGGGATGGCTAACCAGGCAGCCAAGGCCGCCACCTCCTCTCCCAACTCGGCCGCCGGTCGGTCGCAGGCCAAACCAAGCAACCGGTCTTCGCTGGTCTTGAGGGCTTCCAGCAAGGCTTGATTGACGAATCGCACCCGACTCTGGCCATCCAGCAGATAGCAGGGGCGAGCCGCATCGCTGAAGCATCGGACCAGCTGGCGCGGGGGCAACGGAGCCGGTGGCCTGGGCGACCCGCCGGCGGCTGGGGGATCGACCTGGACGGGCCGGATGCCTGGCGAGGCCGCGGATGGGTCTGGCCTCTTCATTTAGGCTGGTCCGATACCATCGCGGGTGGACCAAAAGCCGCCGCGAGCATGATCGCACTGCACGGGGCGAGCTGGCGAAGGATCGATGATCGCACCCCGCGGTTGCCGACCATCATCGCGATAGATGGTCCGCCCGCCGACAATGGTCTGGACTGGCCAACCGGTCAACGTCTCACCATCCCACGGCGACCACTTGGCTTTGGTCCATTGATGTTCATGATGAATGGTTTTGACCCGTTGCGGATCGACCAGCACCAGATCCGCGTCATAGCCGACCTCGATGCGACCTTTCCCGACCAACCCCCAGATCCGGGCCGGGGCATCGCTGGTCCAGTCGGCGATCTGCTCCCAACGGCAACGCCCCTGCTGCGCTGCATTTAACAGCAAGGCGAAGTAGTTCTCCACCGCCGGCAAGCCGCTCGGGGATTGCGGGTATGGCTGTCGCTTTTCTTCGAGGGTATGCGGGGCGTGATCGGTAGCGATGACCTGGATGCCGCCGCTGAGCAACCCTTCCCACAATCCGGCGTTATCCTCCTTGAATTTCACCGACGGATTCATCTGGATCAGCGAACCCAAACGCGGGTAGTCGTCGACGCTGAAGAAGAGATGATGCGGGCAGACCTCGGCCGTGACCCAGGGCCTGGCGTCGGCCAGCAGCGGGACTTCGGCCGCGGTGCTGACGTGCAGCACGTGGAAGCGATGCTGGTGGCGTTTGGCCAGATCCAGCATCCGACGGGTAGCGATGATGGCGGCTTGATGATCGCGGATCCGCGAATGATCGGCTACCGTCAGCGAACTCCCCAGACGCTGCTGATTTGACCGTACGGTGGTCTCGTCTTCGCAATGAGCGCAGATCGGCAGGTTGGTCTCGGCAAAGATCCGTTCCAGGGCGGCTTGTTCGTCGACCAAGAGGTCGCCGGTACTGGACCCGACAAAGATCTTGATCCCTGGAACGTTGGTCGCGCGGATGAGCTCGTCGACATTATGAGCCGTAGCGCCGATGTAGAAGCCGTAGTTGACGAGCGACTTGGTGGATGCCAAACGATACTTGTCCGCCACCAGTTCGCAGGTAATGGCCGATGGCCGGGTGTTGGGCATCTCCAGGAACGAGGTGACCCCGCCAGCCGCGCAGGCTGCCGATGCGGTCGCCAGGTCTTCCTTGTGCGTCAAGCCAGGCTCACGAAAATGGACCTGGTCATCGATCAAGCCGGGAAAGATGACCAGGCCCGAGGCATCGATCACCTCATCCGCCCGGCAGTCGGGGCTGGCGTCGACCGCCGCGATCCGCTGGTCGACCAGCAAGATATTGGTTTCGGCTCGGCCGAATGGTAGGATCACGATTCCATTGCGAATGAGTACGCGCGCCATAATGAACGTTGAGGTCCTACCCGATGGTGAATCGCTGGTTGACGGTTATGATCGGTCTGCCCTTCCTTTTATACCAAACTACCACCGCCTGCCGAGAGGCACGCGGGCAGGGAGCCTTGGAGCCAGGCTGGTCCTCGCGGGTGGAGAAGGCGTTGGCGGACGGCCAAGGGGACGAGGCGTTGCGGCTGGTCGATCAAGCGGTGGCGGCCGCCCCATCGCAGTCGACCGTCTACCTGGTTCGCGGCATGGTTTACTTCCGCCTCGGTCAGATCGATCGCTCGCTGCAGGATTTTGATCGGTCGATCGAGTTGGCGCCGCTGACCAAGGCCGAATGCTGGCAGCGCGGGATCAGTCTGTATTATCTCGGCCAGTTCCAACAAGGGCGCGAGCAGTTCGAAGTCCATCGCACCGTCAACCCGAACGATGTCGAGAACGCCTTCTGGCATTTCCTGTGCGTCGCCAAACAATCGGGGGTTGCTGCGGCCCGCGACGCTTTGCTCCCGTGCGGCCATGATTCCCGGGCCCCTCTGATGGAAGTGTTGCAGATGATTCGCGGCCAACTCGAACCGCCGGCGGTCATCGCCGCCGCCGAGGCGGCCCATGGCGGCCCGACCACCAAGGCTTTGTCGCGTTTTTACGGGCATCTCTACGTCGGCCTCTATCACGATGCGCTCGGCCAGACCGAACCAGCTAAAGAGCATCTCCGCCAATGCCTGGATCAGCAGGTCGGCGGCTATATGCGGGATGTGGCGATCGTCCATCGCCGGCTGCTCGAGCAAAAGCCGGCGGCTGATCGTCCTTGAAGGCTGGTCCGCTGGCGGTTGACCGAGCAACCGAAGGACCCAGGCCCGCGGACTTATTCGGCCGCTGCTGTTCGATAGTCGGTCAAAGAACGCGGCGGGAAGGCGGCGCGCAGGGAATTGAGAACCGCCAAGACATCGATGACCTCCTGGCCGATAGCGCCCGCTACCGGCGTCAGGTAACCGAAGGCTGCGATGAACATGCCGATCAGGCTGAGCACCATCCCACCGATGGCGCATTGCAAAGCGATGCTTCGCATCCGGCGGCCGATATGCAGCAACTCATCGATCTTGCTCAGCGATGAATCCATGATGACCGCCCCGGCAGCTTCGGTGGTCACGTCGCTGTGGTGACCGAAGGCCAGCCCGACTGTCGCCGCCATCAAGGCGGGGGCGTCGTTGATGCCGTCGCCAACATAAACGGTTGGCTGCCGAGCGGTTTCGCGGCGGACAATCTCCAGTTTCTCCTCCGGCGATTTTTCGGCATGCAGCTCGGTAACCCCGACCACCTTGGCCAAGTAATCGACTTCCTCGCGGCGATCCCCGGAAACCAATAAGATCCGATCGATGCCGTGCCGAGGTCCCAGATGTTGGATGAACGGCGCACCATCCGGACGCGGCGTATCGCGAAAACGATAGGTGGCGGCATAGCGGCCGTCGATCACGACGATGCACTCCAGTCCGCTGCCGCGCGATGGCAACTCCACCGACAAGTGCGGCCAATGAGCGGCGATGGCATGGCGGCTAGTGATGATGACCTCGCGACCAGCGACCAGCCCGCGCATCCCCTGCCCTGGCGGTTCGCTGATCGAGGCCACGTCGCAGGTTGGCACTTGGGCCGCCTCACCCGCCGCCGTGACGGCGCTGGCCAAAGGATGCTTCGAGTAGCGTTCCAGGCTGGTTACCATCGAAAGTACCTCGGCCGCCCCATAGCCCTCGGCCACCAACTGCTGCTCGAGTTGCGGTTGACCATAGGTCAATGTCCCGGTCTTGTCGAAAATCATGGTGCGGCAGGTCGACAGCTGTTCGAGGATCGCCGGGTCGCGGATGATCACCGCCCGCTTGGCTGCCAAGGAGACCGAGCCGATGATGGCGATCGGGATCGAGATCAGCAAGGGACAGGGAGTAGCGATGACCATCACCGCCAGGAAGCGGGTCGCATCCTGCGTGGCCAGCCAGGCGAATAAACCGATGGCAACCGCCAGCGGGGTGTAGAAGGCGCCCAATTGATCGCCCAACCGCCGTAACTGCGGCCGCGACTGGGCCGATTGCTCCATCACCCGCATGATCTTGGCATACCGCGAATCCTTGACCTCGCGCTGGGCTCGGATGGTCAACGCGGCTTCGCCGTTGATGGCCCCCGACAAAACCTCGGAGCCCGGGGTCTTCGACATCCGGTAGGGTTCTCCCGTCAGGAACGATTCGTCCATCGAACCGTGACCGTCGATCACGACCCCGTCGACTGGGCAGATCTCGTGCGGGTAGATGACTACCAGATCGCCGACGACGACCTGATCGGCCGCGATGTCGCACAGCTGTCCACCCTCCTTGCGGTGTACCAGCGTCGGCATCCGCTTGGCTAAAGCCGCCAGCACCGAAGAAGCTTGACGCACCGCGAACGACTCCAAGGCCTCGCCACCAGAAAGCATCAGCACAATGACCGCACCAGCCAGATACTCCCCGAGAAAAACCGAAGTCACGATCGAGATCCCCGCCAGGAAATCAGCGCCGAAACGCCCCTTCCAGATTTGAAGCCCCAACTCGTAACATAAAGGGAGGCCACCGAGGAAAAGGATCAGCCATAGCGGAGACTGAACCATCCACTCGTCGAATCCCCCCATCGCTCGCAGGCTGAGATGCACCGCTAAACCCAAGCCGGCCAAGGCGGCGATCCAGCTATGTTTCCGCTCGAGCATCCAGGGCGGTAGGCGTGGCGGTAAGTTCCAAAACATAATTGCAGGGGGGAATTCCATAGCTGGCGGCCTTGACCGTCCAGCAATTGCTGGTGGCGTTGGATCGACAACGCTCACCAAGCATGGTGGATGCGGCAGCGACCGAGATCCAAGCCTGGAGTATACGCGAGAAAGCCACGGAGCGAGCTACCCAATATCGCTTTCACCCCGCCCGGCCACCCACCGGCCAAGGCAAAACCATCGCCACGACTCAAGGCATGGGGGCTATCGACTCAGCCAGGACGACCTCACTCAGCCACGCGGTTTCGCCGCTGCACCCGGCGCGCTACCGTCGCTAGTGTCCCGACCGCGAACAGGATCACCGACGATGGCTCCGGAACGGCCTCGACGTTGAACTGGTAGCTGTAGGTCACCGTACCTGCGGTCTCTTGCGACCAGAAGGTATAAACACCCGGGCCCAGCGGACCACTGAACTGCGGCGTACCACCGATATGCACGCGGTTGGCGAGATCGTCCAGCAAGTTATCACCGACCTGACGCCCCGCCACATCGCCGACGAAGGTGCCGCCAAGCAAGATCCCCGGGTCGTTGAGGGCTGGAATGGAACTTCCAGATGCGACGGCGAAAAAAGAACGATTGTCGGTGTTGGTGAAGGCCGCCAAAGTGATGGACGCCAGGCGATGGTTGGTGGGGATGGTGATCGTCCAAAAGTCCCGATCCAGCGGCGAACTAATCGTCCCACCGATCACGCGATACTCGTTGGCTGTCAGGACCCCCGCCCCCCCGAACGACTTCGGGTTTGTGCTGACCCCCGAGAGGTCGCCGTTGACACTCTCGTTGTGCAGGGTCACGATCGCCGCGCGACTAACAGACATGTCGATCCAGCCGACGAAGACGACGATCAACAGCGACATGAGGCTTGTGAAACGCATGATGATTCTCTGACCGCCCTGGTAAAAGAGGAGGGGAAAAAGCGCCGCAGGACGCTCACCTAACTTGGGGGATGATAGCTGGGGGGATCCTACCAAGCAAGAAAAAACCTGCGGAGGCTCCAATTCATGCCATCCAGCTTCCCGAGCCGGAAAGACGGCGCGAGGTGATGCAGCGAAAGCGTCCACAACTCCACGATCGTATCCATCGGCCACGTCGATCCATGGTCGCCCCCGATCGGACGCCGACTCGGGAGAAGCCCTCGACGCGGATCATTCCCTCTGGCCACCCGGCGAACTGCGGCGGAATCCGCCAAACCGCTGCGAACTTCCTCGGTTCCCGTCGCCCCCCGATCGACAACCGCGGGCCTGCTGCCACCCGCGATCGTCCTTGCATCTACAACCGACCCCTTACTCCAGCGGAGAATGCGCGGTTGAGCCGACCTGCCTGGCGATCGCTCCGCGGCTAGAGGCTGCTCAGATTATAGGTGGCCGTTTTACCTTTGCCGACCGTGCGCTGCGTCTCCGCTGGTATCCCATAAGTACCATCGGGTGCCACCGAAACCCAGCCGATGCGATGCGTGCCGGCCTTGACCTTGAAGGTTGCTTCCTTCCCCGGCTGGATGATTTTACCTCCAGCGTTGTTGAGGTCATCGATGGTGGCCGTGTCGTTGGCTAATTTAGCCTTCAGTTCATCGGAGGCATCGATAACTACCGCATACTGGCTGGGGAGGTCATTGATGATACGGAAAGTGGCGTCCTTCTTTGTACCTCCGTTGTTACCGCCGGCCAAAACCGAGCTGGCGAAGGTTAAGGAAACGGCCAGCGCCAAAACTAATCCTCGTAACATGATGCTATTCCTTTTTGCAAAACTGGAAACAAAAGCTGTTCATCGAAATCAAAAACATGACCGTGAAATCGAGTCGTACACTCGACACGGCGTGGCGTCTGCCATCCTTCAGCGACCGGTCCATCGACTCAGCGGTCGCAACGAAACTGGGCGATAACTCCTTTCTCCTAAAGTTCGATTCAGGTGCGGTACCCCTGGCGGTCGGCCAATCCAACTTCCTCCCGATGCGGCTGCCCGCGGTTTGGGAGATGATTCAGTGGATCATGGAAACGACCTCTTCTCCGCTTCGGGTAAGCCAAGCCGTCAGGACTTCTTCTTCGAGGCTATCCGAAAGAAAGATCACGCTCCCGTCGAGGAAGGCGGCGTTGGCGCCGCTCGGATGCTGGCTGCGAATCCCTTCGAGCGAGGAATTGATCCGCCCGCGATCGTGCGAGAGACAATTCAACCCGCTGGCCCAGCGCCCCGAGGGGGACACCAAGTCGTGGTTCTCGCTCACGCACAGCGTCTGACTGACACCGTCCGAGATACTGGCCATGGTTATCTCGCGAAGATCGCGCCCATCGACGTAGATCAAGGCACCGCGATTGAACGGTGAGTGCCCCTCGAGAGCGCCGCGAATGGTTCCCGTCAAACCGGCGTAATCGCAATCGCCGGCAAAGTTCTTGGCCGAACTGGGGCACCGGAAAATCGGCAAGACCGCCGAAGTAAAGGGACTATTCCGAGCGTCATCCCAGGCGCGAGCCCGATCCAGCCGCAAGTACAACTCGCCCTGCTCCAGCATCGGCAGCAGGCGGGTGTTCCACGACCAATCCAGCTCAAGCCGTCGATCGCGGCCTGCCGGCAAATAACCGAAACTCGTCTCGAACTGCTGGATCGCCAAGGCATGATTGCGCAAATTGCTTTGGCAAGCAGCGCGACGCGACGCCTCGCGCGCTGTCTGAACCGCCGGCAACAGCAACCCCGATAAAATCCCGAGGATCACCATCAGCACCAGCAGTTCCACGAGCGTGAAGCCAACACGCGTCGTCGAAGGCGAGGAGGCCACTATGATCTTTGTCGCGATTGTCATCGACTGATCCTGACTTCCCGTTCGACGTTCTCGCTTGCTCGCTACCACCACCCATACCACCGCGGAACAGCATGCCCCACCCGAAAGGGTTAGTGAGGTTGCCAACCCATGTGCAGCCGGGCCTCAACATACGCTTTCACTCGCAACTCGCTAGGCACGGAAGCGGAACGTAACGTTCGTCTTCACGTTGGCTAGTTATCGATGCCGTCGGCTGAAACCGACGATGGCAGAGGCAGATGGGCTACAATTTCGTATAATGCGTCTTCGCAGAGTCGGAGCTAGTTCGTCGTCGGGCGAT
>JBILTQ010000175.1:0-10905 GCA_044371435.1 Pirellulaceae bacterium | reverse complement strand
GCTGAACCGTACTTCGAGGAGCAGTCGTTGTTCACGGAGAATACCGATGGTTTCCGTCTGTATCGGATCCCTGGCGTGATCGTCAGCGCTGGCGGGACGGTGCTGGCCTACGCCGAGGCGCGGAAGTTCACGGTCGCTGACCGCGGGGAAATCGAAGTCCATGTGCGGCGGAGCATCGATGGCGGACACACTTTCCTGCCGGCGCAAGCGATTGCCCATCGCGGAACTCGCTTACCTCGCAACCCACACCTTCCCGATCACAAGAAACGCAAGAAGATGGGGGGGCCGAACGAGCAGACGGTCAATAACCCGGTGGCCATCGCGGATCGACGCGGCCCGATCCACTTCCTCTACTGCGTCGAGTACATGCGCTGCTTCTACATGCGGAGCGAAGATGAAGGGGAGACCTGGAGTTTTCCACGAGAGATTACCTCGAGTTTCGCCCCCTTTCGCTCGAGGCTCGATTGGCAAGCGATCGCGACGGGGCCTGGCCACGGGATCCAGCTTCGCCAGGGCCGGTTGGTGGTGCCGGTGTGGTTGGCGACCTATGCCGAGGAGGGCTCGTTGCGAAAAGCGTCGGCCACCATCTATAGCGATGACGGCGGCGAGACATGGCAGGCAGGCGAGCTTGCCATTCCCGGGGGCGGCGAAGCCAATGTCGTGCAGTTATCCGACGACCGGGTCTGGCTAACTGCCAGGAATGCCGATCCGCGCGGGCGACGGCAGGCGACCACCAGCCCTGATGGGGCTGATGGCTGGTCGAGTCCGCGTTTGGTCGAGGAATTGTTGGAGCCTGGGTGCATGGCGGGGATCGTCGCACATCCGGGCCGCCATCCTCTGTTCGTCGGTCCGCTGCTGTTGTACTCGCATCCGTACACCACCGACCGTCCGCACCAAGCGCGGCGGGATGTTACCATCCAAGCCAGTCTGGATGATGGGCGGTCGTGGGCTATCCGTCGTACCCTGCACGTCGGTCCCAGCGCCTACAGCGACTTGGCGGTGCTGGCGGATGGCGACATCCTCTGCTTCTACGAGAGCGGGAGCGCCGAGCCCGACCCTGCCTTGAAGCGTCCGTGGGCTTATTCCAGCTTGACGATGGCGCGTTTCAATCTGGCTTGGTTGGCCGCCGGCTATTCCTCCACACCGCTCCGTCCTGAGCCACGGGGTGTCCCACTGGATACGAACACCTCGAGGTGACATGATCGCTCAGGCTTGGCGGAGACGGTTGCGGTCCAGGCTGTCCTACGCTGAATAAATTAGAAATTCATTTCGTGAGAAAAAATTCATGTAATTGATTGCTGGTATTTCAAGTTCCTTCCGCTTCGCTGCCTCGGTTTTCTTTCGTCCTTTGGAATTGCTTGATTTTTATGAATAGACTCCCGCCTTCCACGGAATCCTCCGCCTTTCGGTTGGTCGCTGCTCCCTTCACGCCGATTTTGCCGGATGGGTCTTTGGACCTCGAGGCCATCGGTCCTTATGCAAACTGGCTTGGCGAAAATCAGATCGCAGGGGCCTTTATCTGCGGTACGACCGGCGAGGGGATGTCGCTGACGACCGCCGAGCGTCAACGCCTGGCCGAACGCTGGATGGCGGAAGCTCCGGCCGAGCTGCAGATCATGGTGCATGTGGGGCACCAAGCGTTGGAGGATTGTCGCGACTTGGCCAGGCATGCCCAGCGGATCGGAGCTCACAGCATTGCTTGTTTGGCCCCGAGTTTCTTCAGGCCGGCCTCGGTGGCGGGGTTGGTCGAATGGTGCCAGCAAGTGGCTCAGGCAGCTCCCGGGCTCCCTTTCTACTACTACCATATTCCCTCGATGACCGGAGTTACCTACAAGGTTTACGACTTCCTCGAGTTGGCTGCCCCGCGCATTCCTAATTTGGCGGGGGTCAAGTTTACCTTCGAGGACTTGGAGGACTTTCAGCGGTGCCTGGCCTTCGATGGTGGTCGGATGGATATGCTGTTTGGCCGGGACGAAATCCTGCTCTCGGCGTGGAAGCTGGGAGCTCGCGGCGCAGTGGGGAGCACCTACAATTTTGCGGCTCCGATCTATCACGCCATGCTACAGGCCTGTCAGGGTGGGGAGGAAGAGAAGGCTGCCCAGTGGCAGGCCGAGGCGGTGGCGATGATCGAGCTCCTAGTAAAGGCAGGTCCGCAGCCGGTGGCTACCTTCAAGTGGTTCATGAGTCAGGTCGGGGTCGACTGCGGAGGGCCGCGTTTGCCCCTGGTAACGCTGAGCACGACGCAGCGCGAGGCCTTGCAAGCCAGCTTGGCTGCGAGCGGGCTTAGGGAAAGATTGCGAGGCAAGCGGTGAAGCTTGATTTACCAGCCAGGATGGAGGTCCTCAGCGAGTCCGCGGGTCGATGCCGCGTCATCGTCCCTGGATGGTTGCTGTTGGCAACGCGTCGGAGAGCGAGCGGCGAACGGTGGGGGATGGCTGCATGGCGCGGGATGGTTGTCGGCTGGCTCTGGATGTTGGTGGGGACGGTGATGGCCGAGGAAGCGTTGAACTGGAAAGCTTTGCCGACGTTGCCGGATGCCTTGGGGTTTGCCGGGCCATTCGCCGGCGTGCACGGCGATCGGCTGATCGTGGCTGGCGGGGCGAATTTCCCTGACAAGTTGCCGTGGGAAGGTGGGACCAAGGTCTGGTACGATCGGATCTTTGCCTTGGATCGGCCCGATGGTTCGTGGACAGAGGTGGGACGCTTGCCGCGGCCGCTGGGTTATGGGGTTTCGATCAGTACACCGGGGGGGGTGATTTGTTTAGGGGGGAGCGATGCCCAGCAGCACTATGCCGAGGTCTTTCGTTTGGCCTGGGAGGGCGGCGGCCTGAAGGTCACCGACTTGCCACCGTTGCCGCAGCCCTGCGCTAATTTTTGTGGCGGACTGTTGGGGAACACCATTTACGTCGCCGGGGGGATCGAGACACCGACGGCGACCACCGCCATGCACCACTTCTGGAGTTTGGATTTGTCGGTGGAACCGCTGGTCTGGCGGGAGTTGGAAGCCTGGCCGGGGCCCGCTCGGATGTTGGCGGTGGCGGCCGTTCAGGACAATGCCTTTTACCTGGTGAGCGGGGCTGACTTGAGAGCCGATGCTGAGGGAAAGCCGCAGCGTATCTATTTGCAGGATGGGTATTGTTATCGCCCGGGCCAGGGCTGGCGCGCGATCGCGGACATGCCGCGGGCGGCGGTAGCCGCACCGACCCCTGCCCCTCAGCTTGGGCCGTCCAGTTTTGCGGTGATGGGTGGGGATGATGGAACGCTCATCGATTTCCAACCCACCTCGGCTCATCCCGGTTTCCCCAAGAGTATCCTGGCTTACCATGCGGTGATCGATCGCTGGACAACGATCGGGGAGTTTCCCGAGGCGGCCCAGGTGACCACGACGGCGGTGGCATGGGGTGATGGCTGGGTGATCCCCAGCGGCGAGATTCGGCCAGGGGTACGGACACCCAAGGTTTGGTCGTTGGAGGTATGGATGCGCAAGCCGGCTTTCGGCGGGCTGAACTACCTGGTGCTGGTCGGCTATTTGTTGGTGACGGTATGGATTGCTTGGGGCTGTTCGAAACGCCAGCAGAGCACCGATGATTTCTTTCGTGGCGGGCAGCGGATTCCATGGTGGGCTGCCGGTTTGAGCATCTTCGCTACCATGCTCAGCTCCATCACCTTCATGGCGGTACCGGCGGCGGCTTATACGGTTGGCTGGAATCTATATCTGGCGATCTCGTATGTCCTGATCACCCCGCTGGTCGTCTTTGTTTACCTCCCCTTCTATCGTCGGCTCGACGTCACTTCGGCATATGAATACCTCGAGCGGAGATTCAATCTCGCCGCGCGGTTGGCTGGTAGCGCCCTTTTCATCCTCTATCAATGCGGTCGTATCGCCATCGTGCTTTATCTGCCGGCCCTGGCCTTGGCTACCGTTAGCGACTTCCACATCCGGACCTGTATCCTGGGAATGGGGGTGCTGTGCGTCCTGTACACGATGGTCGGAGGGATGGAAGCCGTCATCTGGACCGATGTGGCCCAGGCGGTGGTGCTGCTCGGGGCGGCTTTGTTGAGTTTGATCTATCTTTTCGGACAAATTCCGGACGGGCTGGTGGGAATCATCCGAACGGCGGCGGAGGGGCAGCATTTGCTGGAGACGGTCAAGTGGAACTGGGATCTTACCATTGCCTCCGGGTGGGTGATTGTGATCGGTAGCCTGTTTCACAACCTGTTTCCTTATACCGCCAGCCAGGATGTGGTGCAGCGTTACCTGACTACGGTTGACGAACGCACCGCTGCGCGGGGGATCTGGTTGAACGCTTTGGTTTCGATCCCGGCCCCGGCCTTGTTCTTCGCCATCGGTACCGGGCTTTACGTCTACTATCGCCACTATCCGCAGCGGTTGGCAGTCAGTTTGCAGAACGATGCCATCTTTCCCTACTACGTGATGTCCGAATTGCCGCTGGGGTTGGCTGGGCTGATCGTGGCCGGCATCTTCGCTGCGTCGCAATCGACCTTGTCGAGTTCGATGAATTCGGTGGCCACGGCTTACGTGACCGACTTCCATCGTCGTCTGCGTCCAGGGTTGAGCGACCGCGCTTGCTTGGCGGTGGCGCGATGGGTGACGTTGATTGTCGGCGGGTTGGGTGTAATCCTGGCGCTGATCATGGCCGGTACCGATATCCGCTCGATCTACACCACCTTCCTCGAGGTGCTCGGCCTGGCCGGCGGCACCTTATCCGGCTTGTTTGTGTTGGGTATCTTCAGCCGTCGGGCCCACGGTCGCGGCGCGCTGGTGGGAGCCATGGTCAGCGTCTTGATCGTAGGGTGGGTGTGGCTGACCAGTCCACTCAATGCCTATGCTTATGCCCCGTTGGGGTTGGGTACGTGCGTTGTGGTCGGCTGGCTCGCCAGCCATTTGATAATCTCCGATGGGAAAGAGTTGAAAGGCTTGACGATTTACACATGAAATCCTCTTCAATGAGAACTACCCCGTCCCGGTACCTGCTTGCGTGGTTGGCCGGATGCTTGTGTTGCCTGGTGCCGGCAGGAGCGTATGCCGAACCGTTCTTGGAAAAAGTCGATGTCTTCCCGGCTGGGATGGATGGGATCACCCTTTATCGGATTCCGGGAGTGGTGATCACACCGCGTGGAACCATCCTGGCTTACTGCGAGGCCCGCAGGAATAGCAAGTCGGATTGGGGGGAAATCGAGGTTCATTTGCGGCGTTCGGTTGATGGCGGCAAGTCCTGGTTGCCACCGCAGCATATCGCTCATCATGGTGAGCGAATCGAAGGGAATCCGCGCAAGGAGAAGGGAGGGGAGCACGAGCAGACAGTCAACAATCCCGTAGCGATTATCGACCGGGAAACGGGGGCGATCGAGTTTTTATACTGCGTCAATTACGCCCGATGTTTCTCCATTCGCAGCACCGATGACGGGCTAAGCTGGAGCCAGCCACGAGAAATCACCGCCAGCTTCGAAGCTTTTCGCCGCCATTACGCCTGGCGTGTCATCGCTACCGGCCCGGGCCACGGGATTCAATTGAAGAGTGGTCGGTTGGTGGTCCCTATTTGGTTAGCCTATGGCCAGGTCGGCGAGCACGCCCCCTCGGCGGCGGCGACCATTTACAGCGACGATCATGGGGAGACATGGCAGGCGGGTGAGTTGGCGGTTCCCAACGAAGGCGAATTCACCAATCCCAACGAAACGATGCTTACCGAATTGAGCGATGGGCAGGTGATGCTGGTAACCCGCAGCGTGTCGCAGGCTAGCCGGAAGTTGGTCACCCGCAGTCCGGACGGCGCGACGCGGTGGAGTCGCCCTGCATTCCATCCAGAATTGTGGGAACCGATTTGCATGGCCAGCATCGTCAGCCATCCGGCCCACGCCGGATGGGTGCTCTTTTCCAATCCCCACAGTTTAGATCGTGACCCGCAAGGCCGAGAGATTCCGGGGGGACGCGGCAAGCGTCAGAATCTGTCGCTCAAGCTCAGCCGTGACGATGGGCGAAGCTGGCCGGTGAATAAGACGTTGGAGAAGGGAAGCAGCGCCTACTCCGACCTGGCGGTGCTGACCGACGGCACGATCGTTTGCCTTTACGAAGGGGACAAGAAGATTGTGCTTGCCCGATTCAACCTGGATTGGCTGACCACTCCTTGATTCGTCAACGACCTCGTCTTTCATCCCTCCTTAGCGGGAATCATCCACCATGATGTTCGTTGCTTTCTCTCCCCATCCTGATGGGTCACGCCGTTGGGGTTTGGCTTGGGCCGCGGTAAGCCTCACCGCCATCTTCGTCGGTCAACGGCCGCTTCAGGCCGAGGTTCCCAACATCCTGATGATCGTCTCCGAGGATAACGGACCCGAGCTTGGATGTTATGGAGATCCTTACGCCCAGACGCCAAACCTCGATCGGTTAGCCGCGGAGGGGCTGCGTTTCCAACGCGCGTACGTGGCCCAGGCTGGCTGTAGTCAGTCGCGGGCCAGTTTGCTGACGGGCCTCTATCCCCACCAGCATGGGCAGCTTGGTTTGGCGACTTGGGGATTCCACCTCTATTCGCCGGAGACACCGAATATCGTCCGAAGTTTGAAGGCTGCCGGTTATCGGACCGGGATGATCGGCAAGCTGCACGTCAACCCTGAGTCGGCCTTTCCCTTCGATTTCCATGAGCTGAGTACGGCTAACTTCGAACGCAAGAAGCTGAGGGAGTACGCCAGGCAGGCCGAGGCCTTCATTCAGGCCGGAAAGGAGCCGTTTTTCTTAAGCGTCAATTATCCCGATGCCCATGATCCCTGGCTGCGTCAGGTTCAGGGTTTGCCCCCCCATCCGCTCTCAGGCCAGGATGTTCGGGCCTTGCCGTATTTCGGCGTGGAAACCCCGGAGTTGAGGGAGATGAATGCGGATTACTACAACTGCATCAGCCGCTTGGATTCCCTGGTCGGCGACTTATTATCCGTCCTCGAACGGTCGGGCCAGGCCGAGAAGACATTGGTAATTTATCTCGGTGATCACGGGGCCGACTTCCTGCGCGGCAAACGGACTTCCTACGAAGGTGGGGTCCGGATTCCCTTGCTTGCCCGTTGGCCAGGAAAGATTCAACCGCGAGTCTCGCAGGAGTTGGTGTCGACCGTCGACTGGTTCCCGACGTTGCTTGAAGTATGCCAAGCTGCGCCGATCGAGACGCTGGCGGGACATTCCTTAAAGCCCCTGTTCGACCAGGCCCCCGCGGGGTGGCGCGAGTATCTTTTCACCGAGTACCACACGCATGCGGCCGAGGAAAATTTTTACCCGCAGCGTACGGTGCGCGATCAGCGTTACAAACTAATCGAGAACCTGATGCCCGATCAAGTGAATCCTGGTTACGACTTTACCTTGCGAAAGTTGAAGGTTTCACCCGAGGTCTTGACGGCGGCTTCGCCCGAGGTTCAGGCCGCTTACCGTCGGATGCGGCAACCGCCGCGTTGGGAGTTGTATGACTTGCAAGCCGATCCCTTCGAGTTTCGCAACCTGGCGGAGGATGAGCAGGCTTCGGCCATCCTGGCTGGATTGCAGCGGGCATTGAAAGAATGGCGAGGGGAGACCGGCGATCCGCTCTTGGATGAGCGGAACTTACAGCAGCTCAAGCAGGAGATGGTTGGCTTGAGCAAAAAAACTGCCAAAAAATATGAGTGGAAGTATCCACACTATTTTTTTGCGGAGTCGACTTCGTCGCGATGATCGCGGCCCATGATAGAACTTATGGCCTTCGATTGGTGCTCGTCATCAGCGACGTCTCAAAGTAGAAGGTTGGACTCATCGTGGTTTGCCTGACAGCCGCCCAGCCATCGCTGGTGGCCTCCGCAGCCAGGCGGGGGTGGGACCGCGGTCTTCGGAGGTGGGTCGCAGCCAGGTGTTCGACGGCTGAGTGGTAGCTGTGGTATACACAAGGGTTATCCGCGTTTTGCCGATACCAACTCGAATAAGAGGTTGAGCCATGTTTTTTTGCTATCGACGATGCTGGTTATTGCTCCCAGCCTTGCTGTGGGTGGGGCAGGCCGGTTTCGCAGAGGAGCCAGTTGTCCGGTTGGCAGCTTTCCAGGTCGATGCCACTCCACCGCAGGGGTCGCCGCTGTGCAATGGGATCGTCAAGCCGGTAAGCGAGGTGGTCACACCCTTGACGGCGCGGGGGATCGTCTTGTTGGGAGCGGGGGCTCCCATCGTTCAATGCGCCTTGGACTGGGTCGCGGTGGCCAACGAGAGTTCGGATGCTTTTCGTCAGCGGTTAGCCGATGCGACCGGGACATCGATCGATCGCACGATAATTGCGAGACAAAGCGCAGCGTTTCCAAGTAATTGTAGTCGGCGGTTTTAACCACCAGCGGACTGATCGTCTTGGCGATCAGATCTGCCCCAACGTTGTCCAACTTCAGGAAGACATCCATGTGCGCTGTCATCATCGATTGTCCGATTTCACCGATCGACGCTTGGCCATAGACGATGCAGATACAGCGACCTTCCAGCTTCCTGGCTACCAGTGGGCCCTCATACAGTCCTTCGGAGTAGTAAATGTGCAAGCGATCACTCCCCATGATCAACTCACTCGTGCTCGTGGTGCCGGCTCCATCGTCCCCCTGAAAGGAGTAAGGGCCGGTCCGCTGCGTCTCGACTTTTGTCACCCCCATCTCCTGCCAGATGTGGACGAGGACTTCAGGGTAACGGACCAGGAAATTAAAAAGGTCGGGGTCGCAGGCAAATTTTTGCAGCGGCATCCGTCGAAAGACCGTCGGATCTTCCAAAACCGGTTTCAACTTACGGGTAGCCTCTAGGGTCAAGCTAGCAAAGGGGAGGCTGCGGGCTGCCTGCTCGCGAACCTCACGGCTGGATGTTCCTTCCAAGCTGGGCGATTCCGCGATGGCCGAGACCGCTATCGATACCAGGCACACACCGGCCGTAAAGAGACGGCGGGTCCAAGGGTGGTAATTCGACCAACGCATCGGTTCGCCGTCATTCAGGGAAAGGAAGGAAACTAGTCCGGGGCTGCATGCTCGGTATCAGGTCCGCAACCGGCGGCGATTCGCTAGCGAACCGGCCTGTCATCGACGTAAGCCATCGAAGGGATATGTCGGCAATCGAGAGGCAGCTTGGCCACGCGAAATAAAAAAAGGTTAATTCGGATCCTGCGAGCCACTCCTGCGACTTCCGCCGCCAACGCCGCGAGTATCTGCGGGGCTGAATCCTATCGATCGATTTCTGGAAAAACCTGGAGAGTGGCGGCGGCTGGGCAGCCTCCAGCAGTCCCTTGTCGACGGCGGGCCGCCCACCTCTCCGCGGCGGTTTAGGCCGGCCAAGAGTTAGCCAGGAACTGGCTTGTCCGCTGAATTGCTCTTGAGGCAAAACGAGGAATTTCCCATCCTTCGCCGATGACTGACGTTTTTTGATGGATCGCGAGGGCCAAGGATGGCACATCGAAAATCCGAGCAACAGACACCGCTGATCGATTCCGACTGGCTGCTGGGACCAATGGAACAGCCGTCGCACTGGCGGCGCATGAGAACCTTGTTCCTGCAGGGTAGCTTGTTGCTGCTGCTCGTCGGCGTTGGTCTTTGGGGTTGGCCACGTCTCTCGCAGCTTTGGCTGTTGCATCATCTCACCGCTCAATTCCGCGAAGGGGCCACCCAGGAAATCCGCCATGATGGTTTGATCTGCTTGGCGAAGTTACTGCCGACCAGCCTGCCGATCGTTATCGGAGGCTTGACGAAAAGCGATGCCGCCGAGGCACGCTCGGCGTTCCAAGCGATCGACGACTATCTCAATCGCGTGGCCGATCTACCTCATGAAGAACGTCGAGCGCGATATGCAGAGCTCGTCTATGAACTGGCTAAGCAACTACCGGCTTTACCTGAGCAGCACCTCACCCTGGTCCGTTCGCTTACCCTCCGTGTGCGAGCCGCCCAGGCGCTCGATAACCACCCCGGTGCGCAGGTGACTTTGGCGAGTTGCGATCAGATCCTCGAGCACGGAAGGGATCAGCCAGCGTTGGATACAGCCAAGGGGCAGGGGACCGTCGTGTCGGCAGCGTCTCCCTCCATGGCAACGCCAGCCAGTGGTCTACAAACTGCGCGTTCGCCGCGGGGAGGCCCTGTCACCTCGTCGCGTCTCTCCGACCTTGCGGACGACTCGACCAGCGGTAGCCTACCGGCGGTCGTCGTCGCCGACCGAGCGCCGTTGACTACCCTGGATGTCCCTTCGCCGGAAGGCGACCAAACTGCTCTGGCGTCGCTGCCCCCGATTACCCCAGCTATCCCGGCGAATCAGACGATCGATGTTGAATCGCTGAGCCAGCCCCCGCTGGTCGCAGCCGCGGCCGGTGAAAGCTTGACGTCAGCTGCGGCTGGCCTGACCGCGGAGCGTCATCCAACCGCCGCCCCTGCCGAGGCGTCTGCGCAAACCTCCTGGAATCCTGAGGACGCCAGCGACAGTCTCAGGCTGGACTCCCCGTCGTCGGGTAAGTTGCGTCAAAAGTTGTTGAGGGCCAACCGTTTCATCCCGGTAAGCGGCAGTATCAGTATCCCGATCCAATCGACCGCCACCTCTACGGCAGCGAGCCTTCCTGGGCCAGCCGAAGAAGTGCTCGGGATGAGGCGTCAGAAAACCATCGACCTGCTGCGGCTGCTGACCAGCATCCAACCGCGCGTCGCCACCGCCGCCTTTCATGAATTGCAGCGTGACCGGCTGACACGCGAGGAATTGTCGCTGGCGGTCAGCCTGGCTCAAGGGGATACCGAGGAACGGTTGCAAGCCCTGGAAAGTCTGGTGAGTCACCCTCGCCTCGATCCGATCCTGTGGCTCAGTTGGATGGCGAATGATGCAGACCGCGAGGTACGTTTCAAGGCCGTGAGTATGCTCGGCAGTTTGAATAGCGAGGAGGCGCGCAG
>JBILTQ010000510.1:0-3238 GCA_044371435.1 Pirellulaceae bacterium | reverse complement strand
GCCGAATCGCGTCCGCCCTCTTGGCTCCCTTGGCTGGAACCCGTCGCGGATGCGTTCCCTTGAGCAGCAGGCTGCGTTTTCTTCTCCGTGTCGGTGGGTGCTCGATCGGCCCCACCCTCACCCCTGGTAGCCAGCGACTTGCTATCACTATCCCCAGCAGAAGCTGGTTGCGTCCCCTCTCCTCGAGTCGATGGCTGAGAATTATTCGCGTCGCCTTGCGATCCCATCGTCCCCGAAGAATCTGCCGCTGGTGACCCGGATTGCCTGGAAGTCTCGCCGGATGAAGCCTTCGGATCGGCATCGCCTCCCCCCGAACTAGAAACCGCAGAGGCGCCATCCGACTGGCCTTGGCTCCCATCCTGCGCTCGATCCGCTTGACCATCTCCAGCGGCGGCCTTGCCGTCGCGCGCGGAACCTTCCTTCGCCCCCTGGTTGTTCTCTAACCATTCGCGCAGGTTCTCAAAGGCGTCCCCATCGTGCTGCGGTTGATCGCCCGTGGCTCCCGCATCTCGCGGTCCGTCGGACTTCGCTTGAGACTCGCCACCCGCCGATGAACTGCCTCCGGCAGCCCCCCCCCCGGAACCCTCCTCAGCGGCGCTGTTCCCTGCCTCAGCCCCGTCCGGATTTCGACTAGGCTGCGATGATTCGGAATGGGAACTACCCTCCGAGCGATTCGAGGCGGACTGGGTCTGAGAGGCCCCAGTTGGCTTTTCCTTGGGATTCGTGATTCCCTGCCCCGAGTCGGCAGAAGCCGAGCCCGAGTCGCCAACTTCGGTGGTGCTCTCGCGAGGCGGCCGGTTTTCACTTGCCTCTCCGCTCTTGGCTTCCGAGTCCGATTTGCCTTTCGCCAGGGACGCGGGAGGAGCGCCCTCGGCCTTGGAGATGCTCTTCGCATCCGCAGGTTGGCCTTCTCTTGGCGTGGCGGCAGCCATGGGCTGCGGCGGAACGATCATCACCGTCAGCTTCCGGGATTGACGGACGTTGGCTTCGGCATGCTGATCCTCGCCCGCATGGCGATTATCCTCGGCAATCGCCACGAACTCGACTTTCTGTCCTGGCTGCAACCGGACCTTCTGCGGCTCCAAAACATAGCTTTGCTGAACTTGGCCGATAAACCCTTCATCGTTCCTGAATAACTCCTTGGCGGCCACCGGACGACCATCGACCGCCGCTTGGACATACAACCGGACCAAACCGAAATCGGGATCACTAGCCCTCACGGCAATGTCTAGCGAGCCATTGACGGGGAGTTCAACCTCTTCAGCAAGCCCTGATGCCAACTCCACCTCCGGCGGTAAATCCGGGATAACCTTGATCGGATAAACCACGGGATGGTTGTTGAGTTCGCCGAGCGCATTTTCGTATCGAAGGCGGTATGCCTGTAGCGTGGGATTTGAGCGAGACTCATCCACTGCCAGCATCCACTTGGCTGAAATGGTTAGAGGCTCGATGAGCAAATCATCGGCGCGACTGACCTGGAAAGGTTCATCCGGGGTAGGCTTGAGATCGAATTCAATCCGCCCTCGTTGCGGAACCTGGTTGGTTCGCGCCCAAACATGCACTTGCGTTCCCTCGGGCCCTTTGACCCGACCATCATCCTCGAGAACTTTGGTCGCTAGCCGGGTATACGGCGGATAGCGATACTCTACTCTTTCAATGACCGCCAAAGGAACGGCTTGTACCTTGACGGCGAAAGGACCAGCTATCGCATCGCCAGCATGGATTTCATAATGGAGGGGTTGCGAGATGCCTCCAAAGGAAGCACCCAACTCCGCCACATAGGTCACCCCCTCGATATCAGCTTGCATAGCGATAGGGCGGTGGGTGATTTGTCCATCATCCGTCGAATAAACGATCGCAGCCTTATCCTGTCGATGCCACCCGCGGACCGTGATGGCGACGGGTAAATTCTTCCCTTCGGTCACGGTCGTATGCCCAGGCCTGACCTCGAGGATCCGGACACGGGTGGCCGGAGCGATCTCGGCCCACGGAAGCAGGAGGCGCTGAAGAGTAGCCATGCCGCTTTTAGGAGAAACCATCAAGTACACCGAGCCGACCAGGACACTGCCCAACAGAACCAGCATCATTTTCACTGGTAGGAAATGATCGACAATGGTTTGCGCATCCTGCGCATGTAAATGCCGGAAAACGTAACGACCAATGGTATTCAAAACGCTACGCGGGACTCGTTCGGGCGTCGACGCCAGTTGCAACCAACTAATCAGCCCCTCCTTCATTTCAGGAATCGCAGCTTCGATCCGCTGGGCCGCATACTGAGGGTTGATCGTCCGGCCGAGAAGCGGCACCACTCGGCCAACAGTCCAGCCGACGCTGCCGAAAACAAGTGCCGTCCAGGCTCC
Organism: Pirellulaceae bacterium; assembly: GCA_044371435.1. GTDB lineage: Bacteria > Planctomycetota > Planctomycetia > Pirellulales > Pirellulaceae > JAIYDQ01. Next base: position 878 of record JBILTQ010000510.1, on the reverse strand, counting down.
ATATCGAGCCAGCCCGTTCAATGGCCACAGCCAGTGGTCGACCAACACCAACCCCAGCACGCCCAGAACCATCGTCACCAGCCAGCCAAGCACGGCTACAGCCAACTCCGTCCGCTGAATTGCTTTGGCAGCCTTCAGCACGAATTCAACCAGCGGCGCATTGGCCGGATCACGTACGGCCGCTACCGGGTCAGGGGAGTTGGAGGGGGTGGAAAGCCTACTCATGAAGCTGCTGGCGTTACCATTTTGCCGTACCACGAGCCAAATCGAGCCGCCAAGGGCGGGAACCTTCTCTATTATAGCCGCGTCGAATATGGAAGTTGGCGATCAATCGAATTATGCTCATGTCAGGCAGGTAAGCCGAATGGATTTACTGCCTGGGTGGCCCCTTTTCCAAGCCCTGATTCGACGGGGTGCTTGTCTCGTGACGTACTCATCTTTCCTGGTATTGATAGGCCAATTCCTCCGACGGAGGTGCCTTCGTCGCGCTGCGCGGTACAACCGCTACAGCTCTTCTTTCAGGCACTACCGAAGCCATCGGTACCTGACGCTGGAAAGTCTCCAGCCAAGAAGCCTGTTGGCAGCAGACACCTGGTCGCTCCTCCCGGCAAGCGAGGGGGTAGCCGAACCGATCTCGGGCCACCTCCTTTCGCCTAACGCGGACCAGGTGCGCGGAGGGGCTGGGCAGGCGGAAGGTGAAGCTGCCGCCGATCTCGTGGGATTCGCTAAAGCCCTGACGCAAGCCGGAGTAAAAATTTTCGGTGCGGATTGGTCGGTAAACACCTCGAATCAGCTGCGTCTTTTTCAGGATGGGGCAGCCTACCTCGACTATGTCGAAGTCACCCTGGGCGACCGCAGTTTGAATCCCATCGGACTCC
>JBILTQ010000508.1:0-3250 GCA_044371435.1 Pirellulaceae bacterium | reverse complement strand
AAGGGGTACGGCTGCTGCGCGTCCGATTGCGGAGTTGACTGCGGTACCTTCCCGGAGGCATGCGGAAGTGCTTACGGAAAGCCACGTGCATGTATTCCGGATGTTCAAAACCGGTCTTGGCGGCGATGGCTTCCAAGGAGAGGTCGCTTTCGCGCAGCAATTCCTCGACGCGTCGCAAGCGTTGAGCCAGGATGGCTTCATGCGGAGTCTGACCTGTCGCTTTGCGAAAGCGGCTCTCGAGCACCCGCCGCGACAAGGGGATCTCCCGCAGGAGATCGAGGACCGTAATACCGGAACAAGCGTGGTCGCGGATGAATTTCGCGGTGCGGCGAATATCCTCATCTTCCACCGCGAAGATATCGGTCGACTGACGCGTCGCGATCCCCAGGGGTGGCAGCAAGTACTTTTCCTGCTTTGGTTGGCCGCCGTGCATCATCGTCGCCAGCAACTCCGCGGCTCGGTAACCCGCCCCGACGGCATCGGGGATCACACTGCTCAACGAAGGATCGGCCAGGTTACAGACGATGGGATCGTTGTCGACCCCGATCACCGCCACTTCATCGGGAACCGGAATTTCCAGATCGCGACAGATATCGAGAATCTGCAGGGCGAGGTTGTCGTAACTGGCCATCAAACCCACCGGTTTGGGCAAGGCCTTCAACCACTTGGCTAAACGCCGCCGTTGCTGCGGCCAAGCGGTCGGTCGAAGCAGGTGTTCGGCGGTATCGTAAAGCTCACAGCCAAAGCTGCGTTGGTTCAAGGCATGCACGAAGGCTTCGGATCGCCACCGCGACCAGTTGAAGGTCGAGTCGCCGCAGTAGGCAAAATGGCGAAAGCCGCGTTCGATCAAATGCTCGGCGGCCAGACAAGCCACCTTGGCGTCGTCCGTCTCGACCCACGGGATGTGCTCGATTCGCCGCGCCGCGCTGACATCGACCACCGGAATCCCGATCCGGCTTAAGGAACGCGCGATGGTTTCTGTCTCGATGCGCGCGATTACCCCGTCTCCCTGCCATTGTCGCAACCAACGAGGTGGTGTCGCCCCCCGCTCCTGCTCGGGAAAGAAGATGCTCCAACCTTCATGCTGCCGCTGATACTCGATGATCCCCTGCAGCAAACCACGGGCGTAGGCGTTCGACGATTCGATCAACAGGGCGACAGCAAGTCTAGCCATCGGGGCACCGCACCGAGGTGATGAAAAACCTCTACTCTAAATCAATGCGTAAAAAATCACAATTAAATTGCGCTTTTTCTCATAGGCGGTCGGCCAAGCCTGGGTAATTTAACAGAGCATAGCTTCCCTCCTCGAGCGGAGGTGGCCGGCCCCGGGCTTCGACCGTCGGGCTTGCAGGCTGGGCCAAGGCATGAACGCAGCTCTACAATTCCGTGAAAGGTACTCTCGATGAGTCAAGGCCGATACCGGGTGGCGATGGTTGGGTTGGGATTTGGCGCCGAATTCATCCCTATCTACCAGAAGCATCCCCTGGGGGAAGTGGCGGCGGTTTGTCGCCGCAACGAACGCGAGCTGCATAAGGTGGCTGATCATTTCGGTATCGCCAAACGCTACCAGCAGTTCGAGCAGGTGCTGGCCGACCCGGCGATCGATTTTGTCCATATCAACAGCCCGATTCCGGATCATGCCTGGATGAGTCTCCAGGCCTTGAAGGCCGGCAAGCATGTGATGTGCACGGTGCCGATGGCGACCACGATCGAGGAGTGCGATCAAATTTGCCAGGCCGTCGCCGACACCGGCCTCAAGTATATGATGGCCGAGACGGTGGTTTACAGCCGCGAGTTTCTCTTCATCAAGGAAATGTACACGCGGGGTGAATTGGGCAAGATCCAGTATATGGCTGCCTCTCACCCGCAGGATATGGACGGTTGGCCCGAATATTGGGAGCGGATGATCCCGATGCATTACGCCACCCATGTCGTCAGCCCGGTGTTGGGGCTGGTCGATGGGCGAGCCGAATACGTGTCTTGCTTTGGGTCGGGGAGTATCCGCCCGGAATTGGCGAAGAAGTCGGGGAATTCCTTTGCCGTGGAATCGTGCCATATCAAGATTAAGGATTCCGATATCGCCGCCCATATTTGGCGTTTCCTTTTCGATACGGCTCGGCAGTACCGTGAAAGTTTCGATGTTTACGGCACCAAGAAAAGTTTCGAATGGACGTTGATCGAGAACGAGCCGCACGTGCTCCATACCGCCAAGAAGCCGGAAGCCGAGATTGCCTCGAAGGTGGAGGTGCCGGATTATGCCCACTTGCTGCCGTCGGAGATTCGCGAGTTCACCCGCTCGATCCAGGACGCGGAGCACCTCTCCTTCGTTCAAGGCGGTGGGCATGGCGGATCCCACCCGCACCTTGTTCATGAATTTCTCAGCGCCCTCAGTCAGGATCGCGATCCTTGGCCTAACGCCGTGACCAGTGCCAACTGGACCTGCGTCGGGATTTGTGCGCACCAAAGCGCTACCCAAGGCGGTCAACTGGTTTCGCTCCCAAGTTTTACTCTGGCTTAGGCCCCTCTACCGCCTTCAATCTCTCCTACCATCCCTATCGCCATTCCCTCTCCGAGAACCTCATGCCCTCCACCATCGCCATCCCTTTGCATTTTTTTCAGACCCTCCTTCAGCGACTAGGGAGAAATCGTGACTGGCTGTGGCTGGGCTTGGCCTGCGTCTGGCTGGGCAGCAGTTTGACTTCGGGCCCCGCCCAGGCGGCAGACCCGCTAAAACTGGTTTTTCTCGGAGATCAGGGGCATCATCGCCCGGCCGATTTTGCTGGCCGGATCATCCCGATTTTCCAGTCACGCGGCATCTCAATCCAATACACCGAGGATATCAACGTGTTGGCCGCCGATCGGCTAAAGGAATTCGATGGGCTGATCATTTACGCGAATATCGCCGAGATTTCGTCGGAGCAGGAGAAGGCCTTGCTGGATTTTGTCGCCTCCGGCAAAGGCTTTATCCCTATCCACTGCGCGACCTTCTGCTTCCGCAACTCGGAGGCCTACGTCGCCTTGTGCGGGGCGCAGTTCAAAAGCCACGGGGCCGAGGAATTCGAGACGATCTCGGTGGCTCCCGAGCATCCGATCATGAAAGGCTTCGGCGGTTTTCGCAGTTGGTATGAAACCTATGTGCATGCCAAGCACAACGAACGCGATCGGGTCGTACTGGAGGTCCGCCGTCAGGGGAAACAAGCGGAAGGGAATCGCGAGGAACCTTGGACGTGGGTCCGGACGCACGGCCGCG
>JBILTQ010000173.1:0-10942 GCA_044371435.1 Pirellulaceae bacterium | reverse complement strand
AGGATTTCCATGGCATCCGAGGTCGCCATAGCCTTGGTCATCCGTCAGGATAAATAGAATGTTAGGTTTCTCCGTAGCCAAGCCAGCTTGAGCAAAGGCTACTCCCACGAGAAAGCACCATGGCAGGAAGAACATCCTGGCAAACGCGAACTGGGAGGGGCAGGACATCATCTTTGTCGATCTTCCAAGGTGCAGTTAAAACCCCACGAAGCCAACCGGTGGACCTGGGGCCATCATCATAATCCAAAGAAAACTCGATGGGATGCACGCTGTGGGTTGTGCTTTTTGGCTTTCTCTGGTGCCCGCGCTCGATGAAATGATACTCGTCATCGATTCGGTTGCTGTGAAAAACCCCGCTTCGGATCCCAACCCGAAGCGTCCGCGAGGGATCACGAGGACAAAACCAGCGATCACGCGGACGGGCACCTCGAGACACTTGTTCAGCGCGGCTTGGAAGGGCGTGAACGGGGGGTAGCGTTACCTCATCGATGACATCCGGCCTGATTGGCCCCTCGCTAACGCTTCGGGTTATGAAAACCACAGGAAAATCGTTTTCTCACTGGCTCAAAACAGCCCCAAGCGCAGACGAGGTCGATCTGCGTCAAGCTCGCGGTACGCTGCGAGGATGCTGGTGGGATACTCAGCAAGCTATCGGCCGACCATGGCTGGGGAGAGCACACGCGACCCTCCAAGGCACGGTCGGTATCCTCGGTCCTGCGGCTGAACATCGTTCAGCCAACAACCATTCCTGGCTATGGGTGAAAGGCAAACCATGCCAGTTGCCATCCAGCCTTCCGACCGCTACCCTCGTTCCTAGTCGCTGGACGATTTCGTCCCGGGATTCCTCGCTTGTCGACTCAGCCTAAAACGCGGCTCGACTCGCGATCAGGTTTCCTGCCGCCTTGGCTAAAACGGCTGACCAACTTTGGTTTCTCGGCTTTGGATATCAATCTTATGATGGTACGAACCCAACTCCGATCCCATCGCCAGTATGTGCCTGGTCGATCCTTCCTACCGCAACTCATCTTGTTCAACGCGTGGATCTGGGCGGTATGCCTCGCAGTTTCCCCGGGAAGGGCGGCCGAATCTGGAACTGCAAGGATCGGAGTCGGAGACGGAGTAGCCGATGATACTGCGGCGATCCAGCGCGCGATCCAGGAATCTCGATCAGCCATTCGTTTAGCTCCGGGAAACTATCGACTGACACAGACTATCGAGATCGATCTAGAACAAACCGGTTTCGTCGGGATTCACGGCGACGGCGTAGCCCGAATCGTCATGGAAGGTTCTGGCCCAGCCTTTCGTCTAGTCGGGACCCATGCGGGTACGGCCGACCCCAAGACGGTCGAACCGCAGGTATGGGATCGCCAACGGATGCCGCTCATCGATGGTCTTGAAATCGTGGGCCAGCATCCCGAGGCTTGCGGCATCGAAGCCGCCGGGACGATGCAGCTGACCCTCACTCGTCTGGTTATCAGACGCACCAGGCATGCAGTCCATTTGGTCCAGCGCAATCGCAACGTGTTGATCGCCGACTGCCATCTCTACGAAAACCATGGTGTCGGCATCTATTTGGACAATGTCGATCTGCACCAGATCAATGTTAACGCTTGTCACATCAGTTACAACGCCCAAGGCGGAATCGTCAGCTTGGGGGGCAACGTGCGCAACCTTCAGGTGAATGGCTGCGATATCGAATCGAACATGAGCCCTGAAACACCGCCGACCGCCAATATCCTGATCGACTGTTCGAGAAGTTCCAGCGGGACTGCCGAAGTCGCGATCAGTGGCTGCACCATCCAACACAATAGCAAATCCAAAGACTCAGCCAACATTCGGATCCTTGGTCGAGGTTCAGCAATCGTCCCTAACCCCTCGAGGCAGTGGGGAAACGTTGCGATCGTCGGCAATGTCCTCAGCGACGTCGCCTGCAATATCCAGCTCAGCGACTGCCGCGGGGTGACCGTACAAGGCAACACCTTCTGGATGGGTTATCAGCATAACCTGCTAGTCGAGAAGAGTTCGCATATCGTCATCGGGCCAAATAATTTCGATCGCAACCCAAGCTATACTCACGGAAACGCTAGCACAGCGGACAATGCAATCGTCTTTCGCCAGTGCCAGGATTGCACGCTGACGGGACTGCACGTGTCCCAAGTCCTGCGTCAACCAGCAGCGATTTTGATCGAGGATTCGCGGCGAATGAATATCTCGAGTTGTACGATCCTCGATAGCGACGGAGTCGGCCTCCTGCTGCGTCAGGTACACCAAAGCCTCGTCAGTGGATGCCTGATCGCTGACGATCGCCAGGATCGCCCAGCCGCCGCTTCGCTGCGGATCGATGGCGGCTCGGGGAACCAAATCTTCAGCAATGCCTTGCAGCATGGCCTGCAACAAGATCACGCCCCACCATCGCCCCCGTAGGCATGTCGCGGCCAAGTTCGCTGGAAGCCGCCTGACTCGCTCCCGACCGGTACGGTTCTGCCGCGTTGTGGCTTAAGGCGGAATCGTCGCTGTCGCATTTTCGTCCGCGGTCACGAAGTAACCCAAAGACTGCGATTGCTGATCTTCGACAAGCCATACTGCGCCGCGACGCGTGCGAATCGTCTTACGATCGTCCTTACCCAAAACACCATAGGATTGCTTGTCGCCATCGGGACTGATCCACCAAAGCTCGACTGGTTCAACCCGCCCATTGATGAAGGTAACGGCACGATGCTGGCCTGCCGGACGCGAGGGGGGGAGCGGCCTTTCCGCGGAGGGGATCCAGCGCAAGCTGGTTCGAGCTTCAGCAGACGAGTTGGCTGCGGCGGACCGCGCGAGCGGTAGCGGGAATTTCGGACGCGACAACGTCGACCACATTTGCCGATTCAAAGCTTCCATCAAGGGTCCATGCTGGCTATGAACGGCAAGATTCTGATTCTCCTGGGGATCGCGTCGATGATCGTACAACTCGCGAGCAGCCACTGCGCCCGTCTCTGCCTCCAGCCACTCGATGTAACGGTAGTCTTCGGTGCGCATCGCATAGCCCATGTATTGTCGATCTTGATGACGGCGCTCAAATTGGCTGAAGGCAGCGTCTTTGACTTTACCTTCGGTGTCGGCGAGCAAAGGCACCAGGCTTTTACCTTCGAGCTGCTCTGGTATCGGCAGTTCGGCCAACGCGCAAAGCGTAGGATAGAGATCGACGAATTCGACCAAAGCCCGGCAACTCCGGCCATTGGATGAAGCCCCGGGGGCTCGAATAATCAGCGGCACACGGGTATCGATTTCGTAATTCGTCTGCTTGCACCAACCGCCGTGTTCCCCGAGTTTCCATCCATGATCGCTCCACAAGACAATTACCGTCTTGTCGGTGACCTGCAACTGATCGACAGCCTCGAGTAAGCGGCCGATTTGGGCGTCGACAAAGGAGACAGACGCGTAGTAGCCATGCTTTAACTCACGCTGCTGTTCGCTGGTCAGCGGTCGCTCCCAGGGCGATGGGGCATCGGCATAATCCATGTAGCCCCGCAACTCATAGAAACCACCCAAGGATCGATCGCCGAAGGCCACGGCCGGCGCGTCTTTGGGAAAAAAGCCGTTGCTGGCCAAAGGGATCGCTGCCCGATCGTAAAGATCCCAGTATTTCTTCGGCGTAATGAACGGAAGATGCGGGCGGATATAACCAACGGCTAGAAAAAACGGGGCAGGCTGATCGACAAGTTGCCGCATCAAGGCAATGGCCTCCAAGGTTTGCTTGCCATCGTAGTTCTTGTCGTCGAGCTGCTCCTGAATCTCCGTAGCCGGACCACGCATCCGCTCGATGGCTGTCGCCGACATCCCCTTAGCTTTCATCTGTTGCCGGTATTCGAGCAACCGCTGCTGGTTTTCGGGAGAATAAGCGATCACCTCCGTGGGCCGATGGGTCGGCTCATCCCAGGAGACATCGTCGGGGAAGGTATTGTGGAAAATCTTGCCGAAAGCCTCCGCCCGGTAACCGTGCTGGCGAAAATGCTGTGGGATGGTTACCGCCTCGGGGATCGTGGTCCGAAAGTCGGTCACCAAGTCCCAGACCCGAGTCGAGTCCGGGCGCAGGCCGGTCATCAGCGATACCCGCGACGCATTACAAACCGCCTGCTGGCAGTAAGCCCGCTGGAATAAGACGCCGGACCGGGCCAAGCGATCGAGGTGAGGTGAATGCACATGGGAGACTCCGTAACAACCGAGATCGCAGCGCATATCATCGACAGCGATGAAAAGGATATTCGGACGTTCGACGGCGAGCGTCTCTCGACCAAATATCATCGGTATGGCAGCCAACCCCAAGCCGCAGGAAAACCAATCAAACTGCCCCCAACGGCAAAAACAGGCCATCCAGCAGACCACTATCCTCGGACGCGACCAGCAGATCATGGTATTGCTCACACGAAAAAGGTAGCCTTCCGCCAAGCCTTGCATCACGGGCTGGACCCGAGCGATCCAAGCCGAGAGGCTTTCCGGCTCAAGGGCGATCCAAGAGTGCACGGCGATAAAACTCCCAGTTGTCCTCGCCCAGCGCTTGATAGACCGCCTGCTGGCTATGACCGACATGCAACTCACGGTAAGTGTGTTCGATGCCTAGCGACTTCAACTGATCGCTCAACCGGCGATTGTAAGCCACCAAGGCACCCACCGCGATACGGATCAGGGTCTCCTCCCGGAGTCGCGATGCGTGGTGGGCGGCTAGCATCCACGGATCTTCAGCCTGAAAACGCTGGTAGTCACCGGCAAAGAGCCGCTCCCACAGGACTCGATGGCGGGCCTTCATCTGGTCTGCATCGAGTAGGGCTCGATCGAGGATAGAGACGGCACCAAAAATCTCAGGATACTTGAAACCAAGGTGGGCTGCCCCAAATCCACCCATCGAAAAGCCTTCAAGGATCCGCTGATTGCGATGCTCCAGCGTCCGATAGTAGCGGTCGAGATGCGGGATCCAATCCTGGATGATGACCGACTCGACTGGTATTTGTCCATCCGCCGTATCTCAGTAGAAACTGTCGCGAAGCCCATGGACAGTGGAGTGCATCGCCTAGCTCAAGCCGCACCCGCCCCCGACGCGACACAAACTTCGACGACGGAAACTCCCGGGCTAAACACTGACTGCAAAAAGTTCAACCCGTGGCACGGCGGATTGGCCCTTGACAACCACCGCCATGTTCGAAAAAGCGGCAACATCCCCGCCTTGGTACGACCGCCCCGCCTCCTGCACAGTGATTCCCAGCCCTGGCCCACGCTCTAAGAGTTGGCTTGCTCTGGTTTTATTTGTTGCTCGTCACCGCTTCGATTCCTGGTAGCAGGCTCACACGTACAATCACAACCTGAAGCGTCAGCGAGGGATCAAGAGCATGCAAAAGCCATGGATACAGCGAATTGTCCAGCCGAGACACTCGGCCGGCGCACCTTCCGAGAGTGGGAGTAGGGAGCAGCCCCACCTCATCGATGACATCCAGCCTCGTCGGTCCCTCGCTGACGCTTCGGGTTGTATAAAACTGTCAGGAAATGCGAAGTTCGACGTGCGATGCACTCCAAAAGCGCAACTTCAGAATCCAAGCGTCGGCCGCGGCCTAGCCACCCGTTCCGAGCAAGGGTCGCTGCGCCCCTGGCATGAGCCAAAGCTATCCTGCTTGGCAAGCCTCCCTCCTGTTCGTTAGGATGTTGCAGCGTTGGAAGCTCAATCGCGACTGCTTCCGAATCATGACCAACCATCGGGAGAAACTCAGGTGTTGTCGAAAAGGATGCAGTTCCAGCGAATCGGTTTCTGGCTTTGGTGCGTGACCTTACCGATCTTGGGATGGGCTGAGGAAGCTCTGGAGTTACCGCTGTGGCCGCAAGGATTGCCGGCTGGGGCCGAATTACTGAGCGTCGACAAGATCGCCGACTTGAAAGCCAAGGGGACCGATCCCGAGCGGATCAATCTGGTAGAAACTCCCTCGCTCACCATCTACCGCGCCCCCAAGGAATCCGCCAACGGTTGCGGGATGATCATCTGTCCGGGGGGCGGCTACAATATCCTCGCTTGGCCAAAAGAAGGGGTCGAAGTCGCTCAATTTCTAAACAGCCACGGGATCACCGCCGGCGTGCTTAAATATCGAGTGCCGCGTCGCAACCCCGAGGCCCCGCATCGCGAACCGTTGCAGGATGCCCAACGGGCGATACGTTTGATGCGCTTCCATGCAAGCGAATGGGGGATCGACCCGAGGCGGGTGGGTATCCTCGGGTTTTCCGCCGGCGGGCACTTAACGGTCATGACTGGCATCAGCGGCACGGAGGGAACGTATGCTGCGCGGGATCCGATCGACACTCAAAGTTGTCGACCGGATTTCCTTTGCCCGATCTATGCCGCGTACTTGGGTGAGAACTACAACGACCGCACCGAAGTGGGGCTTGGCTCGTTGATCCAAGTGAATCCCAAAACTCCCCCAATGTTCATGGCGGTAACGGCCGATGATGGGAATCGCGGAGCGCAGGCGGCCTCCTTGTTCATCGCCTTGAAACAAGCGGGGGTGCCGGCAGAACTGCACCTCTATGCTCGCGGCGGTCATGGCTATGGCATCCGGCCATCCGAGCGGCCCGTTTCGACCTGGCATTTGCGGCTCGCGGATTGGCTGCGCGATGCCGGTTGGCTTCAGCCTCAAGGCAAATAGAGCCTGGGCTGCCAAGCCGCGCCCGGTGGGGCTGACGAAGCCCCCCTTGGCAGCTCATATTTTTTCCGACGGCTACCTTACCCAAACCGCATCCCAGGAACCGATTGTCCCTCGACCGCTCAGGGCATGGTCAACCGGGGAGGGCTTCCTGGATTACCTGCGCTTCCTCGACGCCGGTAAGCCGCGCATCGAGGCCCTGGAATTTATAAGTCAATCGCTGGTGATCGATCCCTAGGCAATGGAGGATGGTGGCGTTGAGATCATTAATATGCGCCGGACGCTCGACCACGTTATAGCTGAAATCGTCGGTTTCCCCGATACTCAGACCGCCTCGAATCCCGCCACCAGCAAGCCACATTGCAAAATTTCGAGGATGATGATCGCGGCCATAATTGGTGGCGGTGAGGCTGCCCTGAGAATACACGGTGCGACCGAATTCACCTCCCCAGACCACCAAGGTTTCCTCGAGCAAGCCGCGTTGTTTGAGATCGGCTAGCAAGGCGCCGATCGGTTGATCGGTATCCTCGCACTGCAGACGGATATCGCCCGGGAGGTTATTGTGCTGATCCCATCCGCGATGCAGGATCTGAACGACCCGAACACCGCGTTCGACCAGGCGTCTTGCTAACAGGCAGCTCGAGGCAAAACTACCGGAGTTCTCGACATCCGGTCCGTACATCTCGAGCGTTGGCTGAGTCTCGCTGCCGATATCGACTAACTCGGGCACACTGGCTTGCATACGAAAGGCCATTTCATACTGAGCGATCCGCGATCGAATTTCCGGGTCGCCCACCTGCTGAAAGCGATGCTCATTGAGGTCCGCGAGGGTGTCGAGCATACGGCGGCGATTTTCCGGCGAGACGCCGGCCGGATTGTCGAGGTAGAGCACCGGGTCGCCGACGCTGCGCAACGCGACTCCGGCGTGCTTGGTCGGCAGGAAACCGCTACTCCACATCCTCGTGAACAAGGCTTGGGCTGCAGCCTTGGATTTCCAGCGCGGCGTCAAGACGACGAAGGCCGGCAGGTTGTCGCTTTCGCTACCCAGCCCGTAACTTAACCAGGATCCGAGACTGGCACGTCCGGGGACTTCGTTACCCGTCATCACAAAGGTACAGGCCGGATCATGGTTGATAGCGTTGGTAAATACCGTCTTGACCACCGTCAGATCATCTACATGCTTCGCCGTATGCGGGAGCAATTCGCTGACCCATCGACCACACTGGCCGTGCTGACGGAACTTGAACAGACTGGGGGCCACCGGAAACCGAGCTTGCTTGCTGGTCATCCCAGTGATCCGCTGCCCATTGCGGATACTGTCCGGAAGATCCTGGTCGTAGTGTTTCGCGAGCGTTGGTTTGTAATCCCAGAGGTCCAACTGGGAGGGACCACCGTTCATGTGCAGGTAGATGATGGCTTTCGCCTTCGGCGGGAAGTGTGGCAACCCCGGCAACGGCGGATAGACCGGGCTGGCGGGCGAAGCTGCCTGGGCGGCGTTGCGAGCAGCCAGCAAGCTCATCGCCAGCCCCCCCAAACGCAAGCCGGATTGGCCAAAAAAGTTTCGACGGGTGGCTTGGAGCAACAGGTGGGTATTCATCGGCAAGACTACCACTGAGGAGACGGCCGGTGGGCCGCGGGAAAATAATTTCGGAAAATCAGTTCCGGCTGATGGCTTCGTCGAGATTGAGCACCATATTCGCCACCATGGTCCAGGCCGCGGTTTCACTATCGTTGGCCAACCGTCGAGGCAGCGACTCACCGCTGTGGATCAACCGGGATGCTTCGGTAGCCTTGGATTGATAGTAACGGCGCTGATCGCCCAACGCTCGGAGCAGCAGTCGTTGCTCAGCAGCATCCGGGTGTCGGCTGAGAACGCGACGGAACAGCTCGGCCAGCTTTTGCCCGTCATCAGCAGTGGAGGCCAGTACCCGTTCGGCTAACGCCCGGGCAGCCTCGATATGCTGGACGTCGTTGAGCAGTTGCAGGGCTTGCAGCGGCGTGTTGCTCCGTTCGCGGCGCGTGCAGAACTGCTCGCGGTTAGGACCATCGAAGTTAGACATGAACGGCGGTGGGGCAGTCCGCTTGAGGAAACAGTAAATGCTACGGCGGTAGAGATCATCTCCGTGGCCTTGCAGGTAGTAGCGAGTATTGCTGTTCTGATACCCCACCGGCTCCCAGATATTCGGCGGCTGGTAGGGCATCGCCCCACGTCCACCGCGTCGCGTGCTCAGCAAACTGCTGACGAACAAGGCAGCGTCGCGAATCTGTTCGGCATCCAGTCGAAAACGTGGACCGCGTGCGTAGTAGCGGTTTTCGGGATCGCGTTGATAGGCAAGGGGATCTACGGTCGCATCGCGGCGAAAAGCCTGAGAGGTTACCAGCAATCGCACCAAACGCTTGACATCCCATCCCTGGTCGCGAAAGTCGATCGCCAGCCAATCCAACAACTCGGAGTGCGAGGGTGGTTCCCCCTGCGAGCCGAAGTCATGACTGGTCTTCACCAGACCAGTCCCAAAAAATTGCTGCCAAAAACGGTTCACGGTCACTCGGGCTGTCAAAGGATGCCGAGGATCCGTCAGCCATCGAGCCAGGTCGAGCCGATTCGGGCGATCGGAAGGCTGGATGCTCTTCAAGGGTGGCAGCACGGCCGGAACCCCCGGCTGGACCTCGATCGTCGGTTTATCGTACTGGCCGCGTTCCATGACAAAAGAAGCACGCGGCTCCGGCAATTCGCCGAAGATCATCGTCCCTCGCACCTGATCCTGCGCGATCTGCCATTGCGTCAAGGCCTCCTCCCAAGCGCGTCGCGCCGCCGCCAGTTGCTCGTTCCTCGGCACCGCGATATGGGCGAGGTAGAAGGCGGTCAAGTCCGCCACTGCGTCGGCGTCCTTGATCTTGTCCGGCCCAGCCTTGAGGGTAGCGGCCAGCTTGGGTGGCAGACCGACGATGCTTTTTCCCCGGGCCCCCTGCCACCAGGCAGAGAACGAATGCGCCGGATGGTTAGCGACCTCCACGAAACCCTCGAGACAAACTCGATCCCACCACAAGACACCTCCGGCTTGCTGCAAGGCGATCGACGAGATCGGCTGCCCCGCCTTCAGTCCCACGGATTCCAAATCAACGGTCAGCTCAACCCAACACCCCGCCTTGGGCATGGCTCCTTGATGCACGGCCTGACTTTTCGTCGGAAAGCCGTAATCATCCAGGCTGGCCTCCCCCCAATACGCGACCCAATCACTCCCTTGTTTGAGGGACACAGCGAGGATCTTGGGGGTGTCCCGTGGATCGAGACACACCCAAAAGGAGAGCCTGCCAGCGTCCGTGACCAACAGAATCTGGCCCCCTGTATCAAACGTATCCTCGGTGAAGTACGACGATGCTTGCTTCAGCGAACGGCGGCCCGACTTGGCACCACCGTGAGGTGCAAGGTCCCAGACCGCCGGATTGCGTGTCGTATTCTTGGGTGAAGAGCCGTAGGGGAAGAGATCATCGAGCACGACTTCAACCCACGGTTGGTCGGGCATGGTAGAGGTCGATTTGGATTCGAGCCGCTCGACAGGATCGCGATAGCCGACCTGACTGGCCAGTTGCTGCAAAGCCTCCCGGCGCTGCGCGACCGCTTGTTCAGCTACCGCGATCGCCGCTTGCTCGCCAGCGCCCGGCAGGGGAAGAAAAGGGGTCGTCCTGGCGATATTCTTATCCATCGGCGGATCGGCCGCATTGTTGAAGAAGGCGTAGAGCGAGTAATACTCGCGAGTCGACAAGGGATCGAATTTATGGTCATGACAGACAGCGCAACCTCCGGTTAATCCCATCCAAGTTTCGATCATGGTGCTGGTACGGTCGATGGCGTAAAGGAAACGATATTCATCATCCAGGGCTCCGCCTTCGCTGGTGGTGACGTTGCAGCGACAGAAACCAGTCGCGATCAACTGGTCGTTGGTTGGATTCGGCAGGAGATCGCCCGCCAGCTGCCAGATCGTAAATTCATCGAAGGGAAGATTCGCATCGAACATGCGGATGACCCAATCCCGATAAGCCCACATCTCGCGTTCGTTATCCAAATGCAAACCATGGGTGTCGGCATAGCGGGCCACGTCCAGCCAATGCCTGGCCATCTCCTCGCCGTAGGCGGGCGAGTGGAGGTAGTATTCCACCAGGTCTTCATAAGCGGTCGGCGACTGGTCGCTGAGGAAACGGTCGACCTCGTCGAGAGTCGGAGGTAAACCGGTGAGGGCAAACGCCAGCCGCCGAATCAAAACCTCGCGGGGAGCCTGGCG
>JBILTQ010000172.1:0-10991 GCA_044371435.1 Pirellulaceae bacterium | reverse complement strand
CGCAGGTTGACAAGGAAGAGTATGACCAACCTGTCCCCAGCCCCGGAGGGCCGACACAACGTTAGCCGGTGGGAGCGCCACCGGTGCGGAGCCCCACCCCCTATTTTCTGGAGGCCTGAAGGGCCTACCCTCTTGGGACTGGTTGCCATCGCCGATTCGATATGCTCATCGACAGCTCGTTGCGGCTACGGTGTATGGAGGGTGCCTGTTGCTTGGGATTCAGAACACCTGCTAAGGTAACATCAATACCCCGCCGGTGATTACTGCGCCCTGAGCCGCCAGTCCACGCAAGCTCAGCGGTACCGGCTCGATGCTCCACGGTGCACAATTCCCCGGCCGATAGTGCCCCAAGGCATACTGGCATTCATGAGGCGGATGAATCCCCATCTTGTAAGGCAGGAAGGCGATGTTCTTGAAGAAATGCACCGTCGACAAGGCGGGCTGGAGGATCGGTCCGTACTCGTGGCCACTTCGCTCCAACTGGATCTCTTCGAAGTAAAGAGGCTTGTGGCAGAGCCCCGAGGCCTTCCATGCCACCGTCGTCGGTTCGTATAGCCGCGGTCCGGCTGGCTTTGCCGCCAGCGAACAGGTAACGGGTAACCCCCAGGCTTCGAAGGCGTATACGGCATCGGCATCGCTCAGCGAGCGGATATCCAGCGATTGTCGGCTGCCGGTTTTGGATTCGACCACCACGCGATGATGTGAGAAATCGACCAAACGTCCTTCGGCGATCTTGCCTCCCGAACGATCATGCCATTCACGGATCGGACTGGACTGGATAAAGCTCTTCTGGCGTTCTTCGTTCGAAGCTCTGTCGTTGTACCCGGTCCCGAAACTAGGGGCGACGTCCAAATCGATACTGCCGATGTCCGCAGCCGCTACCCGCAGCCGAACATCATCGCAGTTGACCGAAGGCTTCCTCACCGAGCGAGGCCAGGGCTGGGTTGGGTCAGACGCGTCGCTGTTGAGCGTCCCTTCCTTTGCCCGATCAGGAAAGACGGGCTCGGCATCCGACGGAGAGGATGGCTTCAAACCCATCTCGGGGCCTTCCAGTGGAAGCAGTTCCGAACGCTTGGGCTCGTCGCGCGGCGGGAATGGGTTGGGAGCGATCGGCTGGTCGAACAGGGCTTCCGGCCGAGTCTCGGTCTCCGCCTTGGGGGGCACGGCCTGCCCCCCTTCTTGGATCGGCGGCAAGCTAAAATTCGAGTCGGCGGGTAAAGCCGCCGCTGAATTTTGCGCGAGTCGGGCCGCGGGCTTCGAAGCGGTCGCAAACGCCGACGAAGCTGAACTTATGGAAGACGCCGCCGTCGACGAAGCGGTCGCTGGTCGGGCTGGGGTTGTCCAGCTGGCCGCGAATTGCAGGCCAGCGGGCTGGGCCGGCGCGGGCGATCGCGCATGGTCGGCCGGCGTCGACGTCCAGGCGGCGGTGGCAAACGCAGCTTGCCCGCTTTCGCTCGAAGCCACCGGCGCGACCGATGGGGTCGGTATCGAAGCCTGAACTGGAATCGCCGGCCGCAACGCTGTTTCGAAGTCAACTGCAGCCCCCCGGGGAGGGAGCGAGGGCGACCCCATCGATGCGACCGAAACCGGGTGGGTCGAGCTCGCAGGTTGGGTCGAGCTCCCAGGTAACGGCCGATCGAAATCGGTGATCATGCCGCGGGAGGCGACCGGGCTGGCCGAGTTCGAAGTGGGAGTCGGACTCTTCCAGCGTGTCACTTGGCCGCGGGGCGCGCTGCGGAGTTGGTTAAGCGGAACCGCCGGCGATGAACCAGCTAACGGATCCCGCAACTTGTTGGGGAGAGGCGCAACCGCCGGACGAGCGGTCCCGGGCGGAGAAGTGAACCACCCCTGTTCGGCTACTCCGAGCGAACAGGGGCTGAAACATCCTAGAACGATAGCCAAAGCCGAGCGGCGTGCCCAGCGACTAATTGGTTTCACCCCCCGCACCGAATTCGGGGCTGTAGTTGGGAGACTCTTGTGTGATCGCAATGTCATGGGGATGATTCTCGCGCACCGTGGCTGGAGAGATTTTGATGAACTTGGCATCCTGGCGAAGTTCTTCGATCGTTCGTGTTCCGCAGTAGCCCATGCCGGCTCGCAAGCCACCCACAAGCTGGTAAACATAGTCGGCCAAAGGTCCCTTGAAAGGCACCCGACCCTCCACCCCTTCCGGCACGAGTTTGGCCAGTTGGTCTTGGTTGGATTGTCGATACCGTTCACTGCTACCTTTGACCATCGCGCCGAGCGATCCCATGCCGCGGTAGGCTTTAAAGGTCCTACCTTGGTAGAGGATGGTTCGACCTGGACTCTCCGCCAACCCGGCAAACAAGCCACCGATCATGACACAGTAGGCACCAGCCGCTATCGCCTTGGTAATGTCGCCGCTGTAGCGGATACCACCGTCGGCGATGACTGGAATCCCTGCTTCCTGACAAGCCTTGGTCGCCTGGTAAATGGCGGTAATCTGTGGGACTCCCACGCCGGAAATCACCCGCGTCGTGCAAATCGATCCCGGACCAATACCGACCTTGACCGCATCTGCACCCGCCCTCGCCAAATCCCGCCCACCCTCGTAGGTGGCGACATTCCCGGCGATGACGTCGATATCCCAACGACTTTTGACAAGCTTCACCGTCTCGATCACATTCGCCGAATGGCCATGGGCGCTATCGACAATCAAGACATCGACACCTTTGGCGATCAATTGCTCGGCCCGCTCGAGGTCATGAACCCCGATCGCAGCCCCGACACGCAACCGACCCAGCCCATCCTTGCAGGCCATCGGGTAGCGTTTCATCATGTCGATGTCTTTGATCGTGATGAGTCCTGTCAGTCTGTATCCATCGTCAACCAGTAAAAGTTTCTCCACCTTTTTATCCGTTAAAATCCGTTCAGCTTCCGCAAGCGTTACACTCCCTTGGGCAGTCACCAGATTTTCCTTGGTCATCACCGAAGAAATCTCAAGATCGGTGGATTCGAGGAAGCGGAGGTCGCGGCGAGTAAGGATGCCGACCAACTTTCCGCCCCCCTCGACGATCGGAACCCCGGAAACATTTTGCTGGCTCATGATCTCCCGAGCCCGACTGACCTTGTCGGTTGGGGAAAGGGTGACCGGATCGAGAATGATGCCATTGGCCGAGCGTTTGACTTTGGTAACCTCTTCGGCCTGGGCCTCGATCGTCATATTCTTGTGGATGACCCCCAAGCCTCCGACTTTAGCCAGCGCGATAGCCATCTCGGCTTCCGTCACCGTATCCATCGGCGATGACAGCAAGGGGATTTGCAAGCGAATACGGTGGGTCAGTTGGGTGGAGACATCAGCCTGGCTGGGAACGAAATCGCTGAATCGCGGTTCGAGAAGGACGTCATCGAAAGTGATGCCGGAATACGCGAGCTTGTCTTCCATAAATCAGGCGGCCGCTGGCCACCCTCCGCACTGCAGGCTACCGATTGAAAGACAGCAAAGTATGGAGGAATCCTGTAGTTTTTGCAATCGCCCCGCCTTCGCCGAAGCGACCTGTACCCCCGCCGGTAACTCCCCGAGACGTTGACGGCTCGGCCAAGACCAACCCGGGAAGTCGTAGCGAAATCCGCCGCCGGCGATTACATTACAGCGAAAGTTTTTTGATCCGGAGGTATCTCAAGTGCAAATGCGTTGTTTTCTCGCAGCGATCTTTCTGATCGGCTGGGGATGGTGCTCGATGTCCGCGGCGGCTGACCACACCGCCGACCCCCTAACCAAGATTCGCGAATTGGTGGAGGCGAAAAAAGCGGTGCTGATCGACGTCCGCGAGCAGGTCGAATGGGACGCCGGTCACATCGAAGGGGCCAAGCTCGTACCGCTGAGCAAGCTTAAGACGCGACTCAGCGAGGCGGAGATGCAAAAACTCTTTCCCGCCGACAAGATCATCTACCTCTACTGCGCTGGCGGCTATCGCTGCTTGGATGTCGCCGAAATGTTCGAAAATGGTCCGTGGGATCTCCGAGCGCTGAAGTATGGCTATGTGAATCTCGTCCAAGCCGGTTTCCCCAAATCCCGACCGAGCGACGCCTCCCCTGTCCCGGCCAAGCCGTAACCTTAGGGCTAGCCTTGGGACAATCGCTTACCTTCGCCAGGCAATCGCCGCTCGGCTTGCCGGTAGAAGTAGTTGTTCCGGTAACCACGGAGTGCATGCACAATCCATGGGGGGAGGATTGCCGGCCTGACCGAAGGGTATGGCCAGCAAGAACACTCACCGGCTGTCGGAATGGCGGCCTGCTTAGGCTGGAGTGGATCGCTTGACCCGAGGATCAGGAGGGGTTGGGATGGAAATATGGCTTGAGGATTTATTCCGCGCCGCCTTCGAAGCCCATCAGGCCGGTCAGTGGTCCCGCGCCGAAGCCCTCTACCACCAGATCCTCGAACAGCAACCGGGCTTACCCGCCCCGCACGCGCAACTAGCCTTGATCTATCACGCTCACGGCCGAATCGATCGCGCCGTACAGCACGTCGAACTTGCGATCCAGGGTCAAGGCAATCACCCCGGTTATTACGGGCTACTCGGTGACCTCCGGCTGAACCAGCAGCAATTCGCGGAAGCGGTGGCAGCCTACCGCCAGGCGATCGAACGCGCGCCGCTGGATCCACAACTCCATTACAAGCTGGGCTGCGCGTTGCATGAGGCCCAAGCCCAAGGCTTGGCGATCATCGCTTATCGCTTTACCCTGGCCCTGCAACCCGACCTGGCAGACGCGGCCAACAACCTCGGGATCGCTTACCAAGAAAGCGGGCAACTGAACGAGGCAATCCAAGCCTACCAGACGGCTATCGCAGCCAGGCCGAATTTTTCCGCAGCCCTGACGAACTTGGGGATCGCCTTGCAAAAAGCCGAGCACTGGGAATTGGCCAGGCAGTCATTTGAGCAGGCTTTGCAGTGGGACCCCAACCATGGGGCAGCCTGGAATGGCCTCGGTGGATTAGCCTTGGCGATGGGGCAACCGCAGACCGCCATCGGTTACTTCGAGAAAGTGCGGCAACTGCAACCGCAGTACGCCGATGCTTATTACAACCTGGGCTTGTGTTTCCAAGCCTGCGAGCAAGGTGAACAGGCGGCCCAGGCCTTTTACCAGGCGGCGCACTTGGATCGTAAATACAGCCCGATCCTCTACATCCAGCAGTTGCAGTCGCTCGGATATTGGCAGGGACTGGAAGAACAAGCGCGTCAGGCGATCGCTCAGCTGCAGCAGGGGATCGCCGACCAAACGCTGGTCCCGGTCTCGCCTTTCCTGCTGATGACTCTGCCGGTCGAGACGACCCCCTCACAGCAATTGGCCTGCGCCCGATACTGGTCGCAGAAAACCTTTCAAGGTATCCCGCAACTCACTCGCAAGCGACGGCCGCGAGCCAGCAAAATTCGGCTGGCTTATATTTCTCCCGACTTTCGCAGTCACCCCGGGGCTACCCTGGTGCCAGAACTCTTTGAAAATCACGATCGCCGAGCTTTCGAGGTCATCGCCTATGCGCTGGGCCCGGATGACCAGAGCCCTTTTCGCCAGCGCATCGTCCAGGCTTGCGATCGCTTCGTCGACTTGCATGGCGCGACAGCCACAGCCAGCGCCCTTCGGATCGCCGAAGACGCCGTCGATATCTTGGTCGATCTCAGCGGCTATACGCAGCATACCAAGGCCAACGTGCTGGCGATGCGACCCGCCCCCGTCCAGGTCAATTATCTGGGGTATCCTGGAACGATGGGGGCCGATTTCATCGATTACATTTTGGCCGATGACTATGTCATCCCTCCCTCCGAGACCTGCTACTTTCAAGAGAAAGTCGTCTACCTTCCCGGCGCCTATCAAGTCAACACTCCAAATTGGCAAGTCAGCCCGCCCCCAACCCGCGAACAAGCTGGGCTACCTCCCCATGGCTTCGTTTTCTGTTGCTTTCATGCCAGCTATAAAATCACCCTCCCGATCTACCGCTGCTGGCTACGACTGCTGCAGGCCATCCCGGGTAGCGTCCTCTGGTTGCTGCAGTCCCCGCCATCGATGGTGCAGAACCTTCAAGCTTTGGCCGCGAAGGCTGGGATCGACCCCCACCGCATTATCTTCGCCCCTCGCCTGCCGCTCCCTGAACACTTTGCCCGCCATCGCCTGGCCGATCTCTTCCTCGATTGCTATCCGGTGAATGCCCATACCACCGCCAGCGACGCCTTGCGGATGGGACTGCCCCTCGTCACCCTCAGCGGCCCGTCCTTCATCTCGCGGGTCGCCGGTAGCCTGCTGCGAACAGTCGGGCTCCCCGAGTTGATCACTCATGATCTGGCGAGCTACGAAGCCGTCGCCCTGGAACTGGCCCGTCAGCCACAACGCTTACAAGCCATCCAGGACCGCCTACCGCAACTGGTGGCAAATTCTTCGCTCTTCGATATCCAGCATGCAACCTGCAAACTCGAAGCAGCGTTCCAAGCCATGTACGCCAATGACTTGCAAGGCTTCCCCCCCCGAGCCTTTCGCATCAGCGAGCAGTTCCAGGCAATCTTCCCTCCCTGATAGGCGAAAAAAAGCGACCGGGACTTGCTGGCCGAGACAGCCCCATGAGTACTTCGCCCAAGGGAGTCCGAACATCTTTTCCTGTCCGATCAGTCGAGTTGCCAAACCCGAACGTTGTCGAGGTGCACCGAGGTTCCTTCCTCTCCCGAGACACGAAAGACCAAGCCAGGCTTGCGGACTTTAAAATCCGCCGCCACCGCCCGCAGCGGCTCCTTGCCATCGATCGACGCCACCACCTCGGCCCCCTTGTTCTCCAAACGCAGTCGATAGCGTTTCCCCGACTCGAAAGCGGTCATCGCCTTGGCTTGGATCTTGTTCTTCGATTGGGGGTCGGCTTTGTCGAGATGCTCCATGATCGACCAGCCGTCCTTTTGGATCACCAACGAATAGAGATGACCTTTCTTCTTCAGTTGCCCGGGAGCCGGATCAAAGCCTAGGTGAAAAGCGGTGGCCCCTTGCATCACAAATTCCAGCTCAACCGCCATGTCTTGTATCGGTAAAGCCTTGCGAAAAGCGCCGGCATGCTTGTCCGCAGCCACCTCTTGTATCTGCAAGGCTCCACCATGAAGTTGCATCGCGCCGGCATTTTTGGTCCAACCATCCGGCAAGCTAACTCCCTCAAAACGTTCGACGAGCAACTCTTTCCCAAGCTTGCCCAGGGTCGGACGAACTTCTTCTGCTCCTAGCGGCCACGCTAAAAGACTCAGCCCTAAACATCCTATCCATTTCGGTGAAGACATCTTATGAACCTTTGGCTGCATGGTAATAGAGTTCGACCCCATACTTCTTTAGAGAATCGATATGAAAATCAAACCAGGTCGCCTGGCGACCGGCAATCATTTTTTTCTGATTGTGGTCCAACCCTTCAACTTCAAAGTAGAGGTGTGGCACCTCCAGTTTCAACAGCTCTTTACGAAATTCGCGAATCGAAATCAGATGTTCCATATCCGCGGTCCCACAACCGATCTGGATCGGCAAGTTCTTTTGGATGTAAGCGAGATTCTTCGCCAGATTGACGTAGGGATCGTTGGCTCGCAAACGCTCCGGGTCGCTTCCTAGATACGGATTGGGAAGTTGCGACGCATCCGAAACGCGATAGACGTTGCCGGCTTGATTGAACAGCGAACCAAACAACTGCGGATATTTCATCGCCAGATGGGTCGAACCGCGGCCCCCCATGCTGAAGCCCTCGATACAACGACCGCGACGATCGGCGATCGTCCGATAGCTGCGATCGACGTGCGGGATGAGTTCGTGGATCACGGTTGTCTCGGCCATGAATCGTCCATCCGCTGAATCCTGATACATGGTCGACCGCCCACCGTTGGGAAAAACCATGATCATTTCCGGCCAGCGTTTGGCGAGGATCCCTTCCTGCAGGACCACCGCCGAATGGACGGTGCGCAATTCATTGCCCCCAGCCCCGTGCAAGTTGTAGATCACGGGATAACGCCGCTCGGGATGAGCGGCATAGCCTGGAGGAAGGTACACGCAGTACCCCACCTCCCGCCTCATCGACGGACTGTAGTAGGTATGGTGGGTGACTCCTGTCGGCAAAGGCTCGCCAACCTCGGTCACCCACATCTCGTCGCTGTTAGCCTGCTTGGCGGCTTTCGCCTTGCCTTGCGCCCACGCCGACGGGACCACCCCTAGCAACCCCAGCCCGACACCCAACCAAAGTACGACTCGCATCAAACACCTGCTTTCTTGGACTGCTTGGCTTGCTTTTTCTTTCCCTTGTTCTTTCCGGTAGCCTTCCCCCCCTTGCCAGCTTCGACCTCCGCCGCCGGATACGGCTTGACCATCGCCCGCTCCGCCCATCCTTCCCATGCCGACGCTAATGCTTGAACACGCTGCGGATAGGTTGCCGCCAGATCATGCTGCTCGGTGCGATCAGCCTTGAGATCATACAACTCCCAGGCCCCGCGCAGTCCAACTTGCACCAACTTCCAATCACCCTGCCGGACCGCAGCGTTCCCTTCATGCTCCCAGTACAAGGCGTCGCGTTCCAACGCCTTCCCCGCCCAGGCCGGTACCAGGCTGCGTCCTTCCATCGGCAGGGTGGAGACGCCCCGATGCGATTCGGGATACACCGCCCCTGCCACGTCAGCGCAGGTCGGCAAAATATCGATCAGGTGGGCTGGTTCCTGACATACCCCCCCGCGCCGGAGAATACCCTTGGGCCAATGGGCGATGAAGGCCGAAGCAATCCCTCCCTCATGGTTGTAATGCTTGTACTTGCGAAAAGGGGTATTCTGCAAAAAGGCCCACGACTCGCCGCAAAACCAGCTCGACGCAGCCAGCGTTGGATCACCTTCCGTCCGCCCCGACGCCCCCGACTCGGCATTCCCCCCATTATCGCTCATGAACAGGATCAAGGTATTCTCCAACACCCCGCGCTCGCGCAAGCCATCCACCAAATCGCCAACCGCCTGATCCATGCGATAAACGCAAGCCGCATACGTCGCCATCAGATGATCGAAGCGATCCTGCTCGGAGAGGGAAAGCGTCGACCAAGCAGCAACCCCTTCCGGACGCGATGCCACCGTCCAGGACTGGTCGATGATCCCTAACTCAAGTTGCCGAGCATGCCGGCGCTGACGTAAGGCATCCCAACCTTCGCGATACTTCCCGCGAAACAGAGCGATCGCATCCGCCGGTGCCTGCAGCGGGAAATGCGGGGCGTTGTGGGCCAGGTATAAGAAGAAGGGACGGTCGGCTTGCCGAGCTTCATCGATGAATTTCAGCCCGAAGGTGGTCCACAGATCGGTCGAATACCAAGAGGTGGGCAACCGGGAATCGCCTCGCGTTAAGGCCTCGGCGTTGAGAAACAAGTTAGCCTTGGCGGCCGAAGCAAAATAGAAACCACCCGCCGCCGCATTCAAGCTACGCTCGAAGCCCCGCTCCCAAGGGGTCACGCCGAAATTTTGACCCACATGCCACTTGCCGGTCATGGCCGTAAAGTATCCAGCCGGCCGTAAGACTTCAGCGATGGTGACACAGTGATCATTGAGCCGACCGCGATAACCGGGTTGACCCTTGTCGTCGGTCATGTGACCGATGCCAGCTTGATGAGAATATAAACCGGTCAACAGCGAAGCCCGGGTCGGGCAGCAGCGGCCGGTGTTGTAGAATTGCGAAAATCTTATCCCGTCCGCGGCCAAGGCATCGAGATGCGGCGTCGGGATCTCGCTGCCGAAACACCCCAAGTCCGAAAAGCCCATGTCATCCACCAGGATGACGACGATGTTGGGCCGCTCGGCGGCTTCACCTGGCCAGGCGGTAAAGACACCAACCCAAAAAAACGCAGTCAGGCTGACACCCAGACCGATTCGAAGACGACAGCGGACCATGACGAGTGACTCTCGGAGGGAGGGGCGGGAACATGGATGGGTGACCAACGATGGGTGACCAACCCGTTGATCCGACGCTCCCAGACTAACGACGAGTCGCCGACGATTCAATCGGGCTACAGCCAGGAACCGGCGGCGAAAGCGTATCCCCGAACTCCAGCTTTCCTAAGCCCTGGCCAGCATCGCTTCGCTAAACCCAAGCTCAGGGGGTCGACGTTTGGGTGACGCCGCGGATGTAGTTGACTTCCTCGACGATGTAGGCGGAACCATCTGGATGCAGGAGATCATGAAACCAAAGAGGCGGTTCGCTGGTGTAGGCCTGCTGCCAGGAGTCCCAAGGATAAATCGTCTGGCTCTTGCCGCTGACAAATCCCCAGCAGTAGGCAGCGACCTTCGCCTGCTTCATCATCCCGAGATGGGGATCGAAGGTGCTTTGGTTCGGCCGAGCCATGAACTCGGTACAAAGCAACGGCCGACCAAGCGTCCCCAAGCGTTCGATACACAGTTTCATGCTGGCTGCATCGCCATACGTGTGGAAGCTGATGACATCGCTGTTGGCAAGCTGGATTTGCTTGGTCAAACTCAACCGAACAATCGCTTCCGACTGATTCCAAACTCCGGAGGTCAGCGGCTGCCTCGGACCTGCCTGACGAGCCCAGCCAAAAACTTCGGGCAACAAGGCATTGACCAACTCGGGCTTGTTCTTCGGTTCCAGCCCGGGCCGTCCAGCCGCCCCGCCATCAAAATTATCGGGCTCATTCCAGATATCCCAGGCTAAGACGCGTCGGTCGTCAGCGAATCGCTGGATGACCCCGAGCGTATACTCTTTCAGATGCGGGAAAGCCGCTGGATTTTTCAGGATCAAGATGCCAGGGTTCTGTACCCAACCTGAATTGTGGGTATGCGGCCGCGGCTCGGGTTGCTTGCCCAACTTCGGCAGGGGATACCAACAGCTATCGAACAAGACGAACATCACCCGTACATGATGCCGATCGGCGATGGTCAGGAAACGATCGATCCGGCCGAGGAAGGCTTGGCTATCCTGCTTCCACAACAGATCGTGCAGTAAGACCCGGACGGTATTGAAGCCCAACGACTCGGCATAGCCAA
>JBILTQ010000646.1:0-3280 GCA_044371435.1 Pirellulaceae bacterium | reverse complement strand
TGTCAGTGTGCCGCTCCCAGCGACGTTGGTGAAGATGGTCGTGCCGCGAGTGAAATTCAATGCCCCATTCCAAGTGCTGGCGGCTTTATTGATCGTAAACGAGCCAGAAATCTGGTTGCCGGCGGTCGCTGTATTAATACTGTCCAAAGTCAGGGCAGCTGATCCGCTCAGCGTACCCGAGAGGGTGATGTTGCGTTGGGTGGTGGTAGTCACGGCCGAGTTGGCCTCGCGCATGTTGATCGTCGAAGCGGTACTGACAGTGATATCCCCACTGTAAGTCTGAGCGGCGCTGCCGGCCGAGAGAGTTCCGCCTGTCAGGTTGAGGTTGTTTGGTAGAGTGCCGGAGGTGGCATTGTTGTAATACAAGGCACCGCTGCCGCCGATACTGATGGTCGCCCCCGAACCGGGCGACCCAGAAACACCGCTCAGGGCCGCGATGTTAGTGATCTCGGCCGTTCCTGCATTGACCGCAAAAATCCCGGTATAACCGGTGCCGGTCGCGCTGAGCGTGACCTTGCCAGCCCCCAGTTTGGTCACATTCCCGCTGCCGCTCAAGGCTCCGGAGATGTTCAACGCTTGAGTGACATCAGTGACGGTCCAGCTTTGGTTGCCCTGAGCGACTAACGGGGCGGAGATGGTGACGGTCGGCGTCGCTCCGCTCAACAGGCTAATCCCCTCCGCCGAAGAAGACGGAGCAATCGTTAGCGCGTTGGAGGAGACCGTCCCTGGGGCAATGGTGATCGACGACGGAGTGTTGGCCGGGGTGGTGCTCTGCATAAACTCCAAGGCGTTGATCTTGAAGGGTTGCTCCAAGGTGGTATTCAAAGCCGCTCCGCCGGTGATGTTATCGGCCAGGAAGATTACCTTCTGGCCTTTGCCGGGGAGAGTTGCTTCGGTCAAGCTACCGGCCAAGTCGCTGGAGAAGTTCGTCAGGTCGGGCGGACCGACGACCACCGTGTTCCAGGCGGTACTGCTAGCCCCTCCATTCCAGTACACGTTACTGGTGTTCAGGGTCCCGGTATTCAGGACGATACTGGTATCCGAGGTAGTCAACGAGCTGCCGGTATATCCCGCCAAGCTGAATGAGTAGGTGGCCCCTCCCGAAGTCAAACCGCCGCCCGGCGCCATAATCAGCGTGTAATTGCTGTTGTTGCTGAGTTCGACATCCTTGATCAGGAAGGAGATACTGTTGGTCGCTGTCACCGTTCCTGAAGTCAGG
Source organism: Pirellulaceae bacterium (assembly GCA_044371435.1). Lineage (GTDB taxonomy): Bacteria > Planctomycetota > Planctomycetia > Pirellulales > Pirellulaceae > JAIYDQ01. The sequence goes on along the minus strand of JBILTQ010000646.1, from coordinate 2,061 downwards.
TCGAATAAATCGACCCCCGAGTCGCCAGCATCCAACTCCAACGTCGTCGTACCGCTCCCGGCCCCCAGGGAAAGACTCGACAAACCGCTCATTGCCTGCCCCGCCCCGCTGGCCAAACTCAAGTTGCCTCCACCAGCCACGGCCAGAGAGGTCAGGCTAGCCGGGGTGGTCAGACCACCTTTCAAATTGAGGGTACCGCCGCTGGCCACACTGACGGCTGTCGTCGCGGTCGCGCTGTTGAGGTTCAGGATCCCTGCGCTCACCGTGGTCGTTCCGGTATTGCCCAAGGTACCGGTAAAGTTGGCCGTGCCGCTACCGATCTTGGTGAGGCTGATGGCACCGCCCCCCGTTTGGTTAATCGCATAACTCCCCGATCCACCACCGAAGGTAACAGTGCTGGCCCCCAACACCGTGGCGTCTCCCACTGTCAAGGTGGCTGCGCTGGCGGAGCTGTTGTTGATGACGATGTTCCCCGCCGAGTTCGCTGTCAGGCCGTTGATCGTTTCGCTGCGGCCGTTGAGGTCCAAGGTGGCGGTCACTCCTGCGGCCGGACTCATCAACACATTCCCGTTGGCGCCCGTTCCCGTTCCGTTGGGGATGACTTCATTAGCTCCCAGCCTCACCGTCCCTGAACTTATCGTCAAACTTCCGGTGGTCGTCGGGTTACTCCATAGCGTGCTGGCCGTACCGTTCAACGTCAACGAGCCCGTCCCCGCGTAGGTGAGGTTGATATTTTGTGCCTGGGTAGTCGTCAGGTTGCCGCCGAAGATCGTGTCGCCGGCGCCGTTGACCGTTAAGGTCGGGCTGGCCGTCAAGCTATGGAACTGCAAGTCGCCGTTGAAGGTGAGGGTCTTGCCGGTCGCGATGTTGTTGGTGATTGTCTTACCGGCGGTGGTATTGGTGTGGGTGTAGGGACTGGTGAAGGTCAGGCTATTCTCTCCGATAAAGGAGGCGGTGGTGGTCGTCGTCGTAGAAATATCCTCCAAGGAATTCGCCAGCGTACGATCGCCGCCATAGGCGAAAACAGTGCCGTTGCTTACTCGCAGCACACCGCTACCGAAAGCCGCATTGTCGCCGGCCCCCAAGGCGCCTGCTGAAGCGGTGGTAATCCCGCTGTAGGAATTGCTGCCCGTCAAGATCCAAGTCGCCCCACCATCTGAGGTGACCGCCAACGCCCCCCCGTTATCGACCAGCGTGCTAGTAATCATGTTTGGTAGGCTGCTCGAACCTCGCAAAGCCAGGGTCTTGCCACCACTCGCCATGTCGTTGAGGACATTGGTTAAGATCAGCGGTCCCGACCCATCCGCATGCAGTTGGGTAGTGCCGGTGGTTGTATTCAAGCGGATCATTCGGTCGCTGGTTTCGCCCGCACCGACATACTGCAGAACGGCCGCCGTCGTCCCGGCATTCCCCAAGGTGAGCGCATTGGCCGCTAAATTCGACCCGGTACTCGTCCCCAGGCTTGTCCCCGTTCCAGGGATTGCGCTACTGCCGAGCGAGTTCACGACTAACGTTCCGGCGGTGACCGCGGTGGTTCCGTCATAAGTATTCTGTGCGAGCAACTGCAATACACCGGCCCCTGACTTGGTTAGCCCGGCGGTAACCCCAGTGTTGCTGATCACACCGGTGATGGTTGCATAATCAGCGAAGGTCGTCGTATTGTCATCGACCTGAATAGTGCGAGCTGCACCATTGAGATTGATCGGGTTGCGCCATTCAACTTCCGCCAAGGAGACAGAGCTATTCAAAATCAAGGCGCCGGTGGAAGTCCCAGTAACACCCATGAATCCACCACTCCCCCAGCTCAACGCCGTCGGCGAGGCTAACCCGCCCAACGCGACCACTAACTTGCTGTCCGAGGCGGCCAGTCCAACCGCCCCCGTGGTAAGTGCCGAATTGAACGTGATTTGCCCCGCCGTCGGCGTCGCGTTCACGGCTCGCACGAAATCTCCCGAACTCAGGAAGACCCCTCCACCGGAGGTCCCACCCAAGACCAAGGCGCTGGTGCTGGGCAAGGAGAGCCCATCGACCGCTTGAAGCAAACCGCCCGCGGTGGTCGTC
>JBILTQ010000616.1:0-11024 GCA_044371435.1 Pirellulaceae bacterium | reverse complement strand
AGCCCGCTCACGCCGACGATTTCCGGTTCCAACCTCACCTGGGATTTCGGCACCCTCAGCAACAGCGACCGCGACAACACGATCGACGACACGATCGCGCTCGAGTTCAACGCCCTGGTCACCAACAGCAGCGGCAATAGCAACGGCACCACCCGCACCAACACGGCCACGGTGAGCTACACGGGCGGCTCCGCCAGCGGCACCGCGGCGGTGACGATTACCGAGCCCAATATCACGATCACCAAGGCCGTCAGCCCCACCAGCAACGTCCAGGCGGGCGACACCCTCACCTACACGGTCACGGTGAAGAACGCGGCAGGCCGCGCCGATGCCTTCGATCTGGTGCTCAACGATGCCCTAGGCAACCTGGGCAGCAACTTCGACCTGCAGAGCGTCACCCTGCCCGGCACCTTGCCGTCCGGCACCAGCTCAATCGTCGACAACTCAGTCACCAGTGGCTCCAGCGCAGCGGCGGGTGATCGGATCCAGCTCAAGATCGACCGGCTGAGCGGCGGCCAGAGCTTCAACTTCACCTACAAGGGCGTGCTGCTGACCGGAATTCAACCCGGCACCACCCTCACCAACACCGCCAACGTCACCTACACCGGTTTGCCGGGCACCGGCACTCCCAATGGGACCGGCGGGAACACCACCGGCAGCACCACCCCTGGGGGTTCCGGTGCTGAGAACGGTGAGCGGAACGGCAGCGGCGGCGTCAATAACTACAGCAAGAACGCCAGCCAGTCGGTGGTGAGCCAGGCCCTGGGTCCCATTAAGAGCACCCGGCTCACCTCCGAGGCCCACACCAGTGGCAACGGGGTAGCGATCGGTGAAATCGTGCGCTTCCGGCTGCAGACAAGCATTCCCCAGGGCACGATCGGCAACACGTCCTTTGTCGACAACCTGCCCACGGGTCTCACCTTTCTCAACGACAACACCGCCAGCCTGGCCTTCGTCAGTACCAATCCAGCAGACCTGACCTGGAGCCTGGGGTCGATCAGCCCCTATTACCTCCCCAGCGCAGGCAACAACAACACGGTGATTCCCACCGCTCGCTTTGTACCGACGGTGACAGGACAGGCACTTACCTGGTCGCTGGGGCAAATCGTCAACCTCAATGCCGTCGACGCACAGATCGAGTCGGTGATTGTCGAGTTCAACGCCATCGTGGCCAACGTGGCGGGCAACCAGGCAGGCGTCACCCTCACCAATAGCTTCATCGCCAGCGCGGGCATCTCCGGCAGTGCGATCCAGAGCACCGCTACGGCCACACCCCTTTCGGTGCTGGAGCCCAGCCTGCAGACCGACAAAACCGTCGCCATTCAGAAGACAGGTGTTGCTGCCAACGCCAACGCCACCCCCGGCGACACGCTCAATTACACGGTCACCATCCGCAACACGGGCACGGCGAAGGCCTTCAACCTCGTCATCGACGACAACCTCGATTCCCTGGGCTTCAACTTCGACCTCACCGGTCCGCCCACGATCGTGCAAAGCCAGGCCGGTGCTCCGGGCGCCACCGACAACTCGATCTTCGGCGGCAGTGATGGCCTCGCCGATCGAATCCTGGTTTCGGTGCCGGAGCTGGAGATCAACCAGAACGTCACGATCACTTATGCAGGCGTACTGACTGCAGCCTTGTTGCCGGGCACGGCCCTCACCAACACCGCCCAGGTCACCTACACCAGCCTGCCGGGCAGTGGCACGCCCACTGGCAGTGGCGGCAACAGCACCGGCAGCACCACCCCCGGCGGCTCCGGCGCCACCAACGGCGAAAGGAATGGTGATGGCGGCGTCAACGACTACCTCAGCAGCAAAACCCTGATCCTGGTCGCCAACCGCCCTCCCGTGGCGGTGAATGACACGGGCAACGCCGTCGAAGCAGGCGGTACCTTCAACACCACCGCCGGCAGCAACGCCAGCGGCAATGTGCTCGCCAACGACACGGATCCAGACCTCGCCGACAACCCCCTCACCTCCAAGGGGAAGGTGACCTCCTTCCGCACCGGAAGCACCGAGGGGTCCGGCACGGCCGGCAGCCTCGGTTCTCCACTCCTGGGCACCTATGGCCAGCTGACCGTCAACGCCGACGGCACCTACACCTATGTGGTGGACAACCGCAACGCGCTTGTGGATGCCCTGGATCCAGGCGCCCGCCTTAGTGAATCCTTCAACTACACCGTTTCCGATGGGGCCCTGAGCGACATCGGAGTGATCTTGATCACGATCCAGGGCGCCAACGATGCTCCCGTTGCTGCCAACGACACGGGCACGGTTGTGGAGGCCGGTGGCACCCTCAACGGCACCCCCGGCACCAATGCCACTGGAAACGTCATCACCAATGACCGCGATGTTGACAACCGGGACGGCAACAACCTGGTGGCACCGCCCGAGGGCACGGTGGTGGCCGTGCGCACCGGTGCCAAGGAGGGAGCAGGCTCAGCCGGCACCGTGGGAGCGGCCTTGAAGGGGCTCTACGGCTCGCTCACCCTTAGTGCCAACGGCACTTACACCTACGTCGTCGACAACACCAACCCCACGGTGGATGCCCTGAACCCAGGCGACACCCTCAGCGAGTCGTTCAATTACACGCTGCTCGACCATCGGGACGGACTCAACGACATCGCCGTGCTGACGATCACGATTCTGGGAAGGAACGACGCTCCGGTAGCCGTTAACGACGCAGGTTCCGCCCTGGAAGCCGGCGGCATCTCCAACGGCACGCCTGGGGCCAATGCCAGCGGCAATGTGCTGGTCAACGACACCGATGTGGACTCCAACGACACACCGTCGTTGAACGGCAATGTCGTCTCATTCCGAACCGGTGCGACCGAGGGATCAGGCACAGCCGGCACCATCGGTGCGCCCTTGCAGGGCCTGTATGGATCGATCACGTTCCAGGCCAATGGCACCTACGTCTACGTCGTCGACAATGCCGATCCGACGGTTGATGCACTCGATCCCGGCGCCTTCCTGAGCGAATCGTTCAACTACACCGTCTCCGACGGTGCACTCACCGATATCGGTGTGCTGACGATCACAATCACCGGAGCCAATGATACGCCTGAGGCCGCTGATGACATCGGCAATGCCATCGAGGCCGGAGGTATCCGCAATGGCACCCCAGGCAGCAATGCCGTGGGCAACGTGATCAGCAACGACCGCGATGTGGACGCGGCGGATGGCAACAATCTCACAGGGCCGCCGCAGGGCACGATCACGGCCGTGCGCACGGGAGACAAGGAAGGAAGCGGCACGAGCGGTGTGGTGGGGACAGCACTGCAAGGTCTCTATGGCGCGCTGACGCTCAAGGCCGACGGTTCCTATGTGTATGTGGTTGACAACAGCCTCCTCGATGTGGATTCGCTCGACTCCGGATCCACACTGCGCGACTTGTTCAACTACAGCCTGCTCGACCATCCCGGTGGTCTGATCGATACAGCGGTGCTGACGATCATCATCACCGGCGCCAATGATGCACCCGTCGCCGTCAATGACACCGGCACCGCACTGGAAGCCGGAGGAACACGCAACGGCACCGTCGGCTCCAATGCCACCGGCAATGTGCTGCTCAACGACACCGACGTGGATGCTGGCGACACTCCGGCCCTGAATGGCTCTGTGAGCGCCATCCGCACCGGTGCCACCGAGGGGGCGGGAACGGCCGGTTCGATCGGGTCTGGGCTGGCGGGCTTGTATGGCACGCTCACGATCAACGCCAACGGCAGCTACACCTACGTTGTTGACAACAACAATCCAGCTGTTGATGCACTTGATCCCGGCGCCACTCTGATCGAGAGCTTCAATTACACCGTGCGAGATCGCCCCGGTGGCCTCAGCGACATCGGGGTGCTCACCATCACCATCACCGGGGCCAACGACGCCCCGATCGCAAACAACGACGTCGGTACAGCCCTTGAGGCAGGCGGCACGTTGAACGGCACGGCCGGCAGCAATGCCAGCGGCAATGTGATCAGCAACGATCGTGATGTGGATACGGCGGACGGGGCAAATCTGGTTGTCCCACCCCTGGCCTCGGTGCTGTCGATCCGCAGTGGCGACAAGGAAGGCCTTGGCAACCCCGGCAGCCTCGGAGCAGCGCTGGCCGGCGCCTACGGAAGCCTGACCCTCAACGCCGACGGCACGTACACCTATGTGGTGGACAACGCCAACTCCACGGTTGACGCGCTCAACCCCGGCGATGTTCTGACGGAGACGTTCAATTACACGGTTCAGGACCATCCCGCCGGCCTCAGCGACACCGCCGTTCTGACCATCAACATCAACGGTGCCAATGATGCCCCGGTGGCCAGCGACGATGCCGGCACCGCCATCGAGGCTGGCGGCATCAGCAACAGTCTGGGCGGAGCCGATGCCACCGGCAATGTGCTGCTCAACGACACCGACGTCGACTCGAATGACACTCCTGCCATCAATGGCACGATCGTCGGCATCCGCCGTGGTGCAACAGAGGGTTCAGGCACAGCCGGAACCCCGGATGGCAGCGGCGGTTTCGTGCTCGTGGGTAGCTTCGGCACCCTCACGATCGCGGCCAACGGCACCTACAGCTATGTGGTAGACAACGCCAACTCCACGGTCAACGCGCTCAACCCCGGCGATGTGCTGACGGAGTCATTCAACTACTCGGTGCTCGATCATCCAGGCGGTCTCACCGACATCGCGATCCTGACGATCACAATCGAAGGCGCTCAGGATGGCAATGCCACCGCCAACACGCTCAGTGCCGGTGAAGCCGGCGGCGTGAACAACAGCTCCGGTGGGTTCGTCGGCCGCGGTGATCTGCTCGACAACCCCACGCTCCCACCCGGTACCGTGGTGAGCGCCATCCGGCTAGGCAACACTCCGGGTTCAGGCGCGGCAGGGACTGTCGATGCAGCCGGAAACTTGGTGCTCACGGGCCTCTACGGCACGCTGACCGTCAATCCCAATGGCGACTCCATCTACAGGATCAACAACAGCAATCCTGTGGTTGATGCGCTCGATCCGGGCGACACGCTCAGCGAATTCTTCAATTACGACGTCAGCGACGGCAATGGCACGAGCACCGCTGTGCTCACAGTCAACATTCAGGGCAGCAACGACACTCCTGTTGCCGCCAACGACAGCGGCACAGCCGCTGAGGCCGGTGGCACGCTGAACGGCACGGCAGGCAGCGATGCCAGCGGCAATGTGATCAGCAACGATCGCGATGTTGACGGCAACGACGGTGCCAACAGCGTGGCACCACCGCTGGCCACGATCACGGCCATCCGTAGAGGTGCCAAGGAAGGCGCGGGTCTCGCCGGTACGGCCATCACCGGAGGTGGCTTTGAGCTTGTCGGCTTCTACGGCACGCTCACCATCGCCGCGAATGGCAGCTACAGCTATGTAGTGAACAACAACAACCGATTTGTCGATGAGCTGGATGCCGGTGATTCCATCATCGAGTCGTTCAACTACACCATTCTCGATCACCCCAGCGGCCTGACTGACACCGCCGTTCTCAACATCCGCATCAACGGTGTCAACGATGCCCCCGTCGCCAGCGACGACAGCGGCACCGCCCTGGAAGCGGGTGGAGTGGCCAATGGCACCGCCGGCAGCAATGCCACCGGCAACGTGCTCAGCAACGACACTGATGTCGATCGCGACGACACGCCGCCATTGAACGGAATCGTCACGGCGATCCGTACCGGTGCCAGCGAAGGAGCGGGCACTGCTGGGACGCCTGATGGAGCCGGAGCTTTTGTGGTCCGTGGGACCTACGGCACCCTCACCATCAACGGCAACGGCTCCTACACCTACGTCGTCGACAACAGCAATTCAAGCGTCGATGCCCTCAGCCCGGGCCAGACACTCCAGGAGAGCTTCAACTACTCCGTGCGCGACATCGGCGGACTGATAGACACTGCCGTACTCACGATCACGATCGAGGGGGCGAATGATGCTCCGATTGCAAGTAACGACACCGGCACAGCCATTGAGGCAGGCGGCACCCGCAACGGCACCGCCGGTGCCAACGCCAGCGGCAACGTGCTCAGCAACGACACGGATGTCGACAACAACGACACGCCATTGCCTGGCAAGGGCACGGTCACGGCCATCCGCTCCGGTGCCAGGGAGGGCTCAGGCACACCAGGCACCCCGGATGGGAACGGTGGCTTCCTGCTGGCTGGCACCTACGGCACGCTCAGCATCAGTGCCAATGGGGCCTACATCTACACGCTCAACAACGCCAATCCCGAGGTGGATGGCATGGACGCGGGCGACCAACTGATCGAGTTGTTCAATTACACCGTGCGTGACACCGGCGGCCTCACCGACACGGCCGTGCTGACAATCACGATCACCGGCAGAAACGATGCCCCCGTCGCCAGCGACGACATTGCCACGGCAACGGAAGCCGGTGGGGTGCGCAACGGCACTGATGGTGCCGACGCCACCGGCGATGTTCTGGACAACGACAGCGATGTCGATCGCTCCGATACACCGGCGATCAACGGCACGATCACCGCAATCCGCCTGGGTGGCGTGGAGGGCTCAGGAAGCGCCGGCACGGTGGGCGCGGCCCTGCAGGGGCTCTATGGCTCGCTCACAATCCAGACCGATGGCAGTTACCGCTATGTGATTGACAATGCCAACCCAACGGTCGAAGCCCTGAATCCGGGCGATCGCCTGAGCGAAAGCTTCAACTACACCGTGCGCGACACGGGCGGCCTCACGGACACGGCCGTGCTGACGATCACGATCGTGGGCAGCAATGATGCCCCCGTGGCCAGCGATGACATCGGCATCGCCAAGGAAGCCGGAGGGATCAACAACAGCAGTGGAGGCGCCAACGCCAGCGGCAACGTGCTCAGCAACGACACAGACGTCGACAGCAACGACACACCGCTGCTCAGCAAGGGAACGGTCACCGCCATCCGCACCGGCGCGGTGGAAGGGTCGGGCACGGCCGGCAACGTTGGTACCGCTCTCCAAGGGCAGTACGGCAGCCTGCTGATCAATGCCAACGGCAGCTTCACCTACGTGGTGAACAACAGCGACCTGACGGTGGAACGACTGAACCAAAGCGACAGTCTCACCGAATTCTTCAACTACACCGTGCTGGACCACAGCGGTGGACTCACGGACATCGCCGTGCTCGCCGTCACCGTTGAGGGAACCAACGACAACCCCAAAGCCAGTGATGACTACATCGGCCGGTTGACCTCCGGCCAGAGCGGCACCATCCGCGTGATCGCCAACGACACCGACATCGATTCCAGGCTGGTGCCGAGCACGATCAAGATCGAAGGAACGACGAATCCAGGCGAACCACTTGTTGTTCCTGGCCAGGGCACCTGGAGTGTGGACCCTGACAATGGCGACATCACCTTCACACCCAATCCGGGCTTCACAACAAACCCAACCCCGATCAAATACACCATCCAGGACGAACAGGGCGCCACCAGCAATCCAGCCACGGTCTACATCAACTACGACAGCCCATCGGTGGGGCCCGAGCCGCCGATTCCCGTCACCGAAGCGAGGCCCGTCAACCTGTTCCTCCTTCTCGACAACTCCACCTCCATGCAGGGGCTTGACCCTTCAGGCGTCACCCGTCTTGAGGCCCAGAACCGCCTGGCCTTCTATTACGGTCTCAAGCCTGTCTTCAACAACGCAGGTTACATCTTCAAGAAGGGTGATCAACTCGGCTTCAATGGTGATGTACAACTCACCAACAGCCAGAGCCTCGCCACCGAAATTCTCAACTGGGAGCTGATTGACAATCCATTCGATACTAAAACAGCCCAACAGGTCACCATTCACACGATCGACTTCAGCTATCTGGTCACCAACACCAAAACGGTGATCAACAGCAGCAGCACAGGCGAGGGTGTCACTCTGGCCAGCGATGTTCTGGCAACGACCACACCCGACAAGCAATACGGCAGCAGCACCAGCGCCGATTGGATCGCGCGAGGCCTGCCTGCACCCGGCAACCTGGATGCCTATACAGCCCCGGGCACTCCCGGCAACCGCTACAGCGGCACGGAAATGCTGGGGGCGCTCACGGCGCTCAAGGACTTACTGAACGACGAACTCTCCTCGGTGACCACCGACACCCTCACCTACGTGGGGCTGCTCACCGACGGTCGTCCGGAGAGGCGTCCCTGGTGGGACAACCGGCCCGAATTCGGCCAAGGCTGGAGCGGCGTCAATGTGGCCCTACCCACCGATGCCAATCTGGGCGGTGATCCAATCACCTCTTCAGGCTTACGCTATCTGAGCAACGGCACGCCGATCAAAGTGCCCACGGCCAATGGTGTGGACATCTGGGGCCAGAACCAACGGGAGCTCAATGCAGCCCTCGATCGCACCGCAGCGGCAAGCGGCAGTCCGGACAACGTCAAGGTGATCAGCGTGGGCCTGGGAGATGGCGGTCTCTCCAACTGGAGTGCGATCTACTCCGACCTGTTCAACAACCAGACCTTCAACAACCAGGTCGGGGGCTGGGGTTATCAGGTGGTCACTCCAAATATCCAGCTGCAGAACTGAACCCAGCCCTCATGGGGCTGGGGATAGCCTCACCAGCCCTGGCGCCGCCGACTCCAGCACCGCCTCCGGCGGGATCCACATCGCATCGCCGTAGGAGAAGAAGCGGTAGCCCTCAGCCTTGGCCTGCTCGTAGAGATCGAGCAGGCGGCGGCGTCCGATCAGCGCACTCACCAGCAGCAGCAGCGAACTCTTCGGCAGGTGGAAGTTGGTGAGCAACCCCTGCACCACCGCGAAGCGATAGCCCGGCTGGATCACCAGGTTCACCGGGCCGCAGTGGGGCTGCAGCTCGCCGCCATGAAGCTGGGCCACCGCCTCCAGGCTGCGCACGCTGGTGGTGCCGATGGCGATCACACGGCCACCACGCGCGCGACAGGCAGCCACCGCCGCCACCAGCGCAGGCGAGACCTCCACCCATTCACTGTGCAGCTCCAGATGGCGTAGGTCCTCCGTTTCCACCGGCCGGAAGGTGCCGAGGCCCACGTGCAGCGTCACCTCGGCCAGCTCCACGCCGCGCGCTCGGATCGCGCTCAGCAGCGCATCGCTGAGATGCAGGCCCGCCGTTGGTGCCGCAACGGCTCCCGGGCGGGAGGCATAGCGGGTCTGATAGCGGCTGTCGTCGTCGTCGCTGTGCTGATGGATGTAGGGCGGCAGCGGCATCGAGCCGTAGCGAGCCAGCAGCGCCTCGATCGCCTCGGGGCTGGTGCAGTCCGCCGGGAAGCGAACCACGCGTCCGCCGCTGGCCGGATCGATCGCCACGATCTCCAGGCCGATCGGCGGCTGATCCGGATGCTCCAGTTGCAGCACCTCCCCCGGCTGCAGACGCTTGGCGGGTCGGGCCAGGCAGAGCCAGTCGCTGGCGGCGACAGGCTCAAGCACGAGCAGCTCCACAGCACCCCCAGTGGGGCGCCGCGCCTGCAGGCGAGCCTTGAGCACGCGCGTGTTGTTCACCACCACCAGATCGCCAGGCCTGAGCTCCTGCTGCAGATCCCACACCGTCAGGTGGCGGCAGGGGAAGGGGCTCGAGAGCTCCGGCGCAGGCGCCACTGCCAGCAGCCGTGCGGCATGGCGCGGCTCCACGGGGCGTTGGGCGATGAACGTCTCCGGCAGATCGAAGACATAGCTCGACAGGCGCTGATCGAGCGGATCAGTCGACATGGGCAGGCCTACCTCGGACCGATGCGTTGGGCGCGGCCGAAGTGTGGATCAGATCGCCAGGCTTTCGGGGTTGGTTTCGATCAGCTGGGCCAGATCCTTGAGGAAGGCGGCGGCGTGGGCGCCGTAGATCACGCGGTGATCGCAGGTGAGGTTCACCTGCATCTGGTTGGCCACGCGGATCGAGCCGTCCTTGCCGGCCACCACGGTGGGGCGGGAGGCGCCCACCGCCAGGATCGCGCCGGTGCCGGGGGGCAGGATCGCATCGAAGCGATCCACACCGAACATGCCGAGGTTGGAGAGGGTGAAGGTGCCGGTGCTGTACTCATCCGGCTGCAGCTGCTTGCTGCGGGCACGGTTCACCAGATCGGCCCAGTTGCGCGCCAGGGAATAGATATCCGTCTTGTCGGCGTTGGCCAGCACCGGCGTGATCAGACCGCCGTCCTCCATCGCCACGGCCACGGCCACGTTCACCGCCGCGGGGAAGGCCATGGCGCTGCCATCGGCACTGGTGGCGGCATTCACCTGGGGATGGCGGGCCAGCACCACACCCACGGCCTTGGCCAGCAGGGCAGTCATGGTGACGCCCTTGCCCTTCACCTGCTTGTAGAAGGCATCCAGCTTGGTGGTGGTGATCGTGTAACCCACCCGGAAGCTGGGCACCTGCAGGCTGGCCAGCATGTTGCGGTTGACCGCGTTCTGCAGCGTGTTGAAGCTCACGCTCTCACCGGGTCGCCCGAAGGCCTCACCGGCCGGAGCAGGGGCCGCAGCCGCAGCACCGTTGCCACCGCCGGTGGCCGTCACGGCCGGCCCGGTGCCCTCCGCCACCCGGGGCACCGCCACCGTGAGACCGAGGGCGCGCTCCACATCGTCCGCCTGAATGCGGCCGTGGGGGCCGCTGCCCCGCAGGCTCTCGAGAGCGACGCCGTGCTGGCTGGCCAGCTTCCTGGCGCGGGGGCTGGCGATCACCCGACCATTGGCCACCGGAGCAGGCACGGCTGGTACGGCCACGGGAGCCGGCACCACCACAGGAGCGGGGGCCACCGGAGCCGGAGCAGCAGCAGGTGCTGCGGCAGCAGCGGGGGCGGCCGGTGCAGAAGTGGCGGCACCGCCGGAAGGGGCCTTGGCCTGGGCCTCAGCGATCTCCGCTTCGGTTTCGACGACCAGACCAATGGTTTCGCCCACCGGCGCGGTACCGCCGGCAGGCATCAGCACCACCGCCAGATAGCCCTCGTTGAACGACTCCACGTCCATGTCGGCCTTGTCGGACTCGACCACGAGCACCGACTCACCGCGGCCGACCTTGTCGCCCGGCTTCTTCAGCCACTCGA
>JBILTQ010000532.1:0-2983 GCA_044371435.1 Pirellulaceae bacterium | reverse complement strand
GCTCATCCTTCCGCTCCGTTGGCGGCGTCGCCCTAACCCCAGCAGCAGCGAGACGGTAACCAACCCTAGCGAGGAAGGCTCGGGAACCGCCGCCGCATCGCCGACGAAGAAGCGAAAGGTCGCGGTGGAGGACTGGAAGCCATCGATAGCATGCGTCCCGCTGACAGTCCAATCGACCGCATACATCCCTGGGGCGGTGAAGGCGTAGTTCGCGTGGTCATGCCCGGCAGGTACCGGGAAGCTGGCTGGGCCGCTGGTCGAAGAGAACAAAACATTCGGGTTGGGGAACCCCGCTTGGAAGATCGAAAAATTCCCGGCCGAGGAAGGGAGGAGCGACAGGGACCAACTCAGCCCCGACCAATCGGCAGATGTCAACTCCTCCGCCGAAAGCCCGACGAAGGGGATCACCGTGCTGGGTGGATTATTTTGTGGCAACAGGTAGACGGTAGCTCCCGGGGCTGCCCCGAGGAAATTCCAGCCAGCCCCGCCAGGATTGGTGAAACTGGAAGTGAGCGGGACCACCGGCACGATTTCATCCGCTTCAAACTCCTGATCGAAGATCGGCGGCAAACCGATCACCTCTGCCCCAGCACCGTCCCCGAGGTGCCAGTGGCTCCCAAGCACCCGCGGCCCGGCCGGGTTCAGCGGGTTGACCAGTTCATAGCTCACACTGATATCGCCATGCCCATCGATCCAAGCCATCCCGCCCATGGCGGAAGGCCCCGTGGTCGCCGTCAGCACCAGGCAGAAGCAGGCAAATGCCGCTCGGTCCCAAAAACGCATGATGATTATCCCCAAAAACCAAGGAAACAGGCAGGCCAAGACGACTGCAACCGCGGAACGACCAACCGTAAGCTCAACCGGCGAGTACCTCTCCCGGCCGACGCGGCTCGTCCAATAGTTGACGCTGATAAATTAAGCCAAATGCAAACGTGTTGCAAGTAATCACCTTTGCCTGATCGGAAAAATTCACGGATTTCTCCAGGAACGACCGCCGAGTCAACTTGAGAATCCTGGCAAAGGCAGCTACAACTAAGGTCTGCGATGCAATTCTTATGCATCTAATTACGGATAGCTAAACGAGCTTGGGTGGGTAAGGCCTAGGAGTTTGAGGATGGTGATCGATGCCGGGAACCATGGTCTGATTTCGCGGCTGGCTGCCGCTGGCCGAGGGCGGTCGGCCTTTACCCTGATTGAATTGCTGGTGGTGATCGCCATCATCGGGATCCTGGCTAGTTTGCTGTTGCCGGCAGTCCAACAGGCGCGGGAGGCGGCCCGGCGATTGCAATGCTCGAGCCAGCTGCGACAGCTGGCCCTGGCCGTCCATAATTACGAGTCGAGCTTCGGTTATTTCCCAACCCAGTATACCGGCGCCAAACCCTCGTCGCAGTTCTGCCAATCGGGCTTTTCTAGCTGGACTGTCCCCCTCCTTCCGATGCTCGACCAGACCTCAGTCTACGAGAGCCTCGATCATCGAGTCGGCCTGGCGGATTCCGCTAACCAGCGTTCGGCTGGCGATTATGAGGTGGTCACGCTCTCTTCGCATCACCCCAATGCCAAAGCGGCCGGGCAGCGACTGGCGATGTTGCTTTGTCCGTCCGACCCAGTCCCAGACTCGAATGCCTTCGGCAGTGCGGTCATCGCCCCGGGTTCCTATGCGGCGAATGTCGGCTGGCCCAAAGGGGCGAGCTTGTCCAACCAGTCCAACCCGGCGGAACAGACCAACGGAGCCATCGGTCTTTACAACGCCAAATTCCCCGACCCCTGGCATGTGGAGCGGGTCGGCAGTCGTGACTTCCTCGATGGGACCTCGACCACCGCCTTGTTCGGGGAACGGGTGATCAACAGCATCGAACCAACCCAATCCCCGTTCGGCTCTTTCTACGCGGCCATTGAACGGCATCCCAAGGGGATGTTCTCCTATTGCGGCGGGTCCGCTGTCCCTCGCACCCTCGAGCGTTGGATCAACTACTGCGCCGGCGTCAGCCAACCCGATGCAGCCTACTCGCGACCGCTGGGTCGCAGCTGGATTTCGGGGTGGTCGGTGGCCGGCAATACCTACATGCATGTCTTTCCCCCGAATGAGCGGAGCTGTCATATTTATGGTGGCGAGGGAAATGGGAACAATATCGTGACCGCCGGCAGTCGGCATCGCGGCGGGATGACGCTGGTCATGGCGGATGCCAGCGTCCGCTT
The DNA here is from genome assembly GCA_044371435.1 of Pirellulaceae bacterium. Classification (GTDB taxonomy): domain Bacteria; phylum Planctomycetota; class Planctomycetia; order Pirellulales; family Pirellulaceae; genus JAIYDQ01. Next base: position 787 of record JBILTQ010000532.1, on the reverse strand, counting down.
CGTCCCGGATCAGATCGAGCGCGGGGTATGGTGGAGCATCGGGTCGCGTCAGGGAGGTGAGGTCGCGACCCTCGATGAGTAAGTCGCTACCCTCGATGAACCATCGCAACCTTGGTTGCCAACTGCGGGTACTGCTTGGCCAACCCCTCGAGCTGCTGGACGATCCGGTCGAGTTCCCCTTGCTGTTGGGCGGATAGGCCTTCACCGCGACCATAGCGCAAGCGGTAATAGGTCTCGACGAGCTGCTGAAGATCGCCGGGGGTGGTGGCGCAGAACTCTGGCCGTGCCCGCATCCAGGCTTGGATCAGGAGGACAAATTCCTGCGGCGTCTGATGCACTGGCCGCTGCCAGCCGAGCTTGGCGAGCGCGACCATCGCGCGGCGAAAGAACTGTAACGAGACCTGCTGGAGGTCGGTGGGATGCCGGCGGCGACGCCACGTCAGCCACTCAACGCAAAATTTCGCCAGCGGTGCGCGATAGCGAATCAGGAGCAACGCGATCGCTGCCGCCAAGCAGAGACTGATGACCAGGGGCCAGGAAAACCACTGCTCGCTGGTGAAATTGACGGTGGCCAGGTTCCGATTCTGCAGCAGCAGATAAAAGCGTTCCATCGCCCGCAGCGCCGAAGCCACCGGACCGTTGCCGCTGCTGGCGAAGATTCCGAGCATGGTGGGTTGCCGACTGCTGTCGAACCGCATGATCCCTTCCTCCCAGAACTGCTCGATCGCTTCGTAGGCTTGGCTGGCCCCAGCCCCCTGCCGCAAACTCCCCCCGGCATTCGAACCTT
>JBILTQ010000260.1:0-8011 GCA_044371435.1 Pirellulaceae bacterium | reverse complement strand
GCTCACCCACTCCGGCAAGGAAATCTCCGATTCCTGAATCATGGCTGGCGAGAGGTAAGCTTCGACCCAGGCATGGGCATGCCGCTGACGAACAGCGAAGAAGTTGCCGACGTCATTGTATTCCGACGGGCGAAAACCGAGCACGATCCGGCTTGGAATCCCCATCGTTCGCAACATGATCGCCAAGGTCGAGGCAAAATACTGGCAATGCCCTCGGCGATGGTTGGCGGCAAAATCCTCGATCGGATCCAGGTGGTTTTGATGATCGACGGCGGGTAACAGCGAGTACTCGAAATCGTTGGAGAAAGCCAAGTAATCTTCCAGGGCCATCACCTTTTCCAGCGCGCTGGTAGCCTGAGCCCCGGCGAGGATCCGGTCGCGTAAAGCGATCAAACCGGAAAATCGCTGCGGTTCACCGTAGTCCAACAACCGGGCTGGATCATCGACCCCCGCAGATCGAATGGCCGCACCGTCAGCTCGTTGCAGATCCACCGGCTCCACCAGGAACGGCACCTGGCGTGATTCTTGAAAGGCGAGGGTCGTGAACTGGTATCGCTGGCGCACCTGGAGACGGCTATCGAGGAACAGCCGATCCTCGAGACACCAGGAGTCCGGTTGGAAATCGAGCTTCGGTTCTCCGATCTCGGTGTAGAACGGCGGGATGGAAAATTGCACCGCCCCTAAACGCGTCTGCTCATGGATGGTGACCTCGATCGTTTGCCCGCCCGTGTCCAGCCCGTCCCGGAGTTGATTGATCAACAAGCTCTTCCTCGATGTGCCGCTCCTCGAAAGTGTTTTCCAAACCCCGCGCCCGACATAGAGATCGGCGATCACGCCGCGGATATAGGGTGGTTCCAGCGGTTGGTAGGGGAGATGCGAAAACTGATCTTTCATCATCAGCCGCATCGCCAGCTCATCGTTGGCCATCAATTCACCGATGTCATCCAGCTGGATCGTTCCCGAGAACCCGACCAGGGGGCGACTGATTCCCAACCCCTCATAAGCCCCGGTGTGTAGACGCGGCAACCCGAAAAAATACAGCAAGGCGAAGAGCGAGATACCAGCGGTCAAGAGACTGCCTAGCCCCACCACCCGACCCGCCGCCAGGCCGTGATCGCTCTGCGGTTCGCTCAAAGTTTGCAACTGGATCCCCGAGGCCACGGCTTTGGCCCCGGTTCCCCGCCACCGCTGCCACCAGCCCTGCAGTGACCAAGCCTCGGTGCCGGTCCTCGGACTTTCCTCCGAAGACTGCGAGATGTAGGCAGCCAACAGGATCAGCGCCGAACAACCGATGACCAGGGTCGGGATCAGGAGCACGCCAAAGAGAGCATTGTCATTCAGCAGCGCCGCGACCACGAACTCCAGGATCAAGAACACCCCCCAGTGCTCGAAAAGCCGGATATCCTTGCGCTGGAACATCAGCGGCAGCTGGATGTAGACCAGCATATTCGACACGGCATTCAAGTTGGCCGTTCCGTAATGCACTCGGCTGTGCTGATCCAACCAATAACCGTACAAAGCCGCGGCAGCCCCGGCCAGCATCCCGAAGTACCCGGTCAAACGACGGATCCGGAACCATCCCCAACGGTCGGTAACGAAATGCGACACCAGCAGCATCGCGATAATCAAGATCGGCAGCGTCAGCGACTGCCGACCGATCCCAAGCATCACCGCGGCCATCAACGACATCAGCGAGAAGCCCAAGGTGACCCCGGGTTGATAACTCTTCGAAGGAAGCACGACCGTCGATGACATCCTCAACCTCGCGTAAAGCATTCGAGCAACAGGCTGTCCTGGACACTCAACCACACGGGATGGATCGCCCGCCCGTCGGAGTCGAACTCCAAGCCGGCGATCGACACCGGCTCCCCCCCGCCTTTCACCGCGAGGGGATCGTCGGCCGCAGCCCGGTTGGCTACCGCCCGGGTCGTAATCACCAAGGCCGGATTCCTCGTCGCTTGGGAACGCTGGACAAAGCGGAGCGTAGCACTTAGCCAATCCTCGCTTTGCACCTCGGCGACCGCCAGTTCGTTGAGGGCCACCGCCAACTGAGGCCGCGATTGGACCGACCAGGCTTTGGGGTCTGGGCCCACCAGGGTCAGCATCGCCTGGCTTTTTTCCTCCATCACGATGTGCTCCAGGATCGTAGCTGCCACTTCGGCCACCAGTTCACTCAGTTCCGCATCACGGTGGAAGTCGACGATCAGATGCAGCGCCCGAAACTCCAGCCGCTCCAATTGGCGAACGACGAGATGATCGCGTTTGGCCGAAGTCCGCCAATGAACAAGGCGGAGGGGGTCGCCGAGTCGATAATCGCGCAGACTATAGAAATCTCCATCCGACCCGGCATGGCGCGACCGATACTGGCTTTGGCCGCTCACCGGCAACTGCAATACCCGCCTCCAACCGGGAAGTAACTGGCCGGATTTGGGCCGGGCGACGAAGGCATCCTGCAACTCGACCCCACATCTCCCGAGCATCAAACTCAAAGGGAAACGCGTCGAAAGCTGCAATCCCCTGAGGTGATAGCGGCCGCGAGTAGGGACCTGGCACTGATACTTCACCACCTGGTGCTGTTGCGGCAAAAGACATTCCAGCAGCGTCGTCCATGGACTGCCTGGAGCACGACGATCGCGCGTGGCTGGCCCCGAGGCCACCTCGTCATGGATGTTTAGCAGCCAGCAGCCCAGCCAGCGACTGGCATTGTACAACTCCAAAGCTACCGGAAAGGCTGTCCGCGCTTCGACCTCTGCCGGTAACTGTCGCTGCACCCGGATTCCAGCCAGCGTCCTCACCGTAAGCCGCCATTGCAAAAAAAGCATCGCCGCCAAGGCTCCGGCCATCAGGATCAATAGATTGATATTCTGAAGGATGGCAGCGAAAACGATGAAAGCCAGCATAAAAATAAATTGCCAGCCCTCACGGGTGATTTGGATTCGCGTCCGCTCGCCCCCCCTTCCCAACGAAGCGTCGGAATGTTTCCAATTGGCCGCCAATCGCTTAAACAGGGACACGGATGCTCTCAAGCAGTCGTTGGATCAGCTTCTCCACCAATTTACGATCGCTACCGGCACTCATCCCGCGCGGCACTACCCGATGGGCGATCACCGGCACCGCTAGCGACTTCACATCGTCAGGAATCACGTAGGCACGATGGTTGAGCAAGGCCCGGGCTTGGCAAGCCCGATAAAAATTCAATGCCCCGCGGGTGCTGACGCCGAACAGTAAGTCTTTGCAACCACGGGTCGCATCGACGACGTCCTGGAGGTAGTCGAGCACCGAATCCTCCAATTGGACCTGCCGTACCTGCTCCCTGGCCGACCGCAAGTCATCGAGGGAGACGACGCTGGCCAAGTTTTCGACCGGTTCCCCTAGTTTGTGCGACCGCAACACGGCCCGTTCGGCATCGCGGGCGGGATAGCCGACATCGATCCGGCACAGGAAGCGATCCAACTGGCTTTCCGGCAAGTGGTACGTCCCCTCGAATTCGAAAGGATTCTGGGTAGCGATGACCATAAACGGCTGAGGCATCAGATGGGTCGTCCCGTCGATGCTGGCTTGCCGCTCGCTCATCGCCTCCAACAAGGCAGCTTGCGTTCGCGGCGGCGCTCGGTTGATCTCATCGGCCAAGACGACGTTGGCGAAGATCGGCCCCGGGGCAAAGCTGAACTGGCTAGTCGCACTGTGATAGATACTGCTGCCCAGAATGTCGCTCGGCAACAAGTCCGGCGTGAACTGGATCCGAGAAAATTGCCCCTCGATGCTTTTGGCCAAAGCCTTGGCAATCAAGGTCTTGCCGACCCCCGGCACATCTTCCAAAAGGATATGCTCACCCGCCAGCAAGGCCACCAGACTCAGCTGAACAACATCGTGCTTTCCCAGGACGACCGATTCCATGTTGGCGATCAGCCGTCCAAGAAATTCTTCCGTGGCTAAAGTCATTGCTTCCGTGTTCCTTCCGGCGACCGTGTTGGCGGTTTCACGCAGGACGCGGGGCGTCAGCGGGCGATCGCGTAAGCAAACAGGAGATCCTGGTCGCGGATAAAGAGCATCCCATCGGAGACGATGGGATGAGCCCAAATCGCCCCCTTGCCCCGCTCGATCTTCGTCTGCTCGGGTAAGCTCAATTCCCCCTTAGCCTTCCAGCCGTCGCGGGAGGCTTCGACCAGATAGCAGGTTCCATCCTTATCGTTGTAGCAGTAGAGCATGCCATCGGCAAAGGCCACCGAGCCACTGGTGTTGCTGCCGATTTTCTGGCTCCACAGGACCTCGCCCGACACCAAGTCCTGAGCCATCCAAACGCCGCGATCGGTCTTGCTGAAGCCAAAGATCGCCTTATCGTGAAGGATCACGCCGCCGTGATGATTCTCCATCGACTTGGTCTTGTGATGGTAGAGTTGCTCGGCTTCCACCTTGCCATTCTCGACCTTGACTTTGACCGCGCAGTTTCCCGCCCCATAAGCCGACACATGGTAGATGATGTTTCCGGAGACAATCGGGGTCGGGATCACCGCCGTCCCGTTCGCGGTCGAGTCATTCTGGAACAGCAATTCGCCGCTCTTGGCATCGATCCCTAACAAGCCTTTCTCACTGGCGGTGATGTACATCTCCACCCCACCGATATTTGACTTGATCGCCGACACGTAGTGGGCCGACATCTCGATCCCTTTGCTCCCCCACACCTGCTGGCCGGTTTTCGCATCCAAGCCGACCAGGAAGTTCTTGCCGCCGGGCATCACAATGACCCGATCACCATCGACCAGCACCGATTCGCTGTATCCCCACTTGGGAACTTTCCCGCCGAAGTCTTTGACGAGATCAACGCTCCAGACGACATCGCCGCTGGCCGACTTCAAACAGACCAGCTTTCCGAGATCGCTGAGAGCGAACAAGTGCTCCCCGACTATGGTTGGGGTGCTGCGCGGACCAACCCCCCAACCCGTGTTGTAATCGCTATCACCGGCGACCCCATCGATCGACTTTTCCCAGAGGAGTTGACCGCTCTTGGCATCGAGACAAACCACATGGCAAGCCTGGTCGCGAGCCCCCATCGTATACAACCTGCCATCGGCCAGGCTGCACGTCGAGAAGCCCATCCCGAGATTCTTATATTCCCAGACCATCTTGGGTCCACCGCTTGGCCATTCCTTCAGCAGGCTTTGCGGGGCAGCATGCCCGTCGCGTTGAGGACCTCGCCATTGATGCCAGCTGTTGGTTTCAGCCAAGGCCATCATGGCCGGGAAGCACATAGGGAGCAGAAGCAGTAGAGCGCGGCGTGTCCGAGAAGGGGCGAGAGTCAAGGAAACACGGAGGCGGGCAGGCAGCATGTCAAACCTCGGTTAGCAGGTCGAAGGCGGGTAGGTATGGAAACAAAACCGGCATACAATGTAGTCGCGACGGGCTGTTTCAGCTACAGCCTTGTTCGATCGTCCCTCCCGATTTTCCCGACGAAACCTAGAGTTTCCCGATGAAAACCCAAGTCTCGTCCGGCGAAACGCTTCTGATCGGGTCTCATACTTCGACGGCCGGCGGTTACCATCGCGCGGCCGAGATCGCCGGGCAACTCGGGATGAGGACGGTGCAGCTTTTCACCAAGAATAACAACCAGTGGAAGGCCAAGCCGATCAGCGAGGAGGAAGCGGGCAGGTTCCTGGCGGCCATCGAACGGTATACCCTAGTGCGGCCGATCTCCCATACCTCTTACCTGATCAACCTAGCCTCGCCCAACCCGGAACTTTGGAACAAATCGGTCGACTCCTTGGCCGAGGAATGGCGTCGGGCTGAAACCCTCCAACTGGACGGGCTGGTCCTCCATCCCGGCTCGGCGACCGACCATGACGAGGAGGGAGGTTTGGCTCGCATCCGCCGCGGCATCCTGGCCGCCCATGAACAAGCCGGCCCGCAACGGGCCCACCTGCTCTTGGAAAACACCGCCGGACAAGGATCGGCGCTGGGCTGGAAGCTGGAACAGCTGGCTGCCATTTACGACGGCCTGGAACGCCCCGCGTACCTCGGGCTTTGCCTCGACAGTTGCCATGCGCACGCCGCGGGCTACGACCTGTCGCAGGCCGAGGGTTTGGAGCGTCTGATCGACGATTTCCGCCGCTTGGGATTGCTCGATGTTATCGAAGCCATCCATCTCAACGACAGCAAGAAAGGGGTGGGCAGTCGCGTCGATCGCCATGAGCACCTCGGACAGGGGACGCTGACCCCAGCCGGCCTGGCCCGCTTCATCAACCATCCCGCGCTGCGACGACTACCGATGTACCTGGAGACGGAGAAAGGTGTGAACAGCGACGGCGAAGACTGGGATGCGGTGAACATGCGATATGCCCTGGAGTTGTTCCAGCCGGCGACCGCTCATCGCTGAAGCTCCAGCCTTCCACCCAACAAGTGTCGTCCGCAGCCCTGCGCGTAGGCTGACCAGGCTGGGCTCCGTCGGCCGAGCCGGCTTCTCGTCGGCTCGAAACCCACTCGTCGCGCATTTGCGGTTATCATGGGGACTCTGTCGAGGCAGACTGAGCCAAGCTAAGCTCAGTCGCCTCGCGTCCTGCCTCTTGTCCCCAGTCTCCCACTGACCACTCATGATGCGCACCATTTCCTTTCCCCCGCTCCAGGTTCAACGCCTGGTCGTGAGCTACTTGGCGGTCTTCGGATGCTACCTTGGACAGCCGACCATCCATGCCGCCGAACCGGTCTGGCGGGGCGAGGTGCTGCCGGTCGAATTGGGAGTCGGGTACGCGGTCCTGCCGATCGATCTCAGCGGCGACGGCAAGCTGGATATCGCGATTGTCGACAGCAAACGCTTCCTCTGGTTGGAGAACCCCCACTGGCAATGCCATATCATCCACGCGGATCCTTCGGCGGCCAACGACAACGTCTGTTTTGCAGCCCACGATATCGACGGCGATGGTCGGGTGGATTTTGCGGTCGGTCGCGATTGGCAGTTCAACAATAGCGATTCCGGCGGTAGTATCGGCTGGCTGCATTCACCGCCGGACCCACGCCAGCCTTGGAGCTACCATCCGCTGGCCGAGGAACCCACCACGCATCGGATGCGATGGATGGATTGGAATCGCGATGGCCAACTCGACCTGATCGTCGCTCCCCTCAAAGGCCGCCGCAGCCGAGCGCCGGCCTTCGCCGAAACCGGTGTTCGCTTGTTGGCCTTCACGCCCGATCGCAAAAATCCGGTGGGCCCCTGGTCGATGTCGGTGATCGACGAGCAACTGCACGTGATGCACAACCTGGATGTGGTTGAGCTCGAAACCGGTCGACAGGCTCTGCTGGCCGCTAGCTTCGAAGGGGTGACGCTGCTGGAATTCGTCGAGGGAAAGACGGCCCGCCGCCATCTGGGAGCCGGTCAGCCTGGAACGGCGCCGGCAATCGGTGCCAGCGAGATTCGCCGAGGCCGGAGCGGGGGCAGGAATTATCTGGCGACGATCGAACCATGGCATGGCGATCGCGTGGTTGTCTACACCGAAGCGGAAGGGGGGTGGGCTTCCGACCAACTTTGGCCGCGACATGTATTGGATGAACAACTCAAGTGGGGGCACGCGGTGGCTTGCGCTAACCTGGATACCGACGCCGACGAGGAACTGATCATCGGCGTTCGGGATACGCTCGACGACCAACATCGGGCCGGTGTGCGCCTCTACGATCCGATCGCGCCGGAGCAAGGAAGCTGGCAAAGGACGCTGATCGAACCGGGGCAAGTCGCGGTCGAGGACCTGGCGACTGGGGATTTCGATCAGGACGGGGACATCGATATCGTGGCTGTTGGTCGAGCTACCCACAACGCCGTCATCTACTGGAATCGGGGCAAAGCCGTGGCGGCGAGGTAACCCTGTCGCGGTAGAGACATCCGGCCCTACCCGCGCCGCCCAGGGGAGCGGCTACCCAAGCGGTCCGTGCAGACGGCGAGGCTGGACGGCGAGGCCAAGCCACCGGCTCAAACCGGCCATCCTCCGGTTCCTCGGCATGAGCCACCGGACGTCGAGCCCAAACCACC
>JBILTQ010000202.1:0-9815 GCA_044371435.1 Pirellulaceae bacterium | reverse complement strand
GCTGACGCTTCGGGTTGTGAAACACCGCGCGGAAATGCGGATTCTGACTGCATGAGTCCCATCACAACCCGAAGCGTCAGCGAGGGATCAAGAGCACGAAACCACCACCCATAAGGCGATTCATCCCCCGAGACACTCTGCAAGCGCCAGGGCGGGTGCTGATGGGTTCGCGACTTTCCTTACGACCACGCGCTCGCGCTGCGATCGACGCCTCGGCTGCGGAATTCCTCCCGCCACGGTTGTGGCCACCGAACTAGCTGCGCCATTCCAGCTCGTAGCTTTGGTTGTGCCAAGGATGCGTGCCGTTCACGGTATAGGTGGTCAGTGTCGCGCCGTCGTCGCGGAGACGGCACATCGTCCAGCCGGTGGTCGCCGGTCCATCCTGGGCGACGCAACCGATGGCCGGAGTATTGACGAGATGCAGGTCGCCTTTCTTTTGGAGTCCCCATCGGTGAATATGCCCATGGAAGTAAGCTTTCACCTGACGCCTCGGCAATCAAACAACGATTTCGCATCGGTGAGTCCACTCCAGGTGAATTTGGCATCCGGACCGTTGGGAGTAAATTGCGGATCGTGGTGCACCACGATGATCGCCGGGCGGTCGGCTCGCTGATCCAGGGCTTTCGTCAACCAGGCCAACTGCTCCTCGCCCAACTCGCCAGCAGCTTGGTTCACCGTTTTCAATGAATCCAAGAGAAAGAAATTGGCCCGCTGCCCGGCGACGATAGCTACGTGCTTGGATGTCACCGGCGACGCAATCGCTGTATGCTCGACGAGTACTTCTAAAAACATCTCACGATCGTCATGGTTGCCCAGGGTCATGTGCACCTCGATACCCGCCGCGACCAGCGGTTGGATCAAGGCAGTGAATTGCTGATAGTCGCCTCGTAAGCCTTGGTTGTGCGCGAGATCACCGTTGATCAATACTGCAGCCGGCTGTCGTTTCAATCCAAGGAGATACGTTACTGCATGCCGAAGATTATCGGAGATGTTTTGTCCATTGGGAGCCCGGGCCGTATTTTCCGAGACATGCGAATCATTCAATACGGCGAACAAATCAGGATCGACTTCGCTGACGGTACCCGCCACCGACCGTAGGGCAACCATACTCGTCGAGGTTGCCAAGGCTCCTCCAAGAAAACCGCGACGCGAAAGATGAAACGGCATGGTCCACTCCTCGAAATCTCAATCGCTTGCCCGCACCAGGAACTTCCAGGCACCAGGCAACTTCAGAAAGAAGCTTAGCAAAAAAAACAGACCGTTGGCAGGCTGTCGGTTGCTCAATCGAACTCGTCGTGGCCGCACCGGCACCTGTTGGCCGCAAAGGTAGAGAATGAGCTGAGCGACTTCCTGCTCAACAACGCCAATTCCCAGTTATTCTTCGGACAACTCGCGGATACGAAGATTACGGAACTGCATGAGCGATGCCCCCCAGTCGCCGTCTTTCCGTTCACCATGATGCTGCAAGGCGATCGGCCCCTGCCTGGGGATACCAGGGAGTTGGGCGTGATCGATGACGAGTTGGTCGTTGAGCGTTACCGATAGTCGATCGCCCCGCAACACGATGCGGAAGGTATTCCATTCGCCGACGGGGCGATCCGCATTGACCTTCGGCGTCACTCCGGCCTGAATCTCCTTGGAAAAAGCTGGGTCGGTGCGATAGCCCCAGACCTCGCCAGAGCCAACCGGCCAACACCAGATATTGACCTGCGATTTATGCTGGCCGCGAAGGAAGACCCCCGAGTCGGCATTGGGGACGGTGAGGGGGATCAACTTACCGGAATCGTCTTGTTGATAGCTGCCATCGGGGAGGATGATCCGGGCCTGGGTATTGATATACGGACTCTCCTTGATCCGCCAGTCAATCCAAAGTTCGAAGTCTTGGTACTCCCGTTGGCTCCACAGGTTTTGGTCCCCTCTCGGGGTGCCTTGTGGATTGCAGTCGATGACGCCATCGACCACACTCCACGATCTATTTTCAGGATCCCGAGTCGTCCAACCGCTCAGGTCCTTGCCGTTAAACAGCGAGATAAAAGGTGGCTCCGAAGAAGGCGGCTGCGCAACCAAGGCGTTGGGTACGCTCCAGCGAATCCGGGAAAGCAGCAAATCGCCCTGGATACCGTTTTTTGGTTGCCACTCGCCGACCGTCACCCACGATTCCTCCGGTGAAACGTTGATCGGATGGAAGTTCCCCATGATGGCGACGCGGTCCGGGTCATGAACGCCATCGCCCACCAGCGGCAAGACAATCCGCTCGGTGTCGCGAAGCAGCCTCAAGGAAGCTGGATCTACCTGTGCCATCCAAAGCGGTGAGCGCCACCGCACCACGTTGGTGTTGCTAGCGTCTTTGCGGGTATACACTAACCATAAAGCTTCGGAGTGTACCAGCCAATGCTGTTGGGTGGTCGACATGGTCAGCGGTTCGCCGTCGTCCCAGGCCCAAGGCTGTTTGGCGGTCCAGTTCAACCCATCCTCGCTGGCGCACACGTAACCGTAGTTATCTTCCGCCCGCAGCGTCAGGAAGAATCGCCCTCGAAATCTGGTCAGCGACGGCTCGAGGAGCCCGCGGCCCTGGTCATGCCGGATCTCTTGTCCAACTTGCTTGACAGTCAGCCGGTGACCATCAAACGAGGCGATCACGCTGGAAACCGAACGCGGCTGGCTTTTATCGCCCACGTGGGTGAAGGCGAGCAGAATATCGCCGTGGTCGAGAACCACCCGTTGGCCGCAATTGTTCGAATAAATGTAGGCTCCGCGCGGGTCGTCCCACACCAGCTTGCGTCGCTCTCCCCATTGGCCATCGCGCCACACCGCATATACCGGCCAACGCGGCGGTTGTTCGGCAGAGAACTTCGGTCCGTTGTAGAAAACATTGTGACCCAAGGCTAGCACGGACTGTGTCTGGGGATGCCATTCTGGAACAACATCGCAGACCCCTTCCTCGCCGCCGTTGGCTTGCCGGACCCTTCCCAGCGGCGGCACGGGTTGCGGGTCCGACCAGCTTCGACCGAAATCAGGCGAGGTCATCCAGTGTACGGGACCAAAGTAGTCAGAGCCCGTGATGGTCTGCAGGGTCATGAAGACGCAAGGGGCTGAAGCTTGCGGTACCATGCAGGCTCGCGGATGAAACCATGTCGGTCCGCTGCCATCCCGTCCGCGGCGCAAGGTGATTTTGTCGATACCGGCGATGAGGTTTGGTTTCTCGGTCGCCGCGGCCGGACGAACCAGCCCAGCGATGGCCATGCCGGCACTGGCATGACGCAGGAAATCACGGCGCAAAGTGGGGTAGTGATTCATGGCTTGGATAACAATTGAGGTTCAGCGAAGGGAGCGCACGACCAAATACAAACACCGAGGGTGGTTATCTCGAAGCTGCCTCGTTCCTCGAGATGATTCGATCTCCTCCAATCTTATCCGAGTTTCGATCGGCGATTATCCCGGTTCGCCCCTGGAACCAACAAGATTCCCTGCCATCACCGAGATGCCTGGCGTCGCTGGAATACCCGCCAGTACCTATGCTGGCGAAAAAAGCTGGCAAACTCGACGATCTCCACGAAAAAATCAGCCGCGATGGTAACCCAAGCCTTGGGATCCATAGGCTATGCTTGCGTTTTTCAATCAACCATTGGGCGAAGCTTACCGCCGATGGCCGGTCACCATACTCTACGATGACCTTCTCGCGAAGCGTCGGGAGATGCCCCCATGAAACCAGTTCACTTCGCCATGCCCGTCCTCACCCTCCTCGCAGCCCTGCAACTTGCAGCGCCGGGCGCACTTGTGGCTGAAAGTGCGGGGGGCTCGTTCTCTGCCGAGGCTATCCAGCAAATCCGCACCGAGAGCGATTGGCGGTGCGATGCGTTTTTCCGCAAGCAGTCGGGTCAGCCGTTTACGCCAGCGCCGATCAAAAAGGATTGGAACCGCCGCGGCGACTTCACTCGCTACTACGTGCAATCGACCCTCCTTTTTGCCTCGAGGGCGTTTTACCTGAATGAGCAGCTCGCGGAAGCCAACCAAGCCCTGGAGGAGATGTGCCGATATCATCTCGATCGTCGGCAGACTCTCTTGGAAATCCACAGCTTTCCCGGGGCGATTCGGTACCTGGCCCAGTTTGCGCAATTCTACGGGCCGGAGGGAACCCGCGCCCGCGGACGACTCAGCGAGGCGACTTATCGCGTCCTGCTGACGACGATGTGGGAGTGGGCCAAGGTGAAGTCGACGGTAGCGGCCAGCGTGGTGGATGATGCGCACACCTGGACGATGACCGACTCGGAAAATCATCATGCGAATCATTTCGCTTCATGCTGGGCGGTGACCAACTACCTGGCCAGTGTCGCCGAATATCGCGATCGCCCGTTGGATGATGGCTACACCGCCGCGGCCCATCGCGAGGCCTGGACAACCTACCTCCGCGAGTATCTTCGCGAACGCGGTCGCAAAGGCATGACCATTGAGATTGATTCGCCGTCCTATGCCTCGGCGACCTTGAGCGCTGTCTATTGCCTGTATGATCTCAGCGACGATCCGATCTTAAAGCGTCTCGCCAGCGACTACATCACACTCTCGTGGGCCCTGTGGGCGCAACAGCAGATCGATGGCATCTCCGGCGGAGCCAAGACGCGATGCTATCCCGACGCTGCCAAACGCGGGGAGAGCTTTGTCAGCCGTGCGGCCTGGTATACACTGGGTATCGGTCCGCCGGAGTTCGAGCATTTGAGCATGCTGCCTTTCATCACCTCGTCATGGAAAGTTCCCGATCTGGTGATGGAGCTAGCGCTCGATGTCAAAGGTCGCGGTAGCTACGAGGTTAGTGAGCGTCGTCCAGGACTTGCCCAGCCGGGTGCCGAGCGAAAGAAGGGCTTGAGTATCGCCGCACCCGAGGGTGGTGGTCTGGTGCGCTATAGCTACTGTACCCCTGACTTCATCATGGGTTCCTTGCTCAGCGCCGCGCGGCCCAGTGCCGATTGGACCGCCATCAGCGGGCAGAACCGCTGGCATGGCGTCATCTTTCGCGGATCCCCGCAGGCTCGCCTCTATCCTTACTGCGAGACAAAACACAGTACCTATAACCAGCAGTGGGGGGTGCAGCGTCGCGGCACGCTGATCGCGCAGAAGCTCAAAACCAGCCTGCACGCCGATGAGCTGCGGGTATGGATTTCCGAGGAGGGTCTCACTCAGCCGGTCCAGGCAAGCGGCTGGTACTTCACGGAAGCCGCGGGCGCGTGGGCCGCGGTGTGTGTGACCTCTGGCGATACCCGCCTCCTTCCCTCGGAGTCATCGGACTCCCCCAGGAAAAAGCCCAGCGATCCAGACGCCATCGCGGAGGCAGACACGCTGGACGGCCGCGCTCGCGGATGGGTGCTTCACTGCTCCGATGCATTCTCGCCCGTCATCATCGAAACAGCCACCAAGGCGGAGTTTCCCACGCGGGAAGCGTTTCAAGCGGCTATCCTCGGACTTCCGGTAACCACCGAAGGTGGACGCATGAGCTACACGGGGCTTCGCGGCGACCGCTTCCTTTTCTTCATCGATCAAACAGAACTGCCGCGGGTGAACGACCAGCCGGTCCACCTGGCCCCGGAGCGGGTTTACGACAGTCCATTCGTGCAGTCGACTTGGAAGAGCGGCGAGGTCACCATCCAGAAGGGCGCTCGCAAACTCCTGCTGAATTTCAACGAATGAACCACCTCATCCTCCGCGCGACCTGCCCCTTCGCCGGCGCTGCGTCGAAGCGCTGCGGACCGCGGTTCCGGTAGAACGATCGATGCGCCCGGTTCATCGTCTGGGCGTCACCTCTTTCATGTCTTGGGACTGGTTCCGATCGAGCGGTAGCCGACTCAATTCCTTCGCCCCCGCAAAGTCGATTTTGTTCAAGTCCACCTGGCGCACGCGGTCGTTGTGCATCATATGGTACTGCATGACGAGAGTTTTGGTGTCGCAGGCCGTGGTCCAGATCGTCGAACTGCGCATCCCTTCGGTTTTCGTTTTGCTTGCCTCACCCTCGGCCACTCCCAAGGGAACGTTGAAGCTGTCGAGTATCCGAAAGGTTTCGTACATCGTCTTCGCGCCCGTCTCCGTAGGCCGAGCCTATTTGGCGAAGGGCACGGCGCCGACGAAGCGAGATGGCGGCGTGTAGTCCCCCGGCAGACCGATCATCCCTGTCCCGCCACCGAGCGGCCTGAAGTCCAGCTCTTTAATCCTCTTGCCCGGCAGGCCAACGGGTGAAGGATTGATCTCATTACGTAAGTTAGTCAGGTGCCAGTCGTCGTTGGGGGTATTGGTGATCACCTCCAGCGGCGCGTCGTGAAGCACGGTCTGGCCCTTGGTGAACTCGACCACAACGCCGCCGCTACGGAACCAAGATCAGTCACCAGCGGGCCCGGTAGCGAAGGCTTTTTGATGGTAAGCTAAAGCAGCAGGCAGATACGGCTCGAGGCGACTGCCGGCGAGCCGCTCCCGGTCGATGCCCGCTTCCAACTGCGTCCAGAACCTCTTGCCGGTGGGATTGCCTTCCCCCATTGAGATCGGAAAAGGAAACGATGAAACCACTCTTCGCCATCTCGGCCTTGCTTTTTCTGATTCCGTCGCTGCGAGCCGCTCGAGCCGCCCCCCCCTTCCAACCCGAGTTCATCGCGATTTACTCGCGCGAACCGCTCATCATCGCGCCGGTGAAATGGACACGACCTATTTATAACCTTGTCGGTTGGAAGCGCGGCGAGGAAATGGTCGAGCATGACGTTTTCAAGGTAGGTGAGGTCATCAGGCTGACTCATCCAAGCATCGAGCAGCAAGGCGACGTGACGCGGTGGAAGTTCACGCACGAAGCGATCGAGCTGGATGCCGAGCTATCCTCTGGCCGATTGCGTTATACCTTCACACCCAGGCAGCCGGGAATGTGGACTGTCGCCTATGCCGGCGCACCCGCTGCGCCGCTGACGGAGGTAATCGAGCTCTTCCAGCCGCTGGTATGGAATGGCCGGCGTTTGCCCGAAGAAAGTTTTCTCATTCCGGATGATATCTGCTCTATTCCGGGGTGCCTGGTACAGACGGAAGGCGGTACGTGCGGCGTGCTCGCATCGGCGCACCAGTTCCCTTTCGCCATGCCGACTTCGCAAACCCGGCGTTTTGGCGTAACCGTGCGGAACGCCGATGGCGAGGCTCAACCGCTGCTCTTCGCCCCCTTCCTTGGAACGCAAACCTCGCTATTCGCTCCTGGAATGCAGTATCCATTCGAGCTGGCGCTGATTGCCCAGCCGAAACCGCTCAGCGAAACCTTCGAGCATGTCGCGCGGACGGTGTGCGGATTCCGCGATCTCCGTGAGAATACGCTCGCCTCGCTCAACACCGCCCTGGAAAACATGCTTGACCTGCTGCTTGGCCCGTGGGGTCATTTCGATCCTGCGAACAAAGCGTTTGAGTATCCCGACTCGGCCGGGTCGGTAAAGAATGTCAGCTCGTTGCATCCGCTCGGCTTGGCCTTTGTCACCGACCAGGAACAGCTCTTTCGCGAGCAAGGCATCCCCATTCTGGAGTTCCTGCTTTCGCGGGAAAAATTCCTTTTTGCCCTGGATGACGAGGCGATGAAAGCCAGCCAACGCCCCTCGATGCGGATGGCAGGGCCGGCCATGCCACTTTCCGAGCTGGCCGCCCTCCATCGCCTCTCGGGTGGGGCCACACCGTATTTTCGCCAGAGTCTGGAGCGGTTGCACGGCGTCAGTCGCACGCTGAATATGGATTGGGTTTCCCCAGCCGGGAGTTGGCAGAATGACCTCTGGCGCTATCGGGCGACCGGCGAGCAGCGATGGCTAGCGGCGGCGATCACCAAGGCCGAACCGGAACTCCTCAAGGTCCCCACCGATTTCCAAGCCGCCGCCGAGGGTACGTTCTTCGACTACCTGTTGCCAGCTTGGAAGGATTTCTACGAACTCTATCGCGAAACGCAGGATCCTCGACACCTGGCCGCAGCCCACCGTGGTGCACGACTTTATGCACAGCTGATCTACTTCTATCCCTCGATTCCGGAAGGCGACATCACCGTCAATGAGTCTGGCTTCGCCCCCAGACGCGGTTCGCTCACCAAGCCCGGCCTCCTCCCCGTTCCCAAAGAAATCGTTCCTGCCTGGCGAGTCTCCGAGCATGGCCTTACCTGCGAAGGCAACGGCACCGTGCAACGGATCGCAGTCTACCTCGCCACCCACGCTCCGATCTTCCTGCGACTTGCCCACGATGTCGATGACCCGTTCCTCCGCGATATCGCCCGGAGTGCCCTCATCGGTCGATTCGCCAACTTCCCCGGCTATCACTTCAACACGCTTTACTCCACCGCGCAGGAAAAGGCCGATTTCCCGCGGCACTCCCATGACGAACTCAACCCGACAACCTCCTTTCACTACAACCATGTGCTGCCGATGGCGAACCTCGTTCTCGATTACCTTTTCGCTGAAGCCCGCGACCGCTCGCAAGCTGCCATTGATTTTCCTTATGAATATGCCGAGTGCTACGCTTTCCTTCAGAGCGGCGTCTACGCTGCTCCCGGTAAGTTCTACGATCAGCAGCGGGTGACCCCCTGGATGCCCCCAGGTTTGGTAAAAACCGACAATGTCCAGATAAACCACGTTTCCGCTCGCGGCGACAATACGCTCTGCATCGCCTTCATGAACGAATGCGAGCGGGACTTGCACGACGTCGCGGTCCAACTCAAGCTGCCGCCCGGTACCTACTCCGCCACCGTCTATCGCGACAATCGTCGCCAGCCGGCCAAGTTGCCGGTAATCGATGGCCGCGTCCAGATATCGCTGTCGCCTAAAGGAATCACGGGCCTAATCATCGAGGACATCGCGATAAAGTCAGCCTTTCAAGAGAAGTTTTTACGCCAGCCAACCCAAGCCACCACCGGTACGGATCGGCAACTTGCAACTCCTTTCGGCGATGCTCGAGCCATCCTCCTTTCCTTCGGGCCTGAGCTTACCTGGCTCTACGCCTACCTCTCCACGGAGCGAGGGCAGGTGAGGGACGCCCAGCTACAGGTTATGCTCTCGGACCGCGAAGAGGTGCTCACCGACGCCACCTTTCCCTACGAATTCAGCCTGCCCCTGAAGCCGACCGAGCAACCCGCCTCCCTGCGCTTTCAGGCGACGACGAGCGATGGCAAGCTTCACCGGGGTGACGTCATCAGGTGGATGAAGTCCGATCCATGACGCCGCGTTGGCTACCGAGGAGCAAGGACGCTCCCGCGGCTGTTGAAAATAGGTGACCACACGCCATCACACTTCACCGAACTGGGGTAGGTGCAATCAACGCCAAGATCATGCCAGCCTGGTAAATCGGATGAAAATAGCCTGCAAGCGATCAACCAGCCCAGCTTGCCTCCGCAGTTGTGCAGGAGGAGCACACCTTCGCGTAGCCTGAAGGCACACTGCGAGCTACCGACTTGGACGGGAATCCGGTGGACCAGGTTCTGGGGAGCATTCTCTTAGCGCGAGCGGCGACGAAAGAGAAGGCTGCTCAAGGCAAGCGAGCTCAACAGCAAAGAGTTGGGCTCGGGGACGGCGGTAAGCGTGGAGAAGGTCAATCCCCAGCCGCCGATGATGGCGCCATTATCGCCCCGCTGGGCATCGAGCACGAACAGGTTCCACGTACCGTTGGGGTTCTCCGATAAGAACGGAGCGAAGGCAAAACCATAATTCAAGCCGGGCCCCGGGGCTGGAAATTCATCATCCCACTGGAAGAGTCCGGGTTTGTAGGTACCACTAGCAAGCGGTCCTTCTTCGGGCAAGGTGGCGGCCGCCTGATCGTTGAAAACGAAATCCAAATTGCTA
>JBILTQ010000642.1:0-3310 GCA_044371435.1 Pirellulaceae bacterium | reverse complement strand
AATAATCCAAAGGCACTTTGCAATCTACTTGGTATTACTCGGGATATTGGACTTCCGTTTGGCCAAGTTGGCTTCTAGTTCCGCTGTCGCTTCTTCTGGCGATAGTTCTACGATTTGCCCGTCACGCCAGATGACGATTTCGGTCTTGGATTGGCGAGCTCGATCGATGACTATTCGACAAGCTTCCTCGAATGCCAAATCCGCTTGGGCGATCAACGAGTCTGGAGCATTGCTTCTAATCATTGGGTTCGTCCTTACGATGCAGTTGAATACGCTCCCACCTATTGTAGTCTAAGACCCATTCCTTTTCACCGTCAATCTCAGCGATGGGAATTGGCGGGAAGGAAGCGCCGTCATAAACGCAGGTGGTGTTGACAATCGGAATGTACAGATCGAAGAGATTGGTCAATCCGCGAGCGTATCCGCCAGCGACGAGGATGTTGGTTGAACAAGCAGCAGCGAGATCTCTCCATGCGGCTGAAAGTGGGACCACAAAAGATCATCTATGATTACCGCTAAGCCTGTGATGCTTTGAAGTTGGACTGATACAAATCCTTGGCCGTTTCGCGTTGCCGAGCGTCGCTTGCATTAAGCTCAAGCCAAGTCTGAATTCGACTGGCATAGCGAACCCCATCTTTGTCTTGCTCGTTGGCAAAGAACGCTGCATCGCCTTGCATTTCGATCAGTACGTTATCTGCGAAGCTGGGGACGCTTTCAGGCGTCAAGCGATACGTCGGCTCAGATAGCGTTTGTTTCGGCTTCGGCATTTCTCTCCGAAGAGCGATTCGTATCGCTCGACCACTTTGGTGACCTTCATGGTTTCGAGACGCGTGATCTCGGACGACGTTACAGCGTTCATGGTTGATTCTCCAATCTGCTTATTGGGTCTTGCCTAGGGCCTATCGCCTCTCGCCTAAAGTCTGCTTCCGACACAGAGAGCCTCAATTCAGAGAGAAGCTCAAGGCTTGGGTCACGAGAGTTTGCGGAGATTTTGGACCTTTGGTCCAGAACGCGGGCCAGGCCCAGCGCAAGCACGGCCGCGATCCTTTCTCGTCGCTGCTGGCTCGGAAGATCCGAGAAAGATTGATTCGACATGGCATATCCCACCGGGTTCAGGAAAACGCGAGCTGGGACTGTCTCAGCTCACCCGGGTTATGGTTGCCGTTGGGGAGAAAATGAACGCGGAGGATTGAATGTGACGATGACGACACCTTCCATATCTTCGACGAATAGAGCGAATTCGCGGTCGCGGTTTCACTGTATCGCGAAGCAGCCAGTACCAAAATGGGTTGGAAGAATGCCAACCTACGCAGCGAAATGACGCGACTGTTGCGCCGCGCCGGCGTCTCGGGTTGGCCACGATTGTTCCATTCGATGCGAGCTAGCAGACAAACAGAACTGCAACGAGAATTCCCGATCCACGTAGTGTGTTCCTGGCTTGGCAACTCGCCACGCATTGCGCAGCAGAGTTACCTGCTGTTCACCGAGGATGATTTTGCCAAGGCGGCGGGCGTGGCGAAGGGGATAGTACCGCCTCCTTCGTTTTGCCCCAAACGCAGCATCCTGGCGGGCCTATTTAAGTTCCTCGCCGTTGGCTACGGGTTAAACGAAATAGCGCGTTCGGCGAACTCAAGTTGCACTAGCCACCTGTCGCCAGACGGTGGGTCGCTACGACGCGTCATTGCTTTTCGATGCCAAAAGTCCAGCGATTCAAATATCCAACCAAATCCCATGAATGACGACGCGCAGTCTCCCGGTCTCTCCCTCGTTAAAAAAATCGCGCGCCGCCCAAGGGCGGCGTGCAGAAAGAAGGAAAAAGGGTTACTTCTTCAGCCGCCTCTTAGCCATAAGCCCGCCTAAACCAAACAGCGTCCCGATCACCATCATGCTTGGCTCAGGCACTGCAGGTGGGGCGGATGAAGACAGACTTGCGACACGAAAACCTATGAAGTTGAGCCCGTCGCCAGCGAGGGCTTGCCCGCTGCGAGCCGACGACGACAGGGGGCCGGAGCCGAGGCCGACGTCCCAGCTGCCGCCGCGGATCCCCCGAGAAGAAGAACCACTACTATTAGCCAGGTCTCCAGAACTCTCTTCCAATTCATAAACGTTGCCACCTAGGCCCATCACCCCATAAGGACTTAAGCCCCCTGCTAGGTTGACATCCGCTGGGCCAGTTGGAGAGGCTTCACCAAATAGCGTGTATACCGCCGTCTTAGACGCTGTACCGCTTACTACAGCTGTGGGCCGTGTATCACTTCCATTTGCGAAGTTGTAATAGGTGCTGTTAGTGGGGTTGTAATACGCCGCCTTGTACCACTCGTTGTAGCTCGGCAACACATACGTCGCTCGCAAGCTACGGTAGGGGTTCGCTGCATCGTAATCAAGCGTGTCAGCGGCAGTCCACAATGCGATGTCGTCGTTGACACCACCGGTTGTAAAATTGTAAGCGGCAAAGCCGCCTGTGCTGGTATTGAGCCAGTTGACGAACCGGGCCGCTTCGTTCCAAGAAACGCTTGTCGCGGGCTTCGCCGTGCCACGCGTGTCCTTGGTGATCTGAAGCGATTGCGAAGCGTTGAACTTCGCGATCATGTCCTCGCTGACCTCGAACTTGCCAATCCCATACTCGTATCCTACGGCACCTGCAGGATTCGGTGCTCCCGTGGTATCGGCTGCATTGCCCGCATTGCCGATCGTTACAAACTCCATGTTGAACTGGTTGGAACCAGAGCCGAACGAAACGACCGCCGCAAAGCTCGGTGCGGCCATGCTGGCCACCGTAGCCAAGGCACCCGCGACAACGCTCAAAACGCTCAAGCGCGACCAACGCCCATGAAACAAATGAAAACATCTCATCGAAAGATCGCTCCAAAGAAAGAAACCACTAAAAAGCAATCCTTGCAGATAAGCATTTCCTCCCTGAATGGACACATGGTTCTAACTCCCCCCCTGCACGGACAATGCCTGGGAATCGGCAAAACCCGAATAATTGTCAAAATAGTTAGGCTTTTTCTTTTTCGGAATCTCAGCAGCGGAAGGCATGTCAAAGCCCGTAATCAAACGCCACAGAGGCGGCCGGATTCATCACACGCATTGTGCAATGGCCCACGATTGGCGGACACCGAGGAAATGCATTTCCGTTTCCGAGGTCGTCTGTTGTTTCCTTGCAAGGTTGTTTGGCACCGGATAATCTAGTGTCTTCAGAGGCCGATCCCACGCGCCTCCATCGCGCCGGCCATAACCCGGAGGTCAGTTGTCTTTGATGCGTTTCGCGGGTTATGAAGTAGAGAAAAAGCGACTCTCTCGCACCGTA
>JBILTQ010000170.1:0-11144 GCA_044371435.1 Pirellulaceae bacterium | reverse complement strand
CGCACCCTGCCCGTCGCCCGAAGAGGCAACTGCCGACTGCAAATGCCCGACGATCTCCTCCGCCTGGTTCGCGATCGCCGATCGCCGCTGATCCCAGGCCTCAGCCACCGAGTTCAAGACGGTATCAAATCCAGGCCGACCCCATCGATTTTCGGGGGGCCAATAGGTACCCCCAAAAAATGGCTTTCCTTCCGGCGTCAAAAAAACGCTCATCGGCCAACCACCGGAACCGGTCAGCATCTGCACGACCTGCATGTAAATTTGATCCAGGTCGGGACGTTGTTCGCGATCGACCTTGATAGCGATGAAATACCTGTTGAGGATATCGGCGATGCGCTGACTTTCAAAGCTTTCGTGCTCCATCACGTGGCACCAGTGACAAGCCGAATAACCAATTGAAAGGAAAATCGGCTTGTCCGCCAACCGCGCCTGCTCCAGGGCCTCCTCACCCCACGGATACCAGTCGACCGGATTGAATTGATGCTGCAACAGATAGGGACTCGTAGAACCCGCCAAGCGATTCGGTTTGGTCGTCATCAAAAAATCCTATCGGTCACCAGCAATCAACCCTAAAAACGGACGGCCCCCCGTCGAGCAACAGTAAACCGCCGCAGGTGAGGGGTACGGACAATCCAACGTAGCAATACGCCGCCCCACGCGGCGAGTTCCCAGCCGCGTAGCGCTGCCTCGATGCAAAGAAAATAGGACCGGTCCGACGGCGGGGCGAACCCAAGCGTCAGCATCGGGATCCGCCTGCCAATCGCCCGGGCTCTTGCCTGCGGAGTCATCCCTCACCACCGGTCAGGGCCTCATCAGTAAAGATTCACCTAACGAACTCGCTCAGCCCAGGGACATGGGATCGCCCGACACCATGCTACCCGGTCCCGGTGACTCGCTTGCTGAGGACCAAGCTCGTGGACGAGCCGGGTCTACTCCACCGATCCATCGCTCCGCCTCGACCCTGGCGGGATGCGAATGGATAAAAAATCAGCAGCCGATAGCGGCGTTACAACAAGGCCTTCAATGCCGCCAAGGCCGCTGCATAGTTCGGCTCTTGGGTGACCTCCGGTACGATCTCGCCGTAGACCACTTTGCCATCGGCATCAAGAACGTAGACAGCTCGCGTCAGCAACTTGAGCTCATCGATCATCACCCCCCATTGCTCACCAAATGCTCCGTTTTGATAATCGCTCCCGACCTTTAGCCCCTTGATCTCCTCGGCCCCACAGAATCGATTCATGGCAAACGGCAGATCCCGACTGACCGTAACCGCATGGATCTTGCCCGCTAAGGCCCCCAATTCCTGATTGAATCTTTTGGTCTGAAGCTGGCAGACCCCGGTATCCAACGAGGGAACGACGCTTACCAAAGATGGTTTCCCCTTGAGATCGGCCAAAGTCCAGGCCTTGAGCCCCCCTTCGAAGTAATGAAGTTTAAAGTCAGGTGCCACCTGACCAATCTTCAATTCCTCTCCCAACAAAGTCATCGGCGTACCCTTAAACGTTATCGCTGCTGCGCGCGTCATTTTTCATCTCCTCAAGGCTAGACTCAAAGGACAACCTACGGCATAACGCGGTTGGACCACGATTTCCAACGATCTCCAACGCCGATCGCCATGCCGACTTAACCCTGGCATCGTACCGTAGCCACCCCGAGTAGCCTATCCCACCTTCACTCCCAGGCGATTCGCTCGGCGTCGAAAATCGGACCTTCAACGCAGGTCCGCTGATAGTCCCAACCACCGGCCACTTGCTTTACCTTCGCGACACAGCTAAAGCAAATACCGATCCCGCAGGCCATCGGCGTCTCCAAAGAAACCTGGCACACCACCCCATGCTGCTCGGCCAGATGACTGACCGCCTCCATCATCGGCTCGGGTCCGCAACAGGCAATTCGGGTCGACTCGCTGGGGGAACGTCGCTCGAGCAAAGCTGCCAAGAGCTCGGTAACCTGCTTCCGTTGACCATCCCAGGAGCCGTCATCGGTAGCCAGGTGTAACTCCAAGCCGGTTCGCCGAAAATCGTCGATCCCCGCCAGGCGCGAAGCGGTGCGGGCACCGTAACACAAGGAGACGCGTCGCGCATAACCGGAGCTCCTTTCGGTCGTACCAAAGCGGCGGCGGCCCAAAGCTTCCTCGGCCAGCGTCAGCATCGGCGTTTGCCCCACCCCGCCGGCCACCATGATCAAGTGATCGACGGGAGCCGTACTAAAACTATTTCCCAAGGGCCCCCAAACGGCAACCGCAACACCTTCCCCGGCCTCAGCCAAGGCTTGGGTAAACTTGCCTTTCACCAGGTAGACGACCTCCACCGCCAACGGTTGTCCATCGGATGCATCGATCCGATCATACATGGCGAAGGCCCTTCCAATCAGCGGATCATGCCTACCTTCCAGGCGAATCATCATGAATTGCCCGGGAACCATCCGCCGCGCCAACTCGGGACATTCAATCCGCGCTTGCCAGGTATCGGCGGCGATTGGTTTGTTCGAGAGTAACGAAGCGGTTAGGAACACCGCTTCATCAGCGTACCTGGTTGGACAAGAGCTGGTCGACACTCGCTGCATCCTTCGTAATGATTCTCCCGATACGAAAGATTAGCATCGATCCGATTCCGAACAACCCATAAAGAAAAAAACGGATGGCTGGATCCATTCCCGTCATCCCAGCCGCCAACCACCGCCAGATCATCAGCAACAGAAGCACCCATAACCAGAGACCTTCCCAGTAGACACGCTGCGATCGCCAGACTCTCGGTAGCGTCCAGCCTAACAGGCCTTGGCCGAGCGAAGTGATCGCCGCCAACCCTAGGCAGGCTTGCCATCCTAAAAGGATCCCGACCAAACACCAGCTCATCCGTCGCGATGCGGTGGACACACCTTGCGTCGATGCCTGACCGATTCCGACAAGCCACCCGACGACCGCGCCCCACCCCATGGAAATCAGGGTGTTCATGGAACGCGACCATGGCTTCGGCCCGACCGGTTCCGCGTCGCTCAGCATCCCGCCAGGGTCATCCCATCCCACGAGATACAACTCGGGCATCCAGAGCATGAACCCCATGCCGGCAATCATCGCCCCTCCCCAGACAATCGCCGGGTATCGGCCACCCTTGGCGTCGAGCAACGCTACCGAAAAAAGAAACATCAGCAGCCCGGCGTGCAACCCGGCCGACCACAGCAAGCGCGGATCCATCCATTGGAAGTCCAGGCTCAAGCCGTAAGCGACCTGGCGATCCCACGAGCCGGGTAAATTCCAGCCATGCCCCATGACCGTAACCACCATGACCAGGACCATCATCCCACCACCGATCGCCTCGAAGAGGGGATAACGGATTGAGATCGGGAGATGGCAGGCACGGCAACGCCCCCCGAGCTTCAGCCAACCAAGCACCGGCAGATTATCGCTGAGACGGATCGGTACCTGGCAGTGGGGGCAGAAGGACGAACCGGTGATCGGTAAACCGGCCGGTAAACGATAGGCCACCACATTCAAAAAGCTGGCGATGGATCCGCCGAAGATAAAAGCCCAGGCGATGGCGAAAAGTTCGAAGGCCGCCTCGATCCTCGCGGCCTGTCGCGCGTACGCCCCCCCGCGATCGCCGAACGATTGGGAATCGCGCCACCCGACAACCGTCAGGCTGGTCGCGATGACCAAGAGTCCGACGACGGCCCACCCCCAACGAAGCCCGCACCGCCACCAGCGCCGCTTTCGCATCGTCCATGTCAGCCTGCGGCGAGAAGAAAACAAAGCTAGCTTGACCTCTGCGATTACTTGGCAGGCAAGATGCTGACCCGCTGGCCAGCCACCAGCCCCTCACCGCGGATGCTTACGACCACCTCGCCGACTGTCAATCCGGAGAGCACTTCGACTTCATTGCCGCTCTTCAAACCCAGTTGCAAGGGACGATGCTCGACCTGTTCATCTTTGACCACGCAGCAGTAAGGTCCCGAGTCCTTCCTGTAAATGGCTGTCGTCGGTAACACGATCACCTCGGACCGCTGAGCGAGGGTGACGGTAGCTGTCGCATACATCCCAGGCCGTAAAAGCTGGTCTTGGTTGGGCAGGTCCACTTCGGTCCGCAAAGACCGATTGGCAGCATCCAAAGCCCAACTCGTCCGCGTCAACCGCGCCGTCAGCGGAGGACGGTTCAGCGCCTGGACCGAGATCAGCACTTCGTCCCCCTCCGCCCCGACATCGACATAACCGGCTTCCACTTCAGGAATCTCGATCTTCAATCGCAACCGGTCGGTACGAGCCATCGTCAACAAAGGAGCAGAGCCCCCCGATGTCGACTGGACATAATGCCCAGTATCCACCGCGCGATGCGTGATGACCCCCGCATACGGAGCTTTCAACTCGCGATAGGCATACATCGTCTCCGCTTGAGCAAGATTCGCTTTGGCAACTCTCGACCGCGCTTGGCTTGCCACAATATCCGCCTCGGCTTTTTCAATCTCAGCCTCGACTTCGCTCTTCTGCGCGGTCACCGATCGTACCTTGGCCTCGACTTCCACACAGGCAGCCTCGGCAGCCAGGAATCTACTTCTCATCTCATCGGCCAACTTTTGTGTCACCGAGCCGGACTGAACCAACCGCTCCATCCGCTGTCGCTCTGACTTCGCCAAATCCAACTCCGCCGCTGCACGCCCGCGACTGGCGATGGCTTCCTGGACTTTGGCCTCCGCACTCTCAATCATAGCCTGAACCGCCTTGGCCGCCGCCATCGCTTGCTGCACTTCAGCCGCCGCCTGCTCCACCAAGGCCTGGTGCCTGACGATCTCATCGGCCAGCTCCGGAACCGCCAGACGTACGACGACTTGGTCCTTGGCCACCCTGTCGCCGATATCGACGAGCACCGACTCGATATATCCGCTCAATTTCGTCTGCAGCGGCGTCTCCTCATAGGCCAGGATGCGACTGGGTTGCGTCGTCGTCAGTTTCAGTGACTTGGCGACGACCGGGGCCGCCGCAACCCGATCGATGGTCTGGGCACACGCGGACGGGGCATAGCTGGCCAAAGCCCCCAGCATCCAACACAGATAGCGATGAGATGGTCTGTCGCTCGACATTAGGCATGAGCTCCCTGAGTGAGGTCGCGGGGCATGTTAGGCTGAAAGTAAGGACTATCGCGATCGGTGGGATCCAACGACGACGATTGGTATTTCGTGGGTACGAGCCAGGCATAGAAGCAAGGGAGGATCCATAACGTGGCCAGCGTTGCAGCCAGCAGGCCGCCGATCACCGCCCTGCCTAACGGAGCATTTTGCTGGCCAGCCTCGCCAAGCCCCAAGGCCATCGGCAACATCCCGGCCACCATGGCGCAAGTCGTCATCAAAACCGCGCGCAACCGATGGGCCGCTCCGCTGGCAGCGGCCGAAGTCGCCGTAACCCCTCGCTGCGATTCGCGCATCGAGAAGGTAACCAGCAGGATGGCGTTAGCCATCGCGACCCCAATCGCCATGATGGCTCCGATGTACGATTGAATGTTCAGGCTGGTCCTGGTCAACCACAACGTCAGCACCACCCCTGCCAAAACCGCCGGAATCGTTGACACCGCGACCAGCGCCAGTCGCACCGATTGGTAGCTGGCCGTCAACAACAGGAAGACAGCCACCACCGATAACGCCAACCCCGTCAATAACCCAACCCGCAATTCCTTCATCGGCGGGATCTGGCCGCGCAGCTGGACTTCGACCCCTTTGGGCGGCTCACCAGCCTCGGCAATCGCCTGCGACACCGCCTTGGCCATCGCCCCCAAATCGTCGCTGGCGAGGTTAGCCGTTAAAGTCACCTGCCGCTTCATGTTGTACCGATCGTACTGCCCAGGCACGTTGACCGGCAACAGCTCCGCCACATCCCGCAACAAAACCTGCGATTCATCGCTATCCCTCAGCGGGACCCGCCCCAGGTCCTCGACCGATTGGACCGTTTCCGTTTCATAGGGAGATCGCAGTACACGCCGTGGAATTTCAACCTGGACCTGGTAAGCAATTCCAGACTTGGGATCAGCCCAATAGTTCGGCACGATGAAGCGACTGGAAGAAGTCGCCGTCACCAAGGCCTTGGAAATATCGACCGCTGTCAAACCCACCATGCCGGCCTTCTCGCGATTCACGTTGACCTGGATCGCCGGATAATCCATCGACTGCCCCAGGTGAAGGTCGCGAATCGCCGGAAGCTGCTCCAGCCTTTGCCGGATCTTCTCCGCATGGGCGCGATTGTCGGCCAAGCTCGAGCCGGTCACCGCGACCTCGATTGGCGTCGGCGAACCAAAACTCATCACCTCATTGATGATATCCGACGGCTCAAAGGAGAAGCGAACTTCGGGAAACTTGCGGGTCAATCGTTGCCGGATACGTTCCTTCAACTCGCTATCGCCCACCCGAAAATCCTCCTTCAAATCGACGTAGAGGATGGCTTCTTCCGGCCCCCGCGACCAATGGTAAACGGCGATCACCGGAAAGTTGGAGTGAATCAAGCCAACATACCCCAACGTCAACTCGATATTCTCCGGCCCTAACTCGGCTTGAATCTCTTCCAAAGCCTGCTTGGCATACTGCTCAGTCTTAACGATCTGCGTTCCGTCCGGAGCCCGCATTCGCAAACGGAACTGTCCAGCGTCGACCGTGGGAAAAATATTCTCGCTCAACTGACGACTGAAACCATAGACCATCCAGGATGCAAGCAACAGGTATCCAGGAACCAGCAGCCACCTCATGGCGATCCATGGCTTGAGCAGTCGCTGGTACGCCTGCTGCCACCAAGGATGCTCCTGATCGGTATGCAGTCGCTCGGCTTTCTTCAGCCACCATACCGAAAGGACCGGCACCAACGTACTCGAGAGGACGAAAGAAGCCACCATCGAAAAGGCCACCGCCAACGACAAGGGAATGAATAAAGCCCGGGGCGCCCCCTTCATGAAAAAGGCGCTGACGAAAACCGCCAGGATGCACAGCATCGCCAACAGCCGCGGCACCATCGTTCTCGTGGCCGCTTCATAGACCGCCTGGGGCACCGACTTCCCTTGTCGCAAGTGGGCATGGATATTCTCGATCTCGACCGTCGACTCGTCGACTAGAATCCCAATCGCCAAAGCCAGACCACCGAGGGTCATCAGGTTGATGGTCTGACCGGTAAGCCACAAAGCCAAGACCGAAGCCATCAAGGCCAAAGGGATGTTGATGATAACGATCAAGGCACTCCGCCAGTCGCGGAGAAAGACCAAGACCATGCAGGCCACCAGGCCCGCCCCCAACAAACCCTCGTGAATGACCCCGCGGACCGCTCGCGTCACATAGGGCGACTGGTCGAACTCAAAACTCACATCGATCCCTTCGCCATCAGCTCCCATCGCTTCTTTAAACTTGGGAATCGCTTGCTTGATATTGTGAATTACGCTCAAAGTTGAAGCATCCGCCCGCTTGTTGGCCAGGATATAGACGGCCCTGCGACCATTGGCTAAGGCAAAGCCGGCTGGTGCATCCGCCGAATCCTGGGGAACCCCGACATCCCGAAGGTATACCGGATGCTCTCCGGTACGAATGGGGATCGAATTGAGCTCGGCAATGTCCTTGACCACCGTATTGGTCGGCACCATCGGATATTTGTCACCGATCACCACATTCCCCGACGGACTGATAACGTTCCCGCGCGTGACAGCCGTGATGACCTCCTCCGGTGACATCCCATACGATCGCAGCCGTTGCGGATCGACGGTGATCACCACCGTGCGTGCACTCCCGCCAAAAGGTGGCGGGGCGGAGACCCCAGGCAAACTGGAGAACATCGGACGAACCTTAAAGAGAGCGATGTCTTGGATGTCCGCGATACTGCGGGTCGCGCTCGACATCACCAGATACCCTACCGGGACGCTGCCGGTATCAAAGCGCATCACGAACGGGGAGACGGTTCCCGGGGGCATGAAGGCCTGGGAACGGTTGACGTAGTTGATCGTCTCCGCCATGGCCTGGGCCATGTCGGTCCCCGGATGGAAGAAAAGCTTCATCAGGGCGGTCCCCTGGACATTCTTGGACTCTACATGATGGATGCCGCTGATGTAAAGGAAGTGGTACTCGTAGTAGTTGGTCAGGAAACCCTCCATCTGCGCCGGATCCATACCCCCGTAGGGCTGGCAAACATAGATGACCGGCAAGTCGAGCGAGGGAAAAATATCGACATCCATCCCCTGCGGTAGGCCTTCGGGATACCGCCAGCCCAGCTGCTCAAAGACCGAGCGGCCCACCGCCAGGAAACAACCGAGTCCTAGCGTCAAGCTCATCACCACAATGGTGAGCGGCCGTCGGAGGGCGAACAAAATCAGGTTCATAGGCAGATGACTGACGGTACTATTTGGTCTTCGAGCAGCCAGCAGTTGCGATCTCGAAACGATAGCAACTTGACAATTTGGAGAAAGGCTACCTGTTATTCCACGAGCCCCGGTCAATTCCCCTACGATCGGCGGCATCCTCTGCAACGGATTAAACGAAACGACCGATCGATCGTGAAATGACGATTCATCGGTCTTCGGATAATTTCCTCACGTGTACAGGTGACATCTATGCGTACTCGCATCTTCCCAGGTTTGCTAGCTGTTTCAAGCCTAGCTTATCTTGGTTGCACCACTCTGGGGAAGCAAGGGCAGCCAGCGGTGATCTTATCGCAAAGTTCCGGAAGCCAGTCCGCCCCGCGGCTGGAAGACTACGCCTCGCCCCCGACTAGGGAAACCGCGTTCACCGATGAAAGCGGGGTAGGCCCGACGATCGCCTTCGTCGAACCGGGCAGCTTTCCACCGGTGATTCCCCCTTCCCCTGCGGTCGCAGCAATGACGGCCCCCGCCGTCGAAATCGCACCGAATACCAGCTTAACAATGGCTCCGCCCCCAAGCGGCGATGCGGGAGTCCAAGGGGCGGTCGCGGTGGACCTATCGACGGCCGACCAGGTATCGGTCACCGCCGCCTCGGCGATCAGGCTCGAGGAGTCTGGAGTCCTCGACATGCCTTCGGTCGTCGATGATCCGACAGCCAGCGTCAACGCCTGGCCGCTGGATTTGGCGACCGCCTTGGAACTCACCAGCGGTCAGAACCCGCAGGTCGCCTATGCCCGCGAACGCATTCGCGAATCCTTCGCCAAACGCGAAGCGGCGCGTGCCCTGTGGCTACCCTCGCTGCGGGTGGGAGCCAACTATCACAAACACGAGGGGCGCATCCAGGATGTCGCCGGCACGATCATCGAAACCAGCCGCAACTCGACCTACAATGGCTTCGGCGCCCAAGCCGTCGGGGCAGGTTCGCCCACAATCCCGGGGGTGTTGATGAACTTCCATCTCCGCGATAGCCTCTTCCAGCCACGGATCGCCGGGCAGGTGATCGGAGCCACGCGCCAGGCCAGCCTGGCGGTCGATAATAACCTGCTGCTGGAAACCGCCTTGGCCTACAGCGATCTGCTGGAAGCAACGCAACTGCACGCGATCGCCGCCACCACCTATGAGAATGCGGAGAAGCTAGCGCAACTCACGCAGCAATTCGCCGACGCCGGGGCCGGTCTGCCCTCGGACGCCGACCGCTCAGCAACCGAACTGGCGCTGCGGCGCATCGAACTACAACAAGCTTCCGAGCAATTCCGGCTACGGCGTATTCGCCTGGCGCGTCTCCTCAGCCAGGATCCGAACCTGGATATCATTCCCACCGAACCTTTCCTCGCTCCCGTGGAATTGATCGATGACTCCGAGGAAGCCCCTGCCTTGGTTGCTCAAGGACTCGCCAACCGACCGGAAACCCTGGAACATCGGTACCTGGTCGGCGAAGCAGTCGAACGCCTGCGACGCGAACGTTACGCGCCGCTGGTGCCCAGCGTCTTGCTGGGGCTAAGTTACGGTGGTAACGGTGGTGGTTTGGGGAGTCAGTTTGAAAATTATGGCGATCGGATGGATTTCGATGCAGTCGCGTATTGGGAACTGCGGAACCTCGGCGTGGGTGAGCGAGCGGCTCGCGGTGAAGCTCAAAGCAGAGTTCGACAAGCACGCTATCGCCAGGTCGAAGTGCTGGATCGAGTCGCCAGCGAGATCGTGGAAGCTCATACCCAGGTACAAGCCAAACGCGATCAACGCGCAGTGGCGGAAACAGCGATCGCCAGCGCTGAAGCTTCCTACCGACGCAACCTGGAACGGATCGAAAATGGCCAGGGCTTACCTATTGAAGCCCTGCAGTCGATCAATGCCCTCGACCAGGCCCAGCGTCTCTATGCAACGACGGTCGCCGAGTACAATCGTGCGCAGTTCCGACTGTACCGCGCGCTGGGCTTTCCCGTCCAGGATGCCTCGCCGCTGGTCATCCACCACAGCCCATCGCCGCACCCTTGAAGCGATGAACTGATTTCAGGCCATGGCGCCACGCAGTCGAGGAAGGCTTTAAGTCTGGTCGCAACCCCCGAGCCATGAATGCTCGAAACGTCGAGCCGACATCAGCCCGTATAAAAGTTGGGTGAAGCTGGCCGGCCAAAGAAGTACCCCTGGGCCAAGCTGATTCCTACCTGCTTGCAGACGGCGGCCTCTCCGGCGGTTTCAATTCCCTCAGCCAATGGCTTGACCCCCAAGTCGAGCACGATCTGGGTCAAGGACGACAGGAGCTTCTGCCGCTCTTGAGCTGCGGTGTCGATCCCACGGATCAACCCCATATCGAACTTGAGGACGTCGGGCGGAGATTCAAACAGTTCCGCCAGGCGATTCTGCCCGGCACCGAAGTCATCGTAAGCCACCTCGATCTCAAGATCGCGAAGTTTCTTCCGTAATTCTCGCATGGCGGCCGGATTGGTTACGGCACCTTCATGAATCTCTAACGTAATCGGCAGTTCCGTGGCCAGTTCCCGTACCTGCTTCATCGACGGCAAGAGACTATCGCTGTTCAATTCCAACGGATGCGTGTTGACGAACATCCGCAAGCCTTGCGGCAAACTTAAAGCTTCCCGAATTCCTTCCCAGCGAAGCATCTGGCTAAGTTCGACCTCCATGTTCATGCGAGCTGCCGCCGAGAACATGGCTGCTGAAGACTCGAGCCCGAACATCCGACTGCGAGCCAGAATTTCGTAACCGACCGTCTGCCCTTCCTGCTGCATGTCGACGATCGGCTGGAAATGAGGGGTCACCAGC
>JBILTQ010000505.1:0-3341 GCA_044371435.1 Pirellulaceae bacterium | reverse complement strand
TGGAAAGCCGGGCCTCGATCAGCGAGCGGAGACGATCCTCCATATCCGGAATAACCAGCGAGAGTGAATCACTCAGCGGACGATGCAGACGATCCACCGCCTTGATGCCGATGCCGTGGCGAATCTCAACAAGCCCCTGCGACTCCAGTCGTTTGGTCGCCTCGCGAACGACGCTGCGGCTGACACCGAGCCGTGTAGATAGTTCCCGCTCCGTAGGCAACCATCCGTCGACAACCTTCAAATCACGGCGGACGATGAGAGCGAGTTGCTCGCAGACTTTTTCAACGAGCGATGGCGGACGAGGGATGGCTTCGAGCTTCATGTTGGCAAATTATCAGGTGGTCTGACCACTGCGTCAAGCCAACAAGACAAGGAAGGTTGCGTTTCCTTTGCTAACCCGTTTTCTCAACCCACTCTGTCAAGTTATTGCCGGGCGGATCGGTCGCCTCTCGGGCGGACTAGGTGTAACGCCTTGCGTTCCCTCTTTCGGCAAGGTCGCGAATCGAATCAATGACCTTTCATACCGAGAAGAATCACAGAGGCAGCATAAACAAATCGATCAACGTTGAGTCAGGCTGTGTTTTTCGAACCAGGCCCGAACCGCAGCGAAAACCCGTTCACGTTGCGTCTGGTCGATTGGATGGCCTTCGCCGTCGTAAACGGTGCGCTCATTCAGCACCCCATTGTTGTCGAGGATGGCTTTGAAGTCTGACGACTGTTGTGGACGCACGACCGGGTCCCCACTGCCGTGTATCATGAGGAATGGAGTGCGAACCTGCTCCGCCTTGTCGGCCGACGGCGCGGGAAAGCCTTCCTGCAGCGCGATGCCGCTGCCGGTAATCGCCGCCGCCTGCAAACGATCGGGTTCAATCGCCGCCAACCCGATCGTCACGAAGCCACCCATGCTGTGTCCATAGGCAAAGAGGCGTTTCGCATTCACCTCCGGCATGCAGCTCACAAGGTCAAGACACGTGGCAGCCCGACGAAGGTTTTCTGGGCTCGCACCGTAGTCGGCGGGTTGCTGCCTGCCGCGTATGCCCTTCGTCGGTGGACCAGCTTTGGATGCGTTCGGTCGGTTGCCGAGCGCCCCGGCAGAATGCGTATAGGATGGGGCGATGCAGACGAAACCCCACTTTACCATTTCGCGCGCCTTGCTCAGCCCGAAACTTTCCGCGCTGCCGCCGAGCCCGTGACTGATGAGCACGGCGGGAAATGGCCCCGGTCCCTCGGGCTTGAGCAGGATACCATTCATGACAAACTCGCCCTCGCGATACGTCCAACGCTCGCCACTGAGCTGAAATTCCTGGGACGCGGTCGCGGGATCGTGGGCTGCCGCTGTCGTCGACAGCTTCGCGGCAGTCGGTTTTGTGGATGATTTTCCGATGGCGTTCGCGCCATAGGCAAGCGCGGCTTCAAACTGCGGGTCAAAGTCGACCTGACCTTGGGTTCCGCGCAACACATCGACCGCATACACGCCCAGATAATCGCTACCGACCCTTTCTGCCGCCTTCATCACGTCCATCAATGAGCCGGTACCGCCACCCGAAGCGTCCACCATCTCGAAGTAGAACTTGGTCTTCGCGTGCCACTCGGCGAACGCCGCCTTGCGCTGGCTATCCTCTCGGTAACTGCGTGCGCTGAGGCCGTTCTGCCCGACGTAAACGCCGCGGCTCACGGCGTGTTCGCCAATTGCCCGGAATTGTTCGGGACCATCGAGACTACCAACATTGAGCGTAACCAGCAGAGGCGTCTGCCTGAATAAGACGCTTGCGTCATCAATCGCCCGCTTCACGGTTTTCAACCAAAGCTCATGCGAATATTTTAGGCCATCGCTCGCAGCGGCGTTAAGAAAACGCCCCCTGAAGTCCGGTTCAGCGACGTGAATGCGGCGGAAACGATACGGGTTCGTCTCCGCGCCGGGCGTGACGTCAATGAACAGCACACTTGGATCGCCATCGAACTTGCGCGCGACCTCGCCGAGGAATCGGTTCGCGTGCTTTCGATAAATCGGATCCCAGACGAGCGGGATATCCGTCTTCGACGACTCCGACCGTACCGTGACTGCGCCGGCATCGAGCACGAACTGCGGCGTCGGATGCTTCGCCGCCGGCTCAGGCCAGTTGCCAGATGACGACCACATAATGCGCAAGGCGACTTTCCGACCCGCGCTGGTCCACCGCGCGATCCGACGATCCAACTCGGCCCAGTCAAAATCACCCTCCGATTTCTCGATATCGCTCCAGTAAATGGTGAACAACGCACCGACCAGGTGCGGGTTGGCGATCGGCGCCGGGTTGTCGCGCTCGCGATAGGAGGCGAAATAGAGGAGTCCGGTAGGGGCCGTCACTGCCGAAGCTGCGATCACCGAGGCGACGACGGTAAAATCCCCCTTCGATAAGAAACCATCGTGGTTCTTGTCGAGGCGGTCGAACAAAACCCCAGGTCCATGAAAGCGGTCGCGCCCAACGCGGCCTTCTTCCTCGACACCTTCGATCCGTCGAACCTGCTCCCAGTCCATCTTGACCGCTCCCTTGGCCGCACCGGCTCGGCCCCGTGCAGGCGCAGACGAAGCATCGCTGTCCGAAGTCTCCGCCGGGCCGCGATTCGACGGGATCGATTTGCTTTTCAGCATGCGGTCGAAGAAGCCGCCCACCATCGGCTCGATCTCCGGTCCGCCGAAGCCTTGTCCGTGCCCCGCGCCCTTGATGGTATGAAAATGCACTTTCACCCCCTCCTGCTTCAATGCATCGTAAAGGAGTTGGCTCTGGTTGATCGGAACCGTAGGATCCTTGTCGCCATGCACGATCAGAAACGGCGGGTCGTCCTGGCTTACGTAGGTGATGGGGTTCGTCCGAGCCGCCTTCTCCTCGTTTTCCTTGACGACGCCGCCGATAAGTTTCGCCTCGGGAGAATTCGCCGTCGCGTGGCTCTCATATCCAGGCGTGGTGACGAATAATGAGAAATCGGTTGGCCCAAAGTAGTCACATACTGCCTGTACCCGGCTCGATTGATCCAGATTTTCACCGACCTCGAATGCCTTCACGTCGCCGCTAGTCCCGACCAGCGCAACAAGATGCCCCCCGGCAGAACTGCCCCAAACGCCAAAACGCTGCGGATCAAGCCGGTATTCGTCTGCATGCGCCCGCAGCCAACGGATGGCTGCCTTGCAGTCCTCGATCTGCGCTGGAAACACGGCGTGGCCGCTGAGCCGATAGTTGATGCTGGCCACCGCAAAGCCACGTTGGGTGTAACCGTCCCTCAACGGCGGACAACCTTCCTTGCTGCCACTCTGCCAGCCTCCACCGTGAATCCAAAGAATAAGCGGCAAAGCTTCCTTTGCT
>JBILTQ010000169.1:0-11223 GCA_044371435.1 Pirellulaceae bacterium | reverse complement strand
GAGATCGTGGTTTATACGCCACCCGGTTACGAACAAGAGAATACCCACTATCCGTTGTTGGTCCTGCAGCACGGCTCCGGCGATAATCAAAGGGGGTGGACCGAACATGGTAAGGCCCACTGGATTCTCGATAGCCTGCTGGCGGCCGCCAAAGCCCAACCGATGGTCATGGTGATGATGGATGGCCATCCCTTGGGAATGGTGCCGCGCGAGGATCGAGTTCGGCGGGCTGCTTCCTTGGAAGCCTTTCGCCAGGAACTTTTTGATGTCGTCTTGCCCTTGGTGGAACGGTACTATCGCCTCCGGCCGGAGCCGGAGAAGCGGGCCATAGCCGGATTGAGCATGGGGAGCTGGCAGTCCTTGACGGTCGGACTCAATGCCCTCGATCGCTTCGCTTATATCGGTTCCTTCAGCGGGGCAACCGAAGGGGAGGCGATTCAGTCGGCCCTCGACGATGCGGCCCACACCAATGCCCGTTTGAAATTGCTGTGGATCGCTTGCGGTCGCGAGGACTTCCTGCTGGAACGCAACGAAGAGATGATTCGCCAGTTCAAGGCTGCCGACATTCATCACGAGTGGCACCTGACGGACGGGGCCCATGCCTGGCCGGTCTGGCGCGAGTATCTGGTCGAGTTCCTGCCACGCTTATTCCAGCCGTAAGCGGTTGGCGTCGCGCGTTCTGGCAGATCACGACAAGCCTCAGGTGGCCGGCACCTCAACCCCGCCGAGGAAGACCCGCTGTACGTGAAGTTCCGGGGACAGGACCAGCAGGTCCGCCCGCTTACCGCTTTCGATACTGCCAGTCCGCGCGGCGATCCCGACCCGCCTCGCGGGAGTCAGGCTGGCCATCCGGATCACCGCGTACAAAGGGGCGGCGGTGGCTTGAAGGAAGTGCCGCACCATGTGGTCCATCCCGACCACACTGCTGGCTAAGCCCCCCCCTAAGGCTCGCCCTACCCGGCCATCGCTCTCGAACCAGCTGCCGCGCTGGTGATGACCAAAGCGATACCGGCCAGGCGGTTGGTCCAAGGCCCGGCTGCAATCGGTTACCAGGCACAATCGATCGGGACCTAACATGCGATAGGCAAAGATCAGCAGCTCGGGGGCCAAGTGCTCGCCATCCGCCAAGACTTCGGTACTCATCTCGGGATGCATCAGCACGAACTCCGCCATACTCGCTTGCATCGGCGTCCCAAAACGCTCGCGAAGCGAAGGCACCGAACTCATCGCGCACCAGAAATGATCGACGTGACGCATGCCGGCTTGATACGCTGACGCCATCTCGCTCCAGCTGGCGTTGGAATGCCCGCAGGTCACCAGACAGCGACGCCGCCTCGCCGCTCGGTAAAAGGGGATTGCGCCCGGCAACTCGGCCGCACAGGTGGCGATCTTGATCATCGAGCTGGCAAAGTATCGGTCGTACTCGGCCGGCTGTGGGTCGCGCCGACCCGATACCGCATGACAACCGACTTTATTGGCCGCGAAGTAGGGGCCATAAAGATGGATCCCGACCAGGTTGGGAGCCTTTGCCAGACGACAGGCTTCCAGCATCGCTTCAAGCTCATCCGGTTGTCCGGTCGTCGTGGTAGGGAAGATCGCGGTCGTTCCATGTCGCAGGTGCGTTTGGCAGGCCAGCCTTACCGCCGCTACCGTCCCATCCATGAAATCAGCCCCGCCACCGCCATGTACATGCAGATCGACAAAACCGGGGCAGAGGTAGCCCCCCTGCAGGTCGATCCATCGCGTCTCCTTGGGCAAACGCGTTCGCTTGCCGATCGAAACGATCCGCCCCCGATCGCAGACAACGACCGACTCCGCTAGCAGGCGATCGGGTAGGATCACAGTTCCATGATGAAAGGCGAGAAGGGACATATCGATCCGTGCGACCTTTGGGCTTGAAAAAAATTGCCGCTATCCTCGTGCCTCGGCCCCCTCGAGCTTCATCCGGTTCGCGGCGGTGGGCCTTGCCTCCCGAGGGCAATCAAAATGCTATGCCAGCGGCTAGCTTGCATGGGCAAGATGGCTGCGGAAAAACATCAAACTAGCGTCCCAATTATCTCCACAGCGAGGGCTTCGGGAAAGGAGACAGGTTGTTCCAGCGGAACCTTGAACGACCGGTGTTGCCAGCTCACCATCACCGTTTGGCATGAAGGCGAAACCAACTACGCCTCTCGGTGCTTTTTTCCTCGCCTACGGCAAACCAACAGGCCTGGCCAAACGCTCAAAGCGATTCGATGACGCGAATCAATTCTGCAGCCCCGCCCGTAAAGCGTTGATGGGCTTCCTGCCAGGCTGCTACTGCCGCCGCCTCGCATCCCCCTTCAAAATCGCGATAGCTACCCCGGACGATTCGCCGCAGGGCATCGCCCTCCGCCAGGTACAAGCTGGCGTAAGCTTGATTGGCGGTCCGGGTCATGGCGGCGATGATGGCCGGATCGTTCAGGTCCATGGCGAAACCGACCCTGCGCGCCTGATGCTCGGCCTGCTGCAATTGCCGGTGGAGCGGTTCACGCTGCTGCTCCCAGGCCCGCAGCAATTCCTCAAAGTGTGCGCTAGCGGCCGGTTCGCCCAACGCGCGGCGGATCGATTTCTCCAACCAATTGCCGCGGCTGTGCCCGGTATCGAGTTTGACATACTCTTTCCACTTGCCTTCCAGCAGTTGTTGTTGCTGTGCCGAATCCAACAGCTTCCAAACCTCGCGATCGAAGGCGTGGGCCGCCAGGTGCTCCTCCCATGTCCATCTCATCCGCAACTCCATCCAACCTGCCAGCTCCTCGCGAATCGCCGCCGCCCCTTCGTTATCGGCCGCCACGTACTGCCATAGGCGGGCCTGAAAGCGACAACGCAGTACATTGCGTTCGTCGTGCCATCGCAACTGGAGAGGACCGCGTTGCGCGATGATGGCACTCCAAGATTCCCGCTGGGGGGCGGTCAGCAGCTGATCCGCATGGCGTTGGATGCCATAGGTATAGCGACTGAAAAAAGTTTCGGGATCCGGTCGCTGAAGGCTGGCGGCGATCCGCATGGAGGCGCTCTCGTCGAGCACCCCAGGCGATGATTGCCTTCCAGCCAGTAAGGCTTCGACCTCGGCGAGCTCTGCCCGGCCCACGGCGACCAAGCTCATACCGTGGAGCAGGAGGGCGACCCCCAGGACAGGAGACGGCCAGTGGCGGTGAGGAAGGAGGGCTTGCATGATGGTCGGGACACGAAAAAGGCAACCGTGATCTTTCGAAGTTAGCCCGGTCTTCCCTCCCGAGGCGGAGGTGCCCGAGTCCGTCGAGCCAACCCAGCCTGTCGACACCGGGGATAGCCACCCAGGTCTCGATCGCTTCCTCGTTTTTGGCGTGGAACGGGTCGGGTAACAGGCTAAACCAAGCCTGCCTCTGATCGTACTCGATCAGACGCGCGCCGGGGATAGCCAGGGTGAGCTGCTCGACGGGGAGTCAGCTATCCTTCCTGGCAGAAAAGACTTCGATGGTGCTCGAGCGGCTGGGCAACGAACGGGTACCATCTACTCCTCTAGCGATCGAGCCTGGTTGAGATCGAAGCTCGCAACCGGGCGGCGATGATTTCATAACCGGCCGGGCTGAGGTGGAGATGCCCGTCGGAATAGAGCTCGGTT
Source organism: Pirellulaceae bacterium (assembly GCA_044371435.1). Lineage (GTDB taxonomy): Bacteria > Planctomycetota > Planctomycetia > Pirellulales > Pirellulaceae > JAIYDQ01. Next base: position 7,601 of record JBILTQ010000169.1, on the reverse strand, counting down.
TTCAACGATCCATCCGCCCGGGTAAAGTCTGGATACAAGTCGAGCAGCTCGATCTCAGGGGTGTCTTGCCAGTCGAAACTGGAAAAAGCCGTATTGATCTCGCCGATGACCTGGCCGGAAGCTTCCGCCGGATCAAAGGCTGGCAGGATCTTGAGCACCACGAGGTGCGAATCGGGACAATGTAATCGCAAGCTTTCGATACACAGCTTCATTCCGTGCGCGACGGCGGCGGCTGGGACACCATTCCCCGAAACCAGCGGTGCATTATTCACGCCGATCATCAAGACGATCACCTTGGGGGAAGTGCCATCGAGCGCCCCATGGTCTAATCGCCAAAGAATACTTTCGGTCCGATCACCGCCGATCCCGAGGTTGAGGCTCTGGGTTTTCCCGAAGTGCTTCGACCAGGCGGCGTTCCACGGTGTTTGATCCCAGCCTCCTCCCCAACCTTGAGTCAGGCTATCGCCGAGCAGGACAATATCGATGGGGCCAGGATGGGTTCGCACCTGTTCGATCAGTTGAGCATGATGGTCGATCCAGGCATTCGACGTCGATGGATCCTTCGAAGGCCAGTGGGCGGCCGTCGGGGTCACCGGCCACATTTCGGGAAGGTGTTTTTGAACCTCCTGACCTGGCTTGCGATAGTATTCCCCCTTGGCGACCCAGCTTTGTTCCGCCTCGCCCAAGGGCCAACCGGTGAGTTGCGGATCCAGTTTCCCCTCGTTGTAAGGAAGATACGGATATACCAGCCGCGTCCGATCGTCAGCGATCGGGGTCGGTCGCAGCATGGCCTCGTCGAGGACGATCGGCGGCACTGTTCGCTCGGATAGGGGGGCCGGCTTGGGAACGGCTTGGGTGGAATCAGCTGAGGCGGCGGTCTTCGGCCGAGCTATGGGGGGGAGGACCACTTCCCCACCGCTCGCCTGACCTCCCAGATAACGATCGACCAGCGGTTGCAATTTGGCGGCGTACAACCCATACCCGGTGCCCTGCGAGAGATGGATCTTATCGGGACTGAACAACTCTTCGCGCAATCGTCCATCGGGATGCACCAGGTCCTTCGTCAGGTCGAGAACCGCGACCTTGGGATCGCTGTCAAGCTGCAGCATATCCAACGCCGCATTGGTCTTCTTGATGTCTTCATAAAAGGGATGGCCGGGGGTATGAGCCGGAAAGATCTTGACCGTGATCTAGGCGGCATCAGGAAAGCGGCTGCGCAGGTTGGCGACGCACATCTGGATCCCCCGAGCAGCCGGTTTCCGGGGTAAAAAACATGTTGTTGTTTCCGATCAACAGGATGATCAGCCGCGGTTGCAACCCAGCCACGCCCCCATGCTCCAATCGCCACAAGACGTTTTGTGTCTTGTCACCGCCGATCCCGAGGTTCAGGGTCTTATAGCGATGAAAATACCGCTGCCAGGCGGCATTCAGTTTGCCGGTATCCAGCGGACTCCCCCATTGCTGGGTGATACTGTCGCCGATCAGCAAAATATCGACCGGTCCCGGATTGGCAGCGACGAAGGTCGCCAGTTTCGCGTGGGTGTCCAGCCAAGCCCGGCCTCCCCAGAAACCGGCCGAGGGGGTCGATGGCCAGAGAGCGGGCAGATGTTGGTTGGCTTCGCGTCCCGGTCGCCGTTCATGTTCGGCTCGGAGGACGTAGGCCTCTTCCTCCGCGGTCAATGGCCAGCCCGCTGGTTGCGGGTCCATCTTCCCTTCGCGATAAGGGGGATACGGATATTCGGCGGCTGCCAGCGAATCGCTGAAGATCGAAAAAGTGGTCAAGCCGATGGCGAAGGTCAGCGATCGGCAGCCAACGGTCAACGATCGATGAAAGGGCATGAATCTTTATCCATGGGGAGAGGAAGTTGAGAAAACCGTCAGGCCGTCAGGCCGCGCAGGCTGCCGGTGCTGGATGCGAAAGTATCCAACTCCAAGCCCAGCCTTTGAAGCATGGTGACGAAGAGATTGGCGAGCGGTTCGTTGCGCTGCTCATCGAAGGCGAGATAGCCCGGATGGCGAAAGCCGCCTCCGGCGAGTAACAACGGTAAATTCTGAGTCGAATGCGAGTTGGCGTTCCCCAAGCAACTCCCGTAGAGGACTTGGGTCTGGTCGAGCAGCGATTGACCATGCTCCTGCACATCGCCCAGCCCCTGCAGGAAACCGCTGAACACCCGCAGTTGGGCTTCCTCGATCTTCCTCAGCTCTTCGATTTTTTCGGGTTCATTACCATGATGAGTCAGGCCGTGGGTCTCGTTCTTGACCCCCGGCACGTGCGGAACCACCGAGAAGGTACTGAGCGAAAGGGTGACGAAACGCGTCGAGTCGCTTTCCAGGGCCAGGCGAATGAGGTCGAACATCAATCGCGATTTTTCGAGGATCCGATTGGCATCGGCGATGTCTTCGGGTTCCGGATAATCGACGGTCGGTTTCGGTATCGATTCCCACGCAGCGGCTCGCTGAAGACGTAGTTCCAGTTCGCGCACGCTTTGGAAGTATTGCTCCAGTCGCGGGCGATCGGCGGCGGCCACGGACCGTTCCAAGACGAGGGCTTTGTCCAAGATCAAATCCAGGACACTTTCTCCGGCTGCGATCCGCCGCATGGCATCCCGCTTTTCCTCGGGGGTACCCGCCACGAACAGCTGGCGATAAAGTTTCCGCGGACTCGTTTCGGCCGGGATCGCGACCCCCGATCGCGATACGGAGATCGAGTCTGCATAATGCTCGCCATTCCTCACCGACATCGCCAGGAAGGGAAAACGCGTCTCGAGCCCCAAACTTTCGGCGGCCAACTGGTCGAGCGACATCGAATTGCGAAAGTTGGGTTGGCCAGGATGCGCGGCTCCTGTCAGGAAGCATTGCCCCGCATGATGGTTCCCATCGACCTCGGGATGCGACAGCCCGGCAAAGACAGTCCAGCGATCGCGATGTTGGCTGAGCAAATCCAGGTAGGGGCTGGAAACCCCCACCGCCTTGCCCCCTCCCGCTTCCCCGGCGGGGACTGGGCGATCGCGTGGCGGGAAAAAGAACTGCGGCATCATCCCCAGCGGCACATGAATGGCCACCAGGCGACGAGGGGAACTGGGCGGGGAAGCAGCGGCTGGCAGGGGCCGAGCCAGGCTGGGGAGCATGCTCTCCAGCCACGGGAGGCTCAGGAAAGCACCCGCCCCACGCAGCACGTGACGTCGCGGCAAGCCAGGCTTCAAGCAACTACGAACGGATGGAGTGGTGGTCATGGAGGTGATCGGGTGAAAGGGGAGGATGTTGTTTTAATCGACGACGATCGGTGACTCGGTAATCAGGGGGTGGATAGCCAGGGTGTGAATCAACGAACGCAGCCCGTATTGGCTGCCAGCCGTCGCTTCGACAATCGCATTGATCGCGCGACGGTCGGCGAAGCTGATCTCCGCCCCGGTCGCATAGCGAATCAGGTGCGCAATGAAAGCTCGAGCCAGCCGCTCCGGATTGTCCGCCAGCAGCTGTTTCAACGGCTGCACGCCGTCGAATGAGCGACCATCAGCGAGTTGCCCGGTACTGTCGACGGGAGGTCCCAGGCGATAACGGACACGCCACAAGGTCTTCCCATGTTCGGGCGGCAGCAAGCCTTGGCCGGTCGAGCGATAACGCTGACGAAAACCACCAATAGGATCGAAAGACTCCATCGCAAAACCAGCCGGATCGATTTTGGCGTGGCAGGCGGCACACTGGCTATCCCGGCGGTGACGATCGAGTTGCTCGCGAATCGTCGTTGCCCCTCGCGTGTCGGGATCGATCAGCGACACGTTGGGTGGAGGCGGGCGAGCGGGATCGTCCAGCAAACGGTCCATCACCCACAGCCCACGTCGGACCGGCGAAGTGGTGGTGCCGTTCGCCGTTACTTTCAGGATGGCGGCCTGGGTCATCAAACCTCCCCGCGGGTTGCCGGCTGGCACGGGGACACGCCGGATCTCTACCCCAGGCACATGCTCGATCCCGTAGTGTTCGGCTAACCGCTGATTGATCATCAAAAAATCGGAATCCACCAGCCGACTGACAGGCAGATCCTTATCGATCAACTCGCGGAGGAAGGCCAGCGTTTCAGCGACCATCGACTGCCGTAGCAGGAACGAATACTCGGGATAGAGTTGCTTGTCAGGGGTCGTTTCGTCGATCCGATCCAGCTGCAGCCATTGGTGGGCAAAATCTTCGAGGAAACGGTCGCTCTTGCGATCGCTGAGCAAACGCTCGACCTGCTGGCTGAGTTGCCGGATTTGAAGCAGCGATCCATCCTTGGCTGCCGTCAATAGCTCCTCATCGGGCGGACCATTCCATAACCAGTACGATAAACGCGAGGCCAAGCGAAATGCCTGGTCGCGAGTTGCTTTCGCCTCCACCATTTCCGACCCTTGCTCGACGCTGCCATCATGGAAGAGGAACTCGGGTGAGGTCAGGATCGCGATATAGGCTCGGCGCATCGCATCCTCGAAGCAATCCTGGGCAGCCAATCGCTCCTGGACCAACTGCGCATACGGTTCTACTTCCAGCGGACGGATCGGCCGACGGAAAGCTCGTCCTAAAAAAGCTTCTAACAGCCGACGACTATCGGCTGTCGGTTGCCGTGTAGCGACACTCTCTAAGGGTGGTTGCTTCTCAGCTGTCGGCAGGTCCTGGGGAAAGGCCGGGCGATACAAGGGTGCTTGGCGGATCGGATCGCGCCGCGGGGCCAAGTCGGTAGCCTCGGCGGAACGAGGGACGATGGGTAGATCGCCGAAGAGCCGACGATGGCTATCCGGCGGCCAGCTTTCATTCAGCGGACCCTCGACTTCGAACCAGTCCAGGGCCACTCCCGGTCCGATATGCCTGGCGGTGCGTCCACCGACCTGACGAACTTGCAATCCAAGCCAGGGAATCGACACCGGATCGAAGACGAGCGATTCGTGGGGGTCTAACCAGGTGATGATCTCGTAGACTCGCGGCTCCAGCGAATGGGCGGTGAACATTCCCAGAAGTCGACCACCCTCTTGCTGCTTCCCTTCTTCATGTGCCCGGAGGACTGCTGCCTGGGGTAAATCAATCGGCTCGACCTTTCCCTGATTCCACTGAAAGCCCCATAGCGACAACCGCAAACGGTAATAACCGGCGTAGATCGGGGCGACGTTCCAAGCTGCTTCGTAGCCGGCGAGGTTGGGGTTCAGCAAGCCCACACTGCTTTGACTGGCGGCGATCTGGTGGTCGCGAAAGATCCGGTCGCGCTCAGCCATATCAGCGTTGGCGTTGGTATCCGCGATGTACCCCTTTACCTCTTCGTAACCGGCTCGCAGCGGCAGTTGCGGATCGGGGGCCTGATCTTTCAAGAGGACAAAGTTCCCATGCTTCAGGTTGGCGCTGAACTTGAAGAGTCCAGCCGGGTAGATACGTTGGCGGAAGACTGGCGGGGGAGTACTGCGGGTAGCGATCGCCGCAGTCACCGCGGCTTCAGCCGCCGCGGCATAAGCCATGAGATGGGTGGGGGAGACATCCAAGCCTTGAGCGATCTTGGTGAAACCGCGAACACTTCCATCGCTCGGAAGCATCGACTGGATATCCAAACGCGGTAGCCCCAGCAGGTCTTGGAGCGAATTCTCGAACTCGCTGCGGGTCATCCGGCGCAACCGCAAACGCCCCAAGTCCCCGCTCCGACGCAAGTCGACCTGATGCAGCCGATCTTCCAACAGCCCGAGCATCTTCGCCGTGGCTTCTTTCGCGGGACGCGCTTCGGTCGCGGGGGGCATCTCGCCCGCCGCCACCCGATCATGAACTCGGGCCCACGCCGAAAAATTTCCAGGATCCTCGAGGTCCACTGGAAGGTCGCTCAAATCCAAGCTCGCCTCGGGGTCGTCTCCACGGTGGCAGGCCATGCAATGCTCCTGCAAGTAACCTTCGATTGGCGACCATGCGAGCGAGGCAGGACCGAGGAGGCTGGCGAAACAGGCACTCAGCCCCACCAGCCATGGAGATAACCAGGATAAACGGATCATGCATGTAACCTTAACGATTCCCTGCGATCTGGACAGGGAGTGCAGGATAGGACTTGAGCGTCAAGCTCACATCGTCGACGAATAATTCCTCGGGAAGCGGTACACGGCGGTTGGGCATGGCGATCAACTGCACGACGGCGAAGTCTGCCGGCCCGCTGACCAGACAGCGAGCGGTTACTTCTTGCCAAGGTGCTCCGCCTGTCCCTCCCCCCGAAGTCACCAGCCTTCCCGAACCGCTGCTAACCGCGCGGTCCAAGCTCATCGGCCACTCGCGGTGCATCGACTCCGGGTCGCCGGAAAACAGGAAGAGCTGGCAGTAGAAAGTGACCGACAGCTCGCTGGCTTGGCGAGCATCCATGAAGTGTGCCGATAACTCCAGGATCGAATGCCCCAAGTCATCGCCTGTTGAGCGCAACTGGCGGAGATCGACCAATTGAAAAAGATCGCAAGCCACCGCCCGACCGGCCGGCGTGTTCCGGTCACCTTCGACCTTCTGGAAATGCAGCATGCTCTTCCCTTCCTTGGTCGACACCCCACCGTCAGCCACGATCTCCGCGGCGTCGCCGCTCCACTTCCCGAGTTGCTGCGGAAAGCCCTGCCCCAAGGCCCCGGCTTCCCCTTCGAATCCCCCCTGCTGGAGCCCTGAAACCGTCGAGGCGATCGTTACCATCCGAGCTCCGGTCAGCGCCCAAGCCGCTGAAAGGCCGCTGACCCCGAGGAGAAGACCGAGCGAGGCGGCCGCGAGCATCGGTCGGGTCACCATTCGTGAACGGCTCGTTGCCAACGTCTCGGTGATCGCGACCAGCCGAGGACCCGCGGCTTGCTTCACCATCCAGTCATTCGCCGCGCAGTGCAACAATCCATGCAATTCGCCGTGACGCCGGAATTGCTGGCGGGCCGCTGCGGAGCGTCGCAGGATGGCATGGAGTTCCTCGGCTTCCGCGGTTGTGAGGGATTCGTCGAACCAGGCTTCGATCAAGCCTTGCAGTCGTTGGCTCATCGGGATTCCAAGCTCCATCGTTTTTCCAAACATCTCCGGAGTGATTGTCGAGCTCGCGTCAGGGCGACACGGACGGCGTTGATCGACCAGCCGACAATCGTCGCAATTCGCTCCGGCTTGTACCCTTGGTGATAACGCAACAGGATCAGCTCGCGGGCCCGCGGTGCTAGTTGCTGCAGGCACCCCTGGAGTATTTGCAGTCGCTGCTCGAAGTCGTCGACGTCGGGTAAGTCAACCGTTGCGTGCAGCAATTCGACAACCTCCTCGTCCAGCCGTCGGCCGCCGCGAGCTCGCCGGCGTTGAAAATGAAGCACTTCGAAGCGGGCGATTGCATATACCCAGGCCGTAAAATTGGTCCCGGCACTCCAGCTATCTGCCTTGCGACTCACCGCCAGAAAAACCTCCTGCACAATGTCCTGGGCATCGGCATAGCTGGGTTCTAACGAGAGAACATAGGCCAACAAGGCCGGCTGATGGCGGACAAAGAGTTGCTGCACATGCAACCGATGGGGTTCGAGCGTGGAAGGATCATGGGACATCACTACGTAACGACCAGCCTCCCGCATAAATTAGCAAGGGAAAGGAATTTTTTCGATGGTTGCTGGCCG
>JBILTQ010000004.1:0-38516 GCA_044371435.1 Pirellulaceae bacterium | reverse complement strand
GTCCTTCCTGCTGGGTGATCGCGATTTACCTTGGTGGGCGATCCTTGGCTCGATTGTAGCTACCGAGACCAGCACGGCGACGGTTCTGAGTATTCCCGGACATGGCTTCGGTGACACAGGTTTGAAATTCCTGCAATTGGCAGCAGGTTTCGTAGTGGGTCGGTGCCTGGTGGTCAGCCTGTTGCTGCCACGCTACTTTCAGGGCCGTCTTGTTACGGCTTACGAAACCTTGGGGCTGAGGTTCGGCGCAGCAACCAAGCGTTGGGCGTCGCTGTTATTCATCATCACCCGCAACCTGGGTGACGGCTTACGACTCTTCCTGGCAGCCATGGTGCTGGAGAAACTGGCCGGTTGGCCGATCATTCCCAGCGCTGCCGTGATCGGTAGCATCACGATCGTGTATACCTATTATGGCGGCATGCGATCCGTGGTTTGGAACGACTGCATCCAATTCGTGATCTATATTCTCGGGAGCCTGGCTGCCGTCTGGGTCATCGCCGATCAACTCCCCGACGGTTGGTCCGAGTTCTACCACTACCTTCAAGGTAACCCTAAGACCGTTTGGATCGACGGTCGATTCTCACTCTCCGATCCTTACACTTTGTGGGCTGGTTTGATCGGGGGCGCCATGCTGTCGCTGGGTTCACACGGAACTGATCAAATGATGGTCCAACGGTACCTCAGCGCCCGGAGCCAGCCGGATGCGGCTCGAGCCATCGTGCTGAGCGGTGTGGTCGTCTTCGCCCAGTTTGCGCTGTTTCTCGTGATCGGACTGTTGTTGGATTGCTTCTACCGAACGCAGGGGCAAATACCCAACGTGAAGAACGACGAGATTTTTGTCCATTTCATGATTCATTCCTTTCCTAGAGATACGGGTTTGGTCGGCCTGATGCTGGCAGCCATCCTGGCCGCAGCCATGTCCACCCTTTCCAGTTCGTTAAGCGCCTCGGCCTCATCGGTCGTCGGCGATCTCTGGTACGCTCCCGCAGCGACTCCGCTCGACGCGGACCGTCAACTAGCTGTAACTCGCTGGCTCACCGTCGCCTTCGGTATCCTGCAAATTGGGTTGGGGATTTGGGCGAGCAGCTTCGACGAAAGTGTCGTCGCTAACGCCTTGACGATCGCCGGCTTTTCTTCCGGTATCCTGCTGGGGATTTTCGCTCTAGCCATCTTCACCCGACATACCAGCCAACGCGACGCGCTCGCCGGGGCTTTCTGCGGTATCCTCTGCCTGCTGCTGATACAGTTCGCCTTGCCATATTGGGGCTTTCGATTGGCTTTTCCTTGGTTACCCTGTGTGGGTGCCGCAACTACTTTTATCCCCGGCTACTTACTGAGCCGCTATTCCAGCGACAGACCAGCAGAAGACTGCCATGACTGAAGATTCATACTTTCCTAACTTTCGTTTCGCTACGGCACTGATCCTGACGACCACAGTCGGCCTGATAGCTTCCGGGTCGGTGGAGGCCCAAGGACTACCTCGAGTCTCGCCTGAAGCTAGCGGCATGCAAGCCGACTGCTTTCCCTTGATCGCGGACCTCATCGAGGAAGCCATCCTTGATAAGAAGCTGCCTGGATGTGTCGTCTGTATCGGTCGGCATGGCAAGATCGCGTGGTTGGAAGCTTTCGGCGATAAACGTCTCGAGCCGCAGCGGGAGGCGATGACGACAAACGCCGTCTTTGATCTGGCCTCGATCACCAAACCGGTGGCTACAGCTACGGCGATCATGCAACTCCTCGAGCGCGGAAAGCTACGACTGGATGAAAAAGTTGCCGACCTGATTCCAGACTTTGGGAAGTACGGCAAGGAACTGATTACGATCGAGCAACTGCTCACCCATCGGAGCGGCTTGATCCCCGACAATGCTTTGTCCGATTACGACCATGGACCAGAGAAAGCCTGGGAGAGGATCTGCGAGTTACCCTTGGCAGCGCCGATAGGGAGTGCCTTCAAGTATTCCGATGTCAACTTCATCGTGCTGGGAAAGCTGGTCGAACATCTCAGTGGCCTCGAGTTGGATCGATATGTCCGGCAATCGATCTATGAGCCGCTTGGGATGAACGATACCGGTTATTTACCGAGATCCGAACTCAAGGATCGAGCAGCCCCTACCGAAAAACGGCAAGGCGCTTGGATCCAAGGAGAGGTCCATGACCCGCGGGCCTTTGCCTTGGGTGGGGTGGCTGGTCATGCTGGCTTGTTTTCCACCGCGGAGGATTTAGCCATTTATGCCCAGATGATGCTAGGCCGCGGCACCTTGGTGGACGACCAGCAGCGATCGATTCGTATCCTGTCGCCAGCGACGGTCGCCTTGATGACGTCTGCTTTCGAGGTCCCCGGTGGCTTGCGTGGCCTGGGCTGGGATAAAAGGACGACCTACTCCAGCAACCGTGGCGATTTGCTCAGCCCAGCCGCCTTCGGGCATGGTGGTTTCACCGGCACCGTCCTCTGGATCGACCCAGAACTCGATTTGTTCTTCATCTTCCTCAGCAATCGCTTGCATCCGGATGGGCAGGGGAGTGTCAATACTTTAGCCGGCAAGCTGTTGAATGTGTTGGTATCCTCCATCGCCGACTACCCCAAACCTCAGGAAGCCATCCGCCAAGGCGTGCTCAATGGAATTGATGTCCTGGAACGCGATCGTTTTCAGCAATTAGCCGGTCGGCGAGTCGGCTTGATCACCAACCATACCGGCCGCAATCGGGAGGGGATCTCTACCGTGCGTTTGTTCCACCAGGCTCCGGCGGTCAAGCTGCAGGTACTGTTCAGTCCGGAACACGGTTTCTCCGGAAAGGTCGACCTTCCCAAGGTTTCCGATAGTACCGATGGTGACACGGGCCTCAAGATCATCAGCCTGTACGGTGAACAACGCCGTCCGACGGCCGAGATGCTAGCCGAGATCGATACCCTGGTCTTCGATATCCAGGATATCGGGACTCGGTTCTACACCTATATTTCAACGATGGGTGAAGCCATGACCGCCGCTGCGGAACATGGCTGTCGTTTTGTGGTGCTCGATCGCCCCAATCCTATCAACGGCATCCAGGTCACCGGACCGATGCTGGAGGCGGGGGCCGAGTCCTTCGTCGGTTTCCATCGCTTGCCGATCAGGCATGGGATGACGATCGGCGAACTAGCTCAAATGTTTCGCGATGAACGCAAGCTTTCACTGGCTTTGGAAGTGATTCGCTGCGAAGGTTGGCATCGCGCCGACTATTGGGACGCGACCGGACTGACGTGGATCAACCCATCGCCCAACATGCGAAGTCTGAACCAAGCCTTGCTTTACCCGGGCCTCGGCTTGTTGGAGTTCACCAATCTTTCGGTGGGGCGTGGCACCGATACCCCTTTTGAAGTCTTCGGAGCCCCTTGGTTGAATCATCAGCGATTAGCCCAACACCTGCGTCAACAACATCTGCAAGGTGTCACCTTCATCCCGATCGAGTTTACTCCGACAGCTAGTAAATTCGCTGAGCAAAACTGCCGCGGTATTCAAATCGTCATTACCAATCGTGAAGTCTTCGAACCCGTACGGATGGGCTTGACGATTGCGGCGGCGCTGTGGCAGCATCATCCTGGAGAATGGCAAACCTCCAACCTCAACCGTCTACTTGGCAACCAACCTGTGCTGAAAACGCTGCTCGACCCGGCTCATTGGCTTGACCGGGAGCAGGCCATCACCCAGGAAGTCGGCGACTTCCTGTCGCGCCGTGCCAAGTACCTGCTGTACTGATTCATCATGCTTCTAACCGGCCACCCCTCGTGTCACCGCCGGCGGAAATTCATCCCTTCGTCGGCCAAGGCGTTCCGGCTGCCGTGCTGATTGACGAGCGGCTGGCAAATCCCGATTTCTGACGCGGTTGGCAACCGGTTGCTAGAATACATTGCTAACTTTCCTTCCTCTCCCGTCCGGGTTCATCCCCATGAAACGTCGTACGTTCCTTCAACATGCAGGCCGGAGCGGTCTCGCCGCTGCCTACCCGGCAATCATCGCTCCCCGAATCTCACGCGCTGTTTCTCCCAGCGACCGGATTACGGTCGGGTTTATTGGTTTGGGAAATCAAAGCACTATCGACCTGCCGACCTTCCTGGCTAACGACGATGTCCAGGTTGTCGCTGTCTGCGATGTCAATCAAGGCAGCCGAGGTTATAAGCAGCCGGAGCAATTCCTCGGCCGCGAGCCAGGTCGTCAACAAGTCGATGACTACTACGCGAAACAGTCAAAATCGGGAAGTTATCAGGGTTGTCGAGCCTATCGCGATTTCCGCGAACTGCTGGCGAGCGATGATATCGATGCGGTGGTAGTAGTCGTACCAGACCATTGGCATGCGATCATGACCATCATGGCCGCTCGATCCGGAAAAGACATCTATTGCGAGAAGCCCCTCTCGCTCACGCTCGATGAAGGCAAGCTGATGAGAGATGCGGTCCGCCAATACGGACGTATCCTACAAACCGGCAGCCAGCATCGGTCGGGACCCGCTGCGCGCTTGGCCTGTGAACTAGTACTGAATGGCCGCATTGGAAAACTCGAGCGGATCGAGACTTTCGTGCCCGAGAATAATGCCGAGGAACCCGGTCGCGGTTGGCAGGCAGCACCGGTTCCAGAGGGTTTCGATTATGATATGTGGCTAGGACCAGCCCCCGACGCGCCCTATCATCCTGGTCGTTGTTTCTATCGTTTTCGTTTCCTGCTCGATTACTCTGGCGGGCAAGTCACTAATTTCGGCACGCACATGCTGGATATCGCCCAGTGGGGACATGGCTCGGACCATACCGGGCCGATACGTTTTGAAGACCTGGATTCGGAATGGCCGGAAGCGGGCTGCCTGTATAACACCGCCACCAAGGTCGGTTTTCGCGCCGTCTATGAAGATGGCGTTGAATTGACTTGCCAAACCAAGCCCAAGACATCGCTATGCCGTTTCATCGGGAGTGATGGTTGGATTCAGTACCAATCAGGAAAGCTAGACCACTCGACCAACGTTCAGCCGGTGCTGGGCTCCAACGACCGACGTCTCCCAGTAAGCAATGAAAGCCGCAGGGAAAATAACTATCAGCACTATTTAACGGATCATGTCCGCAATTTTATCGAGGCCGTCAAGACTCGTCGCGATCCGATTAGCCCCGTCGAATGCGGGCATCGTACCGCCTCGATTTGCCATCTCGGTAATTTAGCCATGCGACTGAAACGCACCATCCATTGGGACCCTGCCACCGAGCAATTGCTTGGGGATAGCCAGGCGGCTAGCTTCTTATCGCGGGAACCGAGGAAGCCTTGGTCGTATGGAGTCACCTGAAAGCCAAGCGCCGCGAACTAGTCGTCTACCTAGGTTGTCGTTCCCCGGCCTCGATACCAGGACCTGCCGTCGCTCATCGGCCGCAACTTCATCCCGGGGCTGAATTCCGCTGGCCGCAACAGCCGCGTCCCACTCGATTTGTAGCCCTGGCAGCCGCGGAGTATCATGAGGTTCTCCGTGGCAACCTTGAACTGTTCGCGGTTCAACTGTCCGCGGCCGTCCTCCTTCTTCCTGCCCTCGGTCGACCTCCGGCGACCATCTATTTTTTGGAGGTGTTGCATGAAATCGGTTGCAAGTTTCCTGTGTTGGTTGGTCCTGCTCGCCCTGGCGGCGCCCGAAAGCCTGTGCGCTGAGCCCTTACGGCCGAATATCATCCTGATCTTCATCGATGATTTGGGGTATGGCGATCTCGGCTGCTATGGTAATCCCCTGATCAAGACCCCCAATATCGACCGGATGGCAAAGGAAGGGCAGCGATGGACAAGTTTCTATGCCTCGGGATCGACTTGCGTCCCCAGTCGTACCGGCTTGATGAGCGGTCGCCATCCAGCCTTCCTGGCTGATGAATCTTTGGTGCAAGATCGGCTGAAGTTGATGCCAGGTATGCTCAAACAAGCCGGTTATGCGACCGCGATCTTGGGCAAGTGGCATTTGGCCGGCTATCCTAAGGACTTCACGCAAGCTCCGATGCATCCTCTCGAATGCGGCTTCGATTATCATTTCGGCACGCCGGGCAGCAATGACGTTCCGGCTCCACCTGGCCAGAAGCAAACACGAGAGCTCTTCGATCGCTGTGACAAATTTACGTTTCAAGTGCCTTTGATTCGTGGCCGCGAAGTGATCGAATTCCCAGCCAACCAGGAACTGTTCACCAAACGCTATACCGAAGAGGCGGTCCGCTGGATTCACGACAACAAGCATCAACCGTTTTTTCTTTACTTGGCCCACAACATGGTCCACGCCCCCGTGTTTGCCTCGGCCGAGTTTCAAGGAAAGAGTGCCGGAGGCCGGTTTGGCGATGCCTTGGAAGAGGTTGATTGGTCGGTCGGCCAGGTCCTTGAATCGCTACAGCAAGCAGGAGTCGACGATAAAACGTTGGTGGTGTTTACCAGCGACAACGGTCCCTGGAGCGTTTTCGGGCCCCATGGCGGGACAGCCAAGCCGCTGCGAGGTGAAAAGGCCACTGCCTGGGAAGGCGGTTTCCGCGTCCCCTGCATCTTCCGCTGGCCGGGCCGAATTGCGCCTGGGGTATTTGGCGGAATCGGAGCTAACCTGGACTTGTTTGCCACCTTTGCTTCGCTGGTCGGTGGAACGGAACCAACCATGAAACCCGGCTATCTGTCGAAGGATCTCAGCCGTTGCTTGCTGGACAACGCCAGTTCACCTCGGACCCAGTGGTATTATGGGCCCCCTGCCTTCCGCTCCGGTCGCTACAAAATCCATCGTTTCACCCAAGCTCCGACCGATGCCGAAACGCGAGCTAATTCTCCGATCACCCGCCACGATCCACCGTTGCTCTTCGATCTCGAAGAGGATCTCGGGGAGACACAGGATCTGGCATCCACCAAGCCGGATGTCGTACAGCAACTTTTGCAAGAGATGCTGGCATTGGAGAAACGATTGGGTCCAAAGTAAAGAATCCGTTGGTCGCCAGCCACGGCGCGAAGAGTATGGCTAAGCATGCTCCCTCTCCTCCTTTTTTATTGAAAGCCTTACCTTGAAGTATCGATTGCTTGTCTTGTTTGTCGCTCTGCCAGTCCAGCTTTGGGCGGCTGACAGACCGAATATCCTGATTGTCCTGGCGGATGACCAAGGTTATGGCGATGTCTCTGCCAATAATCCCGAAAGCAAAATCGCGACCCCGAATATCGATCGCCTGGCCAAGGAGGGCATTCGTTTCACCGATGCCCACACCTCCTCCGGCGTATGCACCCCGACCCGTTATAGCCTGCTGACGGGTAGGTACCACTGGCGCACCCGTCTACAAAGCGGCGTCCTAGGTGGCTTCTCCCGTCCGCTGATCGATAAGGACCGCTTGACCCTAGCCGGCATGCTCTCCCAACAGGGCTACCATACCGCCTGTTTCGGCAAGTGGCACTTGGGAATGAATTGGCCACTGCAGGGAGGCAACACAGCGGATGATGCTGGCAATTTCGAAAAGCCTTTTGACGATATCGGGCTGGTCGATTATCAGGCTCCGATCAACGATGGTCCCGTCGACCGCGGCTTTCACACCTTCTACGGCATCAGCGCATCGTTGGATATGTTTCCTTATGTGTGGATTCATGATCGCCAACCAACCGAGAGCGCGACTTCCACGAAAGCGTTTTTTCGACGAGGTCCAGCCGGACCGAAATTTGAAGCGATCGATGTCCAAAGCGAAATCATCAACCAAACGATCAGCTATGTTGCCGACAGATCAGCCTCGGCCCGGCAGGGTCAACCTTTCTTTGCCTATGTCCCCCTGGCTGCACCCCATACCCCTATCCTACCCACACCCGACTGGCAAGGATCCAGTCAAATCAATGCCTACGCTGATTTCGTCAAACAGGTCGATTCAGATATCGGTCGCCTGCTCGAAGCCCTTGAGCAACATGGTATCGCCGATAATACCTTGATTTTCTTTACCTCGGACAATGGTTGTTCCCCGGCCGCGAAAATTCCTGAGTTGCAGGCGGCGGGGCATGAGCCTAGCTACATCTATCGCGGCCATAAGGCGGACGCCTATGAGGGTGGACACCGCGTCCCCTTCCTGGCGCGGTGGCCGTCGAGGATTCAAGGCAATCGTGTCTCCCACCAGCTGATCGGGCAACTCGACTTCATGGCAACCTTTGCCGAGATGCTCGATGTGCCCCTCCCCGCGACGGCCGGCGAAGATAGCGTCAGCTTCCTGCCAGCGCTCCTCAACGCCGAGCATCCTCCGCTTCGCGATACTATTATCAGCCAATCGATCGATGGTTGTTTTGCTATCCGCGATGGTCACTGGAAACTGATTCTCTGCCCCGGCTCGGGCGGTTGGAGCCCACCGCGACCTGGGCGGGATGATCATCGCGGCCTCCCCGAGTTTCAGTTATTCGACTTGCAAAGCGATCCTCAAGAAAGCCGGAACCTGGTTGCTCAGTTTCCCGAGCGGGTAGCGGCGATGAAGAGATCGCTTGAGGCAGCCATCGCCCATGGACGTACCAACCGTGGCCCTGACTTGAAGAACGATGTAGCTATCGAGCTGATCAAACCCATTCCCGAGCTTCGCTTGCCTAAAGCCAAAGGTTCTGTTCCGAAGTAACCCGTCGGCAATGCTGTCGATTCCGTGCGATTCCCCGGCGACCATCGCCGATTCGCTGGCCTGGACCTGCCTATCGGCACTCACCGCGGTTTGAGCGAAAAAAACCGTTGTGAATCCGCTGGGGACGATTTGCCGGCCAACCAAGCTTATACCACTCTTCCCTTCGACGAACGAATAGGAAACTAACGATGATCCAACGCCTACTACACGGGCTGGCTTGCTACTTGCTGCTGGTGCCTTCGATACAGGCAGCCGAGGTGGCGCCGTTCAGCGATGATTTTTCCAATCTCGAGCTTTCGCAGCGCAGAGCTCTGCGTGGTGCCTGGCATTTCCGGGATGGAACGGCTAGCTGTACCCAGGATGATGCGCTATTTAAGAAACATAAGGATCACGGACCTATTCTCTTCTATGACCTGAAACATCGGGATGCCACCGTTCGCTTCCACTTCCAAGCGGAAGCAGTCAAAACGGTTGTTTTCACTATGAATGGTGAAGGCGGTCACATTTTTCGTTTCGTGTTGGCAAACCAGGTGATGAGTGTGCGTGCCTTTCCAACCGAAGGGCACGGCCAGTCGATCGCCGTGGCCGCTGAAAAAATGCCGCTGCCGTCGAAGGTATGGATACCGGTCGAGATCCAGCTTCGAGGTTCCAAAGCTACGGTAACTATCGGCGACACCCCCCCGCGATCCTTCGACCATCCCTCGTTCGATAGGGAAAAAGTCAACCTCAGCCTGGGATTCAGCTACGGTACCCTGCGAATTCGCAGTTTCACCGTGCAGCCCTAAGCTAGGATCCGCCAAGTGAGCGGCAAGCCTGGGGAAACAGTCGCAGGTTATTTCCAACGAGCCTAGGGACGCATCGCCCGGTGTTGTGGAAACGACCCGTCGTAACTGATCATCGTTGATTGTTGAAAGTATGTTCCGAGGTCCTCATGGTCTGGTTTCGTCCACTGGCGTCGGTGATAAACCTGTCGAGCCTACTGCTGCTGGCTCCGCTGGCTGACGATCGGTTACCGACCGGCCGATGGTCCTCCCTGACCGCTGCCGACAGCGGCCGCAGCCTGGCGAAAGCCGAACCAGAGACGGACTCGGCCCCTCTGGACCTGAAAGAAATGCCATTCACCGGCGCCCCCTCAGGCTTGCCCCGGCCCCTGCAAGTCCATCTTCAGGCAGCGAAAGGGGAAGAAGATCCCCCTCCCTCCTCAATGGTCGAGATCCGCTCGAAACCAGCACCGCCAAGACCACTTTTGATCGCCGCCGAAGTCAGCGAGTTCATCGGTCTGCGGCGCATTTTTTCACAGACCCTGGTCAAGGATCGGATCCGGATTTTCTTCGACATCCAAGGAGAGCGTGCGATCGACCCCACGGATGCAAATCAGAATTCGCTCCCAGATCAAGCCGAGGATATCCTTCTTCAAACCTGGGTAGCTATGGGTCTCTGGAAAAGCCTGGGATTTGTTGATCCCTTCACCGCCGAACGCTATCGGGACGTCGCTTGGTTGGATATCCACCTGTTGCCTCGAAGCCTGCTTGGAAGCAATGGCATGACCTACGACGAGCTGCAGTCTTTCCAGCGACCGGGCGACCCAGCGGGGACCCTGAGCCTCTGTTTCGACGTAGCTACCCAAGTCCATGCTGAACGGAACCTGACCCCGGCTCATGAAGTTTTCCACCTCATTCAAAATAGTGCGACTTACTTCAAGAATCGCTGGTACACCGAAGGTACTGCCCGATGGTCAGAGCGAGGGCTGGGGGTCGGGGGTAATGCCTTGGCCAACACTTCAAGCGTCTGGCCGCCTGCTGCCGACGACTTACCCTCGCTCTTCCTGACCAGCTATGAGGCAGCTGATCGATATTGGCGACCGCTCCTGGAACAGACCGACCCGCATGGTTGGCTCCCCTTGGAAGCTATCCCCTCCGAGATCCGTTCAGCTCGCTATGTGAATGGCGAAAGTGTCCTCAAGGATTTCGAATTGACCGGCTGGAAATTCATTCGTGACGTACTCGCCGCGTTGGCAGTCGCTGATGACGAAGCTTTCGCCTCGAGGGAATTGAGTCGTTGGACCGAGGCCGAACAACGATCGACGGCCAATGACATGATTATCCACCAGACCATCGCCGACTGCTTTCGCCGGTGGCAAGGCTGAAGCGATTCGCTGGACAAACCCGAAGACCAGCTAGGTTTTCGACTGCCGGGCAGCAACCAAGCCCTTCCCATCCGAACAGGATCCATGCAAGGCGGCAAGGCTCTTCCATCCGACCTGAACGAAACCCACGATGCTGCGGCTGATACCTCGCAACCGCTACCGCCCTTCGAAGGCCTCTCCGATGGAGGCCCGCTACATCGAAGAGACGCCGGCACCTCACCCGCAGGTTTATCGGTTACGACGCAGCCGCTGCAGTGCCTCGACAGCCGACTCAGCGGCTCGTTCCAAGTGTTCGCGCATTGCCTCGGCTGCCGCCTCAGCCTGCCGCTGGCGAAGATGACGAAGGATCTTCAGGTGATCGCTTTGAGACGGGGAGTGTACATCGCTTATCAATTTCCCCACTACCTCGCGCATGGTTTGCACCAAAACCGAGTAACGGCTGATCTCACCTTCCAAACGCGGATTGCCAGACGCTTGCGCGATCGCGTGATGAAGTTCACGATCGACTACCCAATCCCGATCTGGTTGACGCGTCCGATGCAGCTGCTGAAATTTCGCGATCAACCCCTCGACGGTCGCCAACTCGATCCGCGCCGCGGCCAACCGCGTTGCCTCGACTTCTAATAAAGAACGCACCGCATAAAGGTCTTTCAGCTCCTGGCCGCCGAACGGCAGAAAAACTGCCCCACAATTCCTCCGCAGCTCGATCAAACCCATCGCCGCCAATTCCAGCAGCCCCTCGCGAACTGGCGTTCGACTCACCGCAAACAATTCCGCCGCTTCCGTCTCCGTCAAACGATCGCCACCCCTCCATCGTCCTTGCAGCATACCGTGGATGACCCCCCGCACCACCTGCGTCTTCCCAGACTTGGAGCGTACCGTATTCAAAGAACAAGCTTCCGCCTTGGCCATGGAGACTCGCTACACCAGAAGAGTTTTCGACACGACTCCCGCTCACGAGATTGTATACAATCCAACACGGCGTTACAATGTCGGTGATGCTGGAACATTCCGCCTTGCAGCAACTTCCTGCCAAATCGATCGACCATACCCGCCAACCCCGTCACCTTCCACATCGATAGTACCGCATGATTCCTTCATCGCCACGCTCACGGCTCTGCAGCGTAGAGTATTCCCGCGTTGTCCATGGGAGAGAATGCAAATGAACCCTGACCTTGCCACCCGCCGAGGTTGGCTTTCCCATATTTCAACAGGTCTGGGGGGGATCGCTGTCTCTCAGCTTTTGAACCGAGAGTTGGCAGCTACCACCGACGGACCGCCGCCGATCGCCGCCAAGGCGAAACAGGTGTTGCAGATCTTCTGTCCAGGGGCGGCCTCCCATGTGGACCTCTGGGACTACAAGCCGATGCTGGAAAAGTATGACGGCAAACCTTTACCGGGCGGTGAGGTCGAAGTCACCTTCCAAGGGAAGAATGGTAATTTGATGAAGTCTCCGTGGGACTTTGTCCCCAGCGGCGAGAGTGGCAAGCGCATTTCGTCGATGATGCCGTTCATGGCCAAGCACGTCGATAGTATGGCTTTTATTCACAGCATGACTTCGCGAACCAATACGCATGGTCCCGGCTGTATCTTTATGAATTCCTGCTTCAGCCGTGAAGGTTTTCCGAGCGCTGGCGCCTGGGTCAGCTATGCCTTGGGATCGATGAACGAGAATATGCCTACGTACATCGCCGTCCAGGACGTTCGCGGCGAACCCCCCAACGGTAAAGCCAACTGGTCCAACGGCTTCCTCCCCGCCCGCTATCAGGCGGTGGCGATGGCCACCCAGCAATCACTGCGCAATCTCTCGCGGCCCGAGGATATCTCGGTAGAAGAAGAGCAAGCGACCCGCGATTTTCTGAGGTTACTCAACAATCAGCATGCATCTATGCATCCGGGCAATGACGAATTGCAAGCTCGGATGGCCGCTTATGAGTTAGCAGCCAGGATGCAATTGACTGCTCCTGAAGTCAGTGATCTCACTCGCGAACCGCAGCATATCCATCAACTCTATGGGACCCAGGACTCCAATCCCTTGAAGGCCGCCTACGCGCGAAATTGCTTGCTCAGCCGGCGTTTCCTCGAGCATGGGGTCAGGTATGTAAGTCTGTACTGCGCATCTCGGGCTAGTGCCGTCGATGGACTGCTGAATTGGGATGCTCACAAAACTTTGAAGGCCGACTATGAACGGCATCTGCCGATTTTTGACCAACCTACTGCTGCCTTGCTTACCGACCTCCAACAACGCGGCATGCTTGAAGACGTATTGGTTCTGTGGTGCACTGAATTTGGTCGCATGCCAACGCATCAGGAGGGAACCAGCGGTCGCGACCATAACCCCGATGCCTTCACGACCTGGATGATGGGAGCCGGCATTCGCGGTGGAGTCAGTTATGGAGAAACCGACGAATTTGGCAGGCGGGCAGCGGTAAACGTTGCCAGTGTCTACGATTTCTACGCCACGGTACTGCATCTGCTGGGGTTAGACCACGAAAGCCTGACGTATTACCACAACGGGGCCCAGCGTCGCTTGACGGACGTTCATGGCCACGTATTGAAAGATATCCTGAGTTGATCATGCTCCACTCCTTGGCTTCCCGCTGTCGAAATGCGCGGTTGATAAAGATTGCTGTTCGGCACCCCTTCGCGGCCCGTTTTCCCGGTAGTTGGCGTGCCTGGTGCATCGCTTGCTGTCAACTTGTTTTCATAGCCAGCATGCCCACGGACGCGGGAGCAGAACCCTCGAAGGAGGGCAACGCCTTCTTTGAACAGAAGATTCGGCCGATCCTGGTGGAGCACTGCTATGCATGCCATAGCCAGCAGGCCGAGAAACTGAAAAGCAATCTCTACCTCGACTCCAAAGAAGGCTGGGAGCGGGGCGGCGATTATGGAGAACCGGCTATCGTTCCCGGCGATCCAGCCCGAAGCCTGTTATTGCGAAGTATCCGCCACCTCGAGCCTGGGCTGGAGATGCCTCCAGACCGTCCCAAACTACCTGACTCGGTTATCGCCGACTTGGTGACTTGGATCCAAATGGGAGCGCCGGATCCGCGTCAAGGCGAGCCGTTGGAAATCAAACGCGGCGACAAGAGTTGGTGGTCGTTGCAGCCCTTGCGGCAGGATTTTTCCCATGACACGATCGACGGTTTTATCGCGGAAAAACTCCTGGATAAACAGCTGACGCGAAACCCACCGGCGGATGCTCGTTCCTTGATTCGGCGCATGAGCTACGATGTGACTGGCCTACCTCCCACGCCCGAGCAAGTAGCCGACTTTGCCGCGGCATATGCCAGCCAACCGGCCGAAGCTGTTGATCAGCTGATCGAGCGATTGTTGGCCTCGCCGCAGTACGGTGAGCGTTGGGGACGTCATTGGCTGGATGTCATTCGCTTCGGGGAATCCAACGGTTTCGAGCGTAATTTCGTCATCGATGATCTATATCCTTTTCGCGATTACGTCATTCGCGCCTTCAACGATGACAAGCCTTTCGATCAATTCATCGTTGAACATCTGGCGGGTGACGTGCTCGGCAAAGACCAACCCGAGATCGAAATCGGCAGCGCGTTCCTGGTCGCAGGTCCCTACGATGATGTCGGCAATCAGGACAAAGTCGCCCAGGCGAATATCCGAGCGGCGACGCTCGACGACATGATTACGGCTACAGCCAGTGCTTTCCTCGGCTTGACCGTCAATTGCGCGCGGTGCCATAACCACAAATTCGATCCGATTCCTGCCGAGGATTACTATCGCTTGCGAGCTGCCTTCGAAGGGGTGACGCATGGTCGTCGCGTCGTCGCCTCGGCAGCCGAGCAGAAGGCCTATGAAGTCGCCATCAAGCCGCTTAACCAACAAGCAAAGAAGCTGGAGCTGGAGCTCGCCGATCGGGAGGCTGACATTGCCAGGCGAGCAGAACCGATTTACGCCGCGATGAAGTTCGATCGGCCCAAAGTCGATTCCTTCGGGACCGAAGAGTCCTTCGAGGCGATCGAAGCCAAGTATCTAAGGTTTGTGATCCACAGCTTTACCAGCGACTACCAGAATGCCGCTCGACCGGCCGCTGGCGGCGGCAAACTTACCGAGTTTCAGGTTTGGACCGATGAAGCCGAACCCCGGAATGTAGCTTTGGCCTCCTACGGAACCGTGGCCGAAGGTGCGAAATCGGCCGTCGCCGAAGACTTTCCCGAAGCCTATGGACCGCAGTATTGCATTGATGGTAAACGAGGCGAGGCCTGGTTCATCGGCCAACCGCCGATCCTGACCTTGACCTTTCCTCGGCTCGAACGAATCCATCGGGTCTATTTCATCAATGCCCGTGGCGATCGCGGTACCGATGAAAGCAAAGTGCGGGGAGCAACCCCTTGTGAATATGAGATTCAGGTATCGCTGGATGGTAAGGACTGGCAGACCGTGGCTACCGACGAGGGGCGCGAACCTTGGACCCAAGCCCACGGCCTAGCTAAAGCCAAACGCCAGGTGATAACGGATGATGATCGAAGGGTAATCGCCAAGATCAAATCGCAGTTGGCGGCGGTCCGTCGGCAGATCGCCGAGGTCCCGCCCTTAAAGTCGGTGTGGGCTGGCAAATTCAGCCAACCTCAGGTTCGAACCTTCCTTCACCAGGGCGGGGATCCCATGAAGCCCTTGCACGAGGTCAATGCGGGAAGCCTGAGCGTGCTGGATCAAGGCGTCGAGTCCTACTCGCTTGACGCCGATGCTCCCGAGGGCGAGCGGCGATTGGCCTTGGGGCGTTGGCTGACGCATCCCGGAAATCCACTGACGCCGCGCGTGCTCGCCAATCGTGTTTGGCAGTATCACTTTGGAACCGGCATCGTCGACACCCCCAGCGACTTTGGCTTCCTCGGCAGCCAGCCGACTCACCCGGAGCTTCTGGATTTCCTCGCCCAACGACTTCGGCAACATCAATGGCGTCTTAAACCATTGCATCGAGAAATCCTTCGCTCCAAAAGCTACCTGCAGTCTGCCGCCTCGAGGCCAGAAGGCCTGCAGGCTGACAAAGACTCACGTTGGCTATGGCGTTTTCCACCGCGACGACTTACCGGTGAAGAACTTCGCGATACGCTCCTAAGCATCGCCGGTAAACTTCAATTGGAGCCGATGGGTGGGCCCGGCTTTCGCTTGTATAAATTCACCCAGAATAACGTGTGCACTTACTTTCCGCTCGACCAGCATGGACCGGAAACCTATCGCCGCGCCGTCTATCACCAGAATGCGCGAGCTAGTGTCGTCGATATCTTGACCGACTTCGACCTGCCCGACATTGCCTTTGCCGCTCCCAAACGAGCCAATACCACAACTCCCCTTCAAGCCTTGACCTTACTCAACCACCGCTTCAGCCTCGACATGGCCGATGCCTTGGGCAGCCGTCTGGGCGAGCAGGAACCGGTGGTTGAAGCCTTTCAACTGCTCTTTCAGCGGCCGCCTACCAGCCAGGAGCTCGATGCCGCCAACGCATTGATCGCTGGTTATGGTCGTCGTGCTTTTTGCCGCGCGCTTTTGAATTCGAACGAGTTGCTCTACCTGGAATGAAATCCAGGCTGCTCCTTTGTCTCTTATCAGCAGCCTGGTTTGCCAAGATCCTCGATCGCACCACACCCATGAAAACTTCTCCGGCAAGTGGCTACGACCATCGCTCCTCACCAGCTGCTGCTGGCTGGCGTTAGGGTTATCGCCAGGCTGGGCCCGATCACCGAACATAATCATCATCCTCACCGAGGATATGGGTTACGCCGACCTCAAGGCCTTTGGTCCTTCGGAGATTCCCACGCCGCAGCTGGATCGCTTAGCCGCGGAGGGGACTCGCTGCACCCACGCCTATACGGCCGCCCCGATCTGCGTGCCGGCTCGGATAGCGTTGTTGAGCGGCAGGTATCCGGCGCGTTTTGGGATCGATAACAATAACTTATCCCACCGAGCATCATCGAATCTAGCTGGAACAGACCACCCTGGCTGACCTGCTCAAGCAGGCCGGTTATCGGCATCCGAATATCGGCAAGTGGCATCTTCCTGGAACCCAGAAAGCGACCACCCAGGATGCTCGCGGTGGCTTCCTCTTCAAACCGCCCCATGAACGAGGCTTTGATGAATTTGTCGGCATCACCGGCGGGATGGATAACTTTTGGCCAGGAACGGAGCGGGAGCGTTGGAGCAATGATCGTTATCAACGGTTGCTAGCACCCGACTATCTGACCGACTTCTTTGGGACCGAAGCTTGCGATTATATCGAACGTCACGCATCGCAAGCATTCTTCCTATATTTATCCTTCAATGCACCGCATGCCCGACTGCGGGCTTTGGCTGAAGACCTCAAAAGCGTGGAGGAACCTGCGCTCAGTCGCGATCGACGGACCGATGCGGCGATGATCCGCGCCATCGGCCGAAATGTTGGACGAGTTTAGGAAAAGTTCGATGCGCTGAGGCTAGCGACCGAGACGCTGATAAACTTTCTCAATGATAAGGGAGGTGGTGGTAACAATGCTTCCGAACACACACGGCATACGGCTCGCAATCATCCTTTCCGCGGCCATAAGTTCCAGCTTTGGGAATGGGGCATTCAGGTCCCGATGATCTGGCGTTGGCAAGGAAGGATTCCGGCAGTTGGTGTCTTTACCGAGCTGGTCAGCAGCATGGATCTTGCCCCGACGATCACGGCATTGATGCAAGACTCGGCTGCCAGCAGTCCTGGGAACCGCCCGTCGTTCGATGGGGTGGATCTGCTTCCTTACCTCCAACGCGCGCGGGCTGGCGCTCCCCATGATCACCTTTGCTGGCAACAGCAGCTTTAGCCCAGGCCCAACAAACGGCGACTAACCGCTCCATCGTCCGAACCGTATTACCAACTGGCTATCCGCCAAGGCCGCTGGAAGGCCGTCAAACAGGACCAACCCGACGCCGGACAGAACCCCGACAGGGCTTGGGAACTTTCCGATTTTTTCCAAGATCCCGCCGAATTGAACGACATGGCCACCGAGTTCCCTGAAGTCGTCGACCATCTGCAGCAAAGCTTTTTTCAGTGGCAGGCTCAGATGCCCCCCGCTCGCGGAGCGGGCCCCCGACCGAGCCCGAAGTACCAAGGCAAATCGCTAAGATGGAGTGGCCTACAACTTTTCGGCCATGTCGCTCGCTCGACGAAGGGTGATGCGGGCTTCTGTAAAATGCCGGAACACCGCGGCTCGAGGCCTTTCCATGGGCTGCCTACTCAAAAGTACGCGAGGATGTTTGGGTGGCGGTAGGAAAATCAGCAGGAACTTCGGTTTGAGTTACTTTGCCCGAGGCCGCCCATTCGGTTCCACGCAAGAATAGGGTGATGAAGCCGACGCATTCGGCCGAGTAATCCGCGTGGCCCAACGGGGTATGGAACACGCGCCCCTTGCCGTAATCGATCGTCATCGCCATCGGTTCGTGCCTTCCCGAGCCCTTGTACTCGGGACTAGCATAGGCCGTCGCCAGAATTTTCATCCCTTCGCCTGGACCACGCAACCGATCGTAGAGTTCGTCTTTGGCGTGAAGCCATTTCAGTGGTAAGCCCTTGGTGATCGGATGGTCTGGGTCGCGGATCACGACTTCGAATTCATGCTGCGATCCATGACTGCCGCCTTTCCCAGGAGCAGTATCGCGCACCACACTCCCGCGGTCGTCTACGAAGACATAGGGCCCATTTTTCTCGGTGCGGCCTCCCCACCCGCCTAGACCGATCATCCGGTTGAAGGCCGGCCAATCTCCGAAGGAATTATTAGCGGCATGAACCACGACGAAACCACCGCCACCCGCCATATAGCTTTCAAAGGCCACCTGCGTTTCCTGAGGCCAGGGGGCAGCGTTGAAACCCATGTTAGAGATCACCACCTGATACTTGGCGAAATCGGGACGGAAATCGGGATCGGCCATCGGCTGCTTCTGATGCTGACGCTGCACCCCGTCATTCAACGGGTATTTCGACAGCCACTCGTCACCATTCCAGGTGAAGCGAGTCCTGGCAATATCCACAGTAAACAGCCCGCTCCCCTCCAGGTACTGCTTCATCATCATGGTGGTCTTCGGCCAGGCAGCATGATTGTTCTGCCCATCGACAATCAGGGCCTTCCATTTTTCCTGGGCCCAAAGCGAGCTACTGCAGGCAAGGATGACTGGTAAGGCGAAGCCGAAGAACTTGGCGATCATGAAACGAGCCTTTCGGATGAAGAGGGCGAGGCAGGGAGGAGGAAATCCACGGCACACAGCCATCATTGTGACCATTCGACCGCGCCTGAGAATGGGAATCGCAGGAAAAATATCGGCCAAGGGGGAAAATCCCGCGAGCCTTATAAGCCTCCAAGAACGCGAAAACGCTCGAAAAACCAGCATTTCAGGGAGTCTTTCCCGGCTTACCCGAGGCTTTATGACCGCCCAACGCTTGACCTTGGGGGAGGGTCGAGCTACCATCCATCCGGATGGACGGATATTTTCGGCAACCGCCGGACCGACCAGCCAGATCGTAGCCAGAAGTAGTCGTCAATGTCCTCGGCCCCGCCTATCGTCCTCTGGATGCAAAGCCTCTCCGACCAGACCCGCGGCCGTTTGCTGCGGTTGGTGGAGCGGGCGGAACTGACGGTTGTCGAGTTATGCACGATCCTGCAGTTGCCGCAAAGTACCGTGAGCCGACACTTGAAAGTGCTGGTCGACGACGGCTGGTTGAGTTCGCGGCGGGATGGGACCAGTAATTTCTACCGCATGTCCTCCGAGCCCTTCGAGGCCAGTCGGCGACGTTTGTGGAACTTGGTTCGCGAACAGGCGATCAGCGAAGCGGTCATCAACCAGGATGATGCCCGTCTGGAACAAATCCTCCAGGATCGTCGCTCCCGAAGCCAAGCTTTTTTTTCTTCTGCCGCCGGGCAATGGGACCGGATGCGAGACGAGCTTTATGGACGGCGGCTGGATACCTGGGCGATGGCCGCCCTGCTCGATCCGAACGCCATTGTGGGAGACCTCGGTTGCGGTACCGGATCAATGGCTGGTTGGCTCAGCCCTTGGGTCAGGAAAGTAATCGGTGTCGATTCGTCGGCTGCCATGCTGCAGGCAGCCCGTCGTCGCCTCAAGGACCTTACCAACGTGGAACTGCGACGCGGCGAACTTGATGCCTTGCCGCTGGCCGACCAGGAACTGACCCATGCCCTCATGGTTCTGGTATTACCCTACGTGGAGAATCCGGAAGCGGTCCTCCGCCAGGCTGCCCGGTCAACGTGCCGTGGGGGCCGATTGGTTCTTGTCGATATGCAACTTCATCAGCGATCGGCTTACCGCGAGGAGTTGGGCCATTTATGGCTGGGTTTCGATCGCGAACAACTTCAGCATTGGCTTTCCCAAGCCGGTTGGAGACAGCACCGCTACTTGGAACTCCCCCCCGAAGCTGAAGCTAAGGGCCCGAACTTGTTTGCTTTGACCGCTTTTCGCGACTAGCACTCACCCGCAACCTGAAATTTTTGCTGTTGGATTTCTGTTAAATTCAGTTTACCTAAACTCTTTTGAAAGGTTTTTTGTATGTCTACTGTTGCTCCGAAGGCTCCGAATAAACCGGCCAGCCAGTCGACCAATCGCCCCCCCTTCAAGGTCAAAGCTTTTGACTTGCTGGCCGAGGGACGCAATGCCGAAGCCTACGAGATAGCTTCGCTGGGTCGCAAGGAAATCATGCTGGCTGAAGATGAGATGCCTGGCCTGACAGCGCTGCGGCAGCGCTTTGGCCAGCAGAAGCCGCTCCGCGGGGCTCGGATCATGGGCTCCTTGCACATGACCGTCCAGACGGCCGTGCTCATCGAGACCCTTGTCGATCTCGGAGCCGATGTGCGCTGGGTAAGCTGTAATATCTTCTCGACGCAGGATTCGGCCGCGGCTGCCGTGGTGGTCGGCCGCCAGGGGACCCTGGATAACCCGAAGGGTACGCCGGTGTTCGCTTGGAAAGGTGAAACTCTCGAAGAATACTGGTGGTGCACCGAGCAGGCGTTGACTTGGCCTGACGGAGAAGGACCGGACTTGATCGTGGACGATGGTGGCGATGCCACCCTCTTGATCCATAAAGGTGCCGAGTATGAGGCGGCTGGAAAGGTTCCCGCCTTCAACCCCGAAACCGACCCCGAGGAATGGGGGGTAATCCTGAAGTTGCTCCGCAGCGAGCTGGAGAAGCATCCCGGCAAGTACACCAAGATGGCAGAGCGTATTCGCGGTGTCTCCGAGGAAACCACCACCGGTGTCCATCGCCTTTACGAGATGCATAAAAAAGGCCAATTGCTATTTCCGGCCATCAATGTCAACGACAGTGTGACCAAGTCCAAATTCGACAACAACTATGGTTGCCGCCATTCGCTGGTCGACGGCCTGAATCGAGCCACCGATGTGATGTTGGGTGGGAAGGTCGCGGTCGTCTGCGGTTTCGGTGAAGTCGGGAAGGGTTCCTGCCAATCGCTGCGCGGTCAAGGCTGCCGGGTGATTGTGACTGAAATCGATCCGATTTGCGCATTGCAAGCCGTGATGGAAGGGTATGAAGTAAAGACATTGGAAGATGCCATCGGCATGGCGGATATCTTCGTCACCGCCACCGGGAACAAAGATGTCATCACCGTCGAACACATGGCCCAAATGAAAGACAAAGCCATTGTCTGCAATATCGGCCACTTCGATAACGAAATCGACATGGCAGGTTTGCAGAAGCTGCAAAATGACGGCCAAGTCTCCCGGCTGAACATCAAACCGCAATACGATCAATGGACTTTTGCGAAAACCAAACGCTCTGTCTTGATCTTGGCAGAAGGACGTTTGATGAATCTGGGTTGTGCGACGGGCCATCCTAGCTTCGTGATGAGCAGTAGCTTCACCAACCAGGTGCTGGCCCAGCTGGAGTTGTGGACCAATCGCGATAACGGGACGTACCAAAATCAGGTTTATATCCTTCCCAAGCATCTGGACGAGGAAGTCGCTCGCTTGCACCTGGAGAAACTGGGAGTCAAGCTGACGCGGTTGACTGCGGCCCAGGCGGAGTACCTGTCGGTAAGCGCTGACGGTCCGTACAAGCCCGAGCACTATCGTTACTAACCGTTAGCCTGGCGACCGAGACCCACCAGCACGGGTTCCGATCGCTCGAATGTATCCTGGCGGGTTCGGTCGTCGCATGACCGAACCTGCCGCGGGAGTGCTTTGCCGTGCCATCCAATCCTTTTCCTCGGCTGTGTTGGCATATCGTGCTGGCTCTTGTCGGCTTAAGCGGCGGCTGGATGGCGGCTCGAGCGCAGGATAGCGACTTGCTTTGGCCGCAATTTCGTGGTCCGACGGGCGACGGCCACAGTCGGTCCCGCAACCTGCCCACCGCTTGGGGTGGCTTTCTCCAACCAGCTCGCTGGCAAAGACCGATCCCGGGGCGCGGCTGGTCTTCGCCCATCATCGTCGGGACGAAAGTCTGGATCACTTCCGCCGAGGTAGAAAGCCTCCCTGGGAGTCAAGCGGCTGACAAGTTAAACTTCGATGCCGAAGGGCCGCTCTACTTTCAAACCCATGCCCGGGTAACTTTTTGGGCCATGGCCCTCGAACTGACGACTGGCGTTGTCCGCCACCGGCTGGAACTATTCACCGCCAGCAATCCGGCGCCCATCCATGCCACCAATAGCTACGCCACACCAACTCCAGTCTCCGACGGTCGACTTGTCTACTGTCATTTCGGTTCCTTGGGCACGCTGGCGCTCGATGCGGAGAGTGGCCAAGTCCGATGGCATCGCCAATTAAAGGTAGAAGATATCACCGGTCCAGGTAGCTCACCTATCCTTTGGGAGCAACTACTCATCCTGGCCTGTGATGGAGCGGACGAACAATATCTGGTCGGCTTAGACAAGCATACCGGTGAAACCGTTTGGAAAACCAGTCGCCCGCCGATGCTTGTTCGCGACAAGCAGCACCGCCGCGCCTTCAGTACCCCATGCTTAATCGAGTATTCCGGAAGGCAACAACTCATTGCCCCAACAGCCCAATGGGTGGTGTCTTACGACCCAGCGACCGGCCGCGAGCATTGGCGGTGCCGGACGACTGACGGCTACAGCGTCGTGCCGCAAGCAGCCTGCGCCGATGGGATCGCGGTCGCCAGCACCGGCTATCCCAAGCCGGAGTTATGGGCGATCGACATCGATGGTAACGGCGATGTATCATCGACGCACGTCCTTTGGAAATCCGCCCGTCAAGCACCGGAAATAGCTTCGCCGATCATTATCGCCAAGGAGGTGTACACCCTCTCGAGCCATGGAGTCCTCACTGTTCGGGACTTACGGAGCGGAGCGATTCGCTGGCAGCAGCGTTTGGAAGGCAGCTTTGCCGCCAGCCCTGTCTTTGCCGATGGGAAGCTCTATGTTACCAGTCGCAGCGGGGTCACTACGGTAATCCAACCCGGCGATCGGTTCCACGAATTAGCCAGGAACGACACCTTCGGCGAGACCTTGGCGACCATGGCCGTCGGCGATGATTGCCTAATCCTGCGGACCGATCCCGTCCTGTATTGCCTGGCGAAGAGCGAATAATGCTAGCTGCCTCGGCTGGGATGAAAACGGCCATCCCGCCGCGGTGGTCTGCGACTGCCGTCTACGGATTTTAGCCAGCACTACCACCGACGGTCAGCTTTGTCCAAACTTGCGAATCGGCTCCCTGGATAGAAGGAACGGGCTTTTGACCATCGCTGATTGGCGATGTCTAGACAATTCCTCTGTTCACCGTCGGTCGATTCCTCTATTTATCCAGGACAATGTTGCATGATTACTCCATCGGCCGCAATTCGCGCCGCTGCTTCCTGACCGACCGGCCACTGCAGCCTGGCGAGCGTTTTTATTCGGTAATCGTTCCCCAAGACGGGGAAGCGGTCCGCTACGAAATCGCCGAAGCGGCCTGGCAAGGTCCCCCGGCCGATGCTGTGGGATGGTGGCGAGGGACGATTGTTCAGCAAGAGTCCAGAAAGATCGTGCCCACCCCAGCCGACGAACTCCTCGAAGTCCTGGCCGAACTATGCCAGGACACCACCCGCCAGCCACTGGCAAATCTTTTAGGACTGTATTTGTTGCGGCGAAAGATCCTGCAGCTTGATGCATCGGACGAAGCGGTAGCCCAGTCGGAGCAAGCGATGACCTTGACCCACCCGTCGACGCAGCGGACCTTCTTGATTCCGAATATCGAACACGATCCGGAGGTCCTGGCGGAACTTCAATCTTCTCTTCAATCGTTGCTGTATCGCGAAGGGTGAACCCGCCATGGCTTTCAAGCCTTCCGATCCTCGATCGCTGCTCGCTCATGGCTTGGCTCGGCCTTGGCTAGGGATATCGCTGCTGTTGCTAGGAAGTTCCAGCGGCGCCACCTGCACCCCCCATCGATCGATCCGCGAATTTCAACCCCCAGTAATCTTTCAGCAAGCTCCGGATCTTGATCAGTTATCCGAGGTGCTCAATCGGACGCGGGCAATCCACCAGTTGCAGGCGAATACGCTATCGATCAGAGTTCCTGATATCCCGCCACTGTCTGCCCGTATGGTCTGGGAGCGACCGCGACGTTTTCGCATGGACGGCGGGATCTCGCGACTGACCGGAACCGACTTTGATATCGGCAGCAACGACGAGATGTTCTGGATGGCGACCAGGCACGGTCCATCCCCATCCCTGTATTACGCTCGACACGATCAATTTGCCCTGCAACTCGAGCGTCAAATCCTGCCCGTCTCCCCGGAATGGTTGATCGAGGCGATGGGGATTATCGATTTGGATCCGACGAGCGTCATCGGCCAGCCACATCCTCAAGCCGACGGTTTGATCGAGATCGAATCCACGATAGCGTCTGCGCTTGGTCAGTATCGCCGGACTATTCTGGTCGATCCCAAGTTGGGTGTCGTTCGCCAGTTGGTCCTGCGAGACCCCTCGGGAAGACTGCTGGCGTCCTCCTTGCTCTCGGAGCACCAGTATTATCCTTTGATCCAGACCTCGCTACCGCACAAAGTCCAAACCCAACTCGTCCCAACGGGTGGTCCACCTTTGAATCTTCAGGTCGACATCGGTTTCTACACCATCAACGACAATCAAGGTCAGGATCCGGATCGATGGACCCCACCCAACTCGGCCGGCTATAACCTAGTTGACCTTGTGCAGCTCAACAGCGGCCAGGCTCCTTCGGTACAGCTACCCGAATACCAGCCAGCCATCCCAACCGTGCCGCAAATCAGCTATCGCGGGGTTGATGGGATGGATTCGCAGCGATGAAGCGGGGTAGTAGGCCCCCAACCGGTCAACCGCGGAGGTTCCCTGGTGATCCGGGCTTATCGACCGCTTTGCGATTGGATCCATTGTTCGAGTTCTTCCCAATCGACCGGTGGCAGGTTGGAAAGATCCGGCCGGAGATGGACGGCTCCATGGATGTAGACATGCTGGATTTCCTTCTGCGACTTGGTTGTATTCCAGTGCAGCAGAATCCGAATACATTTGCCCAGCGAGCCGGGGACAGTCAACTCGTGGCCGCAGAGCAACGGAACATCAAGCCACCCCAGTTGCCGGGCGGCCAAAGCCGGAAACTCCGCGTTCAGATCGGTGGTCAGGGTGAAAATCGCACTAGCCACGTCTTGCGAATCGATCGCATTTCGCCGAATCATCAGCGCCAATAACTGACGGGTGGCTTGAAGGATGGCGTCGCGGGTGTTGCTTTCGACGGTGGTCGCACCGCGCACGCCGCGGCATGTCATTCCCATAGGTAAAACTCGAGACAGGGCTAACTGAAACAGACGCTTGACGCCATACTATAAGGGAAAAGCGACAAATCTTCGAGTTACCATCATACAGCAAAACGCGGGATGAACACCGACCTTACT
Organism: Pirellulaceae bacterium; assembly: GCA_044371435.1. Lineage (GTDB taxonomy): Bacteria > Planctomycetota > Planctomycetia > Pirellulales > Pirellulaceae > JAIYDQ01. The sequence goes on along the minus strand of JBILTQ010000004.1, from coordinate 12,923 downwards.
TCTACCACCCCCTCTACCGACGAAACTACCCCGGTAGCTAGTTTGTCCATCCTAATCGTCGACAATGACCCGGCCCATGCCCGGGCCATGACGGAAAGCCTGGAGCGGGTGGGGTATCGCTGCACGGTGGCTACCAGCGGCCCGGAAGGGAAGAAGATGCTGGAGCAAAACACCTACGACATCGTGATCACCGACATGGTCATGAATGATTTCGACGGGATGCAGGTTTTAGCTTTGGCCAAGCAACTCTTGCCCGATTGCGAAGTCATCATGGTTACCGGGCATGCCACGGTCATGAAGGCGGTAGAGGCCATGCGGCACGGGGCCTTCAATTTTCTGGAAAAGCCAATCACTCCCAATCAATTGCGGACCATCACCGAAAAGGCTGCGCAAGCCGTTGCTTTGCGACAAACCAATGTCGAACTCCGCCGCCGCCTCGATGAAAAATTTGGTTTCGAAGGTTTAGTCTATTCCAGCCAGGCGATGCACAGCCTCGTCGACCGCCTGAAGCGCATTGCCCCCACCGATGCCACCGTCTTGATCACTGGTGAGAGCGGAACCGGCAAGGAGATGGTAGCCCGCGCGATTCATCAAAATAGCCCTCGTAAAAACAAGCGCCTGGTCGCCATCAATACCCGAGCAGTTTCGGAAAATCTGGTGGAAAGCGAATTGTTTGGCCATGTCCGAGGGGCTTACACCGACGCGGTGACCGATCGCGAAGGTGCGTTTCAATACGCTGACGGCGGCACCCTGTTCCTGGACGAAGTCGGTGATATGCCGATGAGTACCCAAATCAAGCTCCTGCGGGTACTGGAAGAACATTCGATTATTCGTGTCGGCGATAACAAACCAATCAAAGTCAATGTCCGACTCATTTCGGCAACCAACCGTCCTCTGGAAGACATGATTCGAGATGGACAATTTCGCAATGACCTCTATTTTCGCTTGAAAGTGATCACCGTCCATCTACCTAGCCTGCGCGATCGCCGGGACGATATCGTGCCGCTGATGGATCATTTCCGCAAACAATTCATTCGCCGCCACAATCGTCCGCCGTCGAACTTCTCCCCAGCGGTCACTCGCAAATTTTACAGTTACGATTGGCCTGGAAATATCCGTCAACTACGCAACTTCGTCGAAACCATGGTAGTCTTGGATACCGATGGCCGACTGGACCTCGATGATCTACCGCCGGAACTGATGGACCCCTTCGCCGACGCTCCTGCAACACTCGAGGTAGCGTCTCCCGCTGCCGAGGAGAGCCTGGGAGGGGTTACCTCCCACCTCCCACAGGCTTCACCGATGCCCGAGCTTATCGGAAAATCCATGGATGAAATCGAGAAATGGGCCATCACGGAGACTCTGAGAATGACCAATGGCAACCGCGAAGAGGCGGCAAAAATTCTCGACATCGGAGCCCGAACGCTCTATCGCAAACTCGACAAATACAAGAGTGATGGACTTTCATCCACGGGGTAGAGATATATGCCAACCATCCGCCAACTCCCCGTCAGCCTGGTCAACAAGATTGCCGCCGGCGAAGTCATCGAGCGTCCCGCGAGCGTCGTCAAGGAATTACTGGAAAACAGTATCGATGCTGGCGCGACTCGGATCGAATTGACTGTCGAGGGGGGCGGGATGGAACTTATCCGGATCTCCGACAACGGCTGCGGCATCGAGCAAGACCAACTGTTGCTTTCTATCGCGCCACACGCAACTAGCAAACTAGTCGAAGCCGAAGATCTTTTCGATATCCGAACGCTCGGTTTTCGCGGTGAAGCCTTGGCTTCGATTGCCGAAGTCTCGCATCTGAATATTCGTTCGCGAGTGCCAACCTCCGAGAGCGGTGCTGAGTTGCTTGTTCGAGGCGGGGAGTTCGAAGAGCCAAGGGCGTGCGCTAGTCCTATCGGAACGACGATGGAAGTCCGTCATCTGTTTTTTAACACCCCGGTACGGCGAAAGTTCCTCAAGTCGAATCAGACGGAAATGGGGCATGTACTCGAAGCCTTTACCCGCATCGCACTTGCCCACCCACCGGTTCATATGGTGCTGATTAGCAACGGTCGCACGCTCCATGATCTACCAGCTTCCGAGCGTTGGTCGGAACGGATCGAGGCTTTTTTCGGTGAGGAAGTAGCTGATGCCCTGATCGCCATCGATAGCCGCGACAGCCAGATCCGATTGCATGGTTTTGTCGTCGAGCCCTCGGTCTCCCGAGGCAATAATCGCATGCAGTATCTTTTCCTCAATGGTCGTTTCATCCGCGATCGCGCTTTGCAGCATGCTCTGAGTGAAGCCTATCGGGGCTTGCTCATGGTCGGACGCTTCCCCTTATGCTTCCTCCATCTGGAAATGCCGCCCAACCTGGTCGATGTCAACGTTCATCCCACTAAAAGCGAAGTGCGTTTTGTAGATGGCGGGGAAGTCTATCGACGTTTATTACAAACGCTGCGTGCCAAGTTCCTGAGCACGAACCTCACAGCCAAAGTTCCCATGGACTCGGCGATGGACAAAGGCCAGACAAGTCCAGGCTATGAGCCAGCACGACCGACCCACCCTCCATCCCCCTGGTCGCAATCCGCAGCGACCGCAGCGGACCGAGAGCGTGAACGGCAGGGCCAATTGCTACCAAGCGAACAGATGAATCCGCTGGCGGTTGAGTTCCCAAACCGGACAGCCATCCCCGCGTTTCGGCCTTTTCCCCTTCCGACCACCGGTTTCCAGACCGTCTCACCGCTACCAGCTTTTCCTTCGTCCAGCCAGCCGTCGCCTACCCCCGCGACTGCAATGCCGGCTCCTGTTCCCGCCGGCCCTTGCGACTTCGAGGTCCCTTCGCCGGCCTTGCCTGACACCGCAGCATTCGCTGCCATGGACGACGACCTTGCTCATCGCCATGATGCAAGCCACGCACCCACCGGTCCCCATCTGGGTTTCCAGGTGCTCAACCGCTACCTCGTCACCCAGGATGAAGAGGGGATGATCGTCATCGACCAGCACGCGCTGCATGAGAGGATTCTCTACGAGCAGATTCGCGATCGCGTGTTATCGCAGTCGATGGAGAGCCAACGCTTGTTGATTCCGGAAACGGTAACCCTGACTGGACCGGAACGGGCGGCCGCCTTGGATGCTCGGGAAGCCCTCCAACAGATAGGGATCGAAGTCGAACCCTTCGGCGGTGATACTCTGCTGATCACGGCCTATCCTGCCATCCTTTCGCAGACCGCGCCGGCTGAAATGCTACGCCAAGTGATCGAGCCGCTGGTCCATGCCGGCAAGCAACCGGAAGCCCGCGATCTTCTTGACTCGATGATGCACATGATGTCCTGCAAGGCTGCGATCAAAGCGGGAGATCGCCTCTCCCCTCAGGAAATCACCAGTCTTTTGGCGAAACGCGAACATTTCGCCGATACGCACCATTGCCCGCATGGTCGACCCACCGCCCTTTTTTTTAGTCGTGATCAGCTCGATAAAATGTTCAAACGGACCTAGACCCCACCTTGGAAATCGGTTTCGATGACCAACCATCCATTCCCCTGAGAACGGCGAGAAAGGCGGCCAACCTCCGTGAGTTCCGGTGATGCAGAGAAATTCGGATTCCATTGCCCCAAGTGCGGGCATCGATTTTTTGTCGCGGCTACTGCGGTCAAGCCACCGATCACCTGCCCGGCTTGCCATGAGGTTTTTCAACCTCGCTCCACCTCATCCCAACTGCGGTCTGCCGATAAGCGGATGGTCCTGACAGAGAATGAAGAAGCCTCGTCGCTGGAGCAACCCACTCGCGATTTTGACGCCACGCTGCAGGAGGCAAACGCCGTTCACCGGTCTCCCGAGCAACCTTCCACAACCCAGCCTCCTCCCTCTCAACGCAACCCATCTGCGGAATTTCGTTATGCCTGCAAAGTGTGCGGAACGGCCATGTATGCCCAGTCCTCTGAGGTAGGCAAGCCGGCTCGGTGCCCCGACTGTCACTCCGCCATGACGGTTCCACCCCCACCCTCGACCAAAGGCCGGTCAGCACCGCCGATCGATCTCCACGCGCACCCGGAAATCCCGCTGCAACCGGTGGGCCCCAGCCGCAAAGAGGTAGCCCAACCGGGACGTTCGCCAATCGATGACTACCTGGCGCGTGCCGAACGCGAGCTGGCCGAGGAAAAAACGAAAAACCGTGAAATCACCTACGACTTCGACTCGGCGGGGTGGCTCCAACGATCCTTCTCACTCCTCCTGGATCCCTCGCTCATCGTCATTTCGCTAGGCACCGGCGGGCTGCTCGGCTTGGTGATGATCTTTTCTCACCTGGCCCAAGTCTACCTCGCCGTTCGGTCGGAATCGGCCGGCGCGCTGGGATATGCCCTGGTCATGATTCTTGGCGGGGCTCCCCTGCTGGCCGCCACCCTTGCCAACGGCATCGCCATCCTCGAAGCCTCCGCCAATCGCCTGAAGCGCGTTGCCCGCTGGCCGATCTTCAGTCCGGCAGAGACCCTCGGTGAAACTGGGGTCATCTTGGCCGCGGTTGCCTTCGCCGCCTTGCCCGGCGGGTTGGGGGGTTGGTTGCTATCGAGTGTCAACGTCGACCAGGCGGTTGGGATTGGGCTAGTATTATTCACTGCCTGGCTACTTTTCCCCGTCCTGCTGCTGAGCATGCTCGACAATCAAAGCATCACCCAACCTTTTTCCCGGGATGTGTTGAGCTCCATCCGCTCGCGAACGGATGCCTGGGGGGCCGCCTACCTGCAGTCAGCTATCGTCCTTTTCGGTTTATTCCTGGCTTTCCTGGTGTCCCGCAACGGGAGTTCGACCATTAGATTCCTCTTTGGCATGAGCCTTCCTTTCGCCATTTACTTCCTGTTCAATCAGTATGGGGTCCTGGCTTCGCGCATCGCTGACCTGACCCATCTCGAACTAGAAAGCGACGATGATCAAGAATCGGAGGAAGACTAACCGGCTCCAACGATATCCCCTGGGAGGTTGAACGACTCCACCGAGTTGCTAGCCAAGTCAAGCAGTAGGCGATCGCTGCCTAATGCGTTCCAGGGATCGCTGGCCTATCGCGAATCAAGCGGCGTTGGGAGAGATGAGATACCTCCAAATCGCTTTGTTGCGGATCGACGCGGGCTAATTTTTCCAGCGCCTCGCGACGCATCATCTGCAAACCCTTTTGCAGGGGCTTGTCATCCAGCGACTTGGTTTCCCGTGTCCAATATTCCTCGAGACTCTTTCCCCATTCCGTCAGCTTACGCAACAGCGGTTCGTCAATCCGCTTCCTGCGTGTCGAGGATCGGGCCACCACCAATTCCCGGTCGTGACGTAAATTCCACAGCTGGGAGAGAGCTTCCAAGTCGATCGGATCATACGACTCGTGAAGAAAGATAAAGTCACCCACTGCTCGCGGTATCGCCGCTTGCACCGCCTTCACCGGACCAACCTTTCGCGGAATCCGCACGGAAGCTATTTGAGGATAAGTGCACCGCAAATCCTCGATAACCTCGGCCGTTGCATCGGTCGAACCGTCATCGACAACCACCAGTTGCACCTGATGCGTCAATTCGGTGACAAACTCGAGCACCCCCTCCAGCCTCGCCGCCAACTGGCTTTGATGGTTGGCGACGGGCATGATGACGGTAAGTCTTTCCTGTTCGACTACCAAGCCTCTATTCCTCTCGAAACGGAAGACGCACCCCGAGCGGGGAGGAGACACTAAAGGATCCAGGGCTCGACGGATAAGCGACATGCATGGAGGAACCCGTCGAGCCCTGGACTCCGAGCGTATCGGCATCGCAGCCCCTCGGAGGCGAATACCAACGGCAAAAGATGTCCTGGAACGATGATTGCGGTTGGAACGGGAATCATGGGGAATGGTGTTGACCTGTCCCCGAATTTTGCTTGACAATCTTATTCCACGTGTTTGCCAGGTTTTCCACCGTCGCTCAAAACTTACCCTTATGAACTACTCCCCATTGCTTCCAGCTACCCTGAGACCTGATTTTACGCGTGGCGTATCCGGCTTACTCCCAGCCATCGCCCAAGACGCCCAAACGCATGCCGTGCTGATGATGGCCTGGATGAACGAGGCGGCCTTCGAAGAAACACTGGCTACGGGCTACGCTACATATTTCTCTCGCAGTCGCGGAAAACTTTGGAGAAAAGGTGAAGAAAGCGGCCATCGGCAACAGGTCCAGGCGATCCGCGTCGATTGCGACGTCGATACCATCTTGTTGCTGGTGGAGCAGACCGGGGCAGCGTGCCATGAGGGCTACGCGACCTGTTTCTTTCGTGAATACCGTCAAGGTCGACTTGAGATCATCGAATCTCGCTTGGTCGACCCGGTTAGCGTCTATCACCGTCCTCGGGACTAGTACAACGGTTTCCCTCGCTTGACGCCTTCGCTGGAAATGTGGCCATCAACTGCAGCGTCTACCTCCTCCCACACCGCTGATCTTTCGTCGCCCCGGAAAGCGACTTCTCATGGCTTGCCTAGCCCATATATTCCGAACGATACCATCGCGATCCGCCGACAGCAGGCTTGCTGAAGTGCCATGCAAGCCCAGCGACATCGGAAGTCGCCGTGGACCGTTCCCGGACGCTTTCACCTCAGCGAAAAAGGCTGGCCAGGAGCAGAAAAACCTGCCTTCACCGATTTCCTTAACTCGGCCTTCCGCTCCTCCAAAGCAACCCCGCCACTCACCATGGCAGCGACCCGGCCATTGGAGGTCTTGCGCCAAGCGGCGATCGAAGGAATCCAGCGCACAGGGACCGCTTGCGGTTGGATAGAAGGATCCTCGAACAACTTCGGATAGCGGTAGCCACCGGCCTTGGTTTCTTCGCGGACGATGCGCAGGAAAATACAAAGATCGCTGATATGGCGAAGTCGACCGTAGATCGCAGGGTAAAGCTGTTGCAAAGCCTCGAAGTTGGCGGTGAACCCCGCAGCAAAGGCGTCGGCAGCCGCATCCCGCTCCAATGAATCATAGCGTTGCCCGGTTTGGTCCATCCATTGCTGCTGGCTGAGAACCGCGACTGTCGGTGATTCGATAGCGAAGATCCGGGCATCGGAACTCATTCCTATCTCGATCTGCGGCCGCAAGCCGAACCACCAGCGAACCATCGACGACTTGGGCACCTCACCCCGTTTCTCGGCTTCCTCCCAATAAGAGAGAAGCCGCCCTGGTCCATTCTCCAAGCCCAGACCGATGCGTTTCATATGTTCATCGGCAATCAGCAGGGCTGTTGCCGTTGGGGATGCTGCCGGAATACCAAATACCGTCGCTTGCTGGTCGCCTAGCGTCCGGGCCAACTGTTCACACCATCGGTCTGCTTGTTGCGTCAGCGACCGTCGAGCGATGGGTGAGGTCACCAGTTCGTGGACCGCTCGGAGGCGTTCGGGAACCGGATCGATCGAACAGCCCAGCGCCCCACGACCGCGCAAGACCCAAGGGGCCAATGTCAGCAAATCCTCCAGGAGCACAGGCGGCAAGCCGGTGGCCCGACCGATTAAGTGACCTTGCCAATCCAATACCAGCTCCCCGGCCGGCCCTCCCAAATACCAATCGCCTGCGGAAGGCTCAAAAGCCAAATAATCCAAACGCGTGATCCCACCCAGGAGTTGCATCGATGGCTTCGCCAGCGTATCTTCAACCATTGCCAGCCGTAACTGCTCGGCCAACTCGCCAAACGAAATCCACCGCAAAGGAGTGGATGCCTGCAGTTCGCCTAAAGCTGGAATTTCGAAGACTGATTCGGCAGGACTCCCTTGGTGAAGCGACGGTAAGCCTGCTCGACGCGGACGACGCTGCAGTTTGCCTTTTGGGTCGAGCCAGACCCCGCTAACAGAGGTCTGAATGGTATCCTCGCCGCCATCCACGTCCCAGTTAGCATTGACAGTGGTCTGAATCAATTGGATCAGCTGATTGAAGTCAGCCAAGGAGCCACCACCGGACCTGGCTCGAAGTGGCATCCGTCGGGCTACGTCGGCGGTTGCCCCTGTCCCTTGGCCGCTCGATGAGCTCGACTGACACCATCCGAATCCCATGGGGAGCCAAGCCACCCCTAGTAAGGCGAGAAGAGCCAAGGACCATCGCTTGACCAAGCGATGGTAGCGCTGAAACCCGATCGCTGAAAAGCTCATAATATTCCTCTCGAATAACCCTTTGTATTAGAGCTTGGAGCTGATCGATTACAAGACTCGGCCCGCCGGAATCCAATGGCCAGCTTCGCCCGTGATGAATCCCAGGCATCCCCCCATCCACCACCGGCGAAACGCGAGCCCACCTCCCCGCCCGGCGGATGGGGGCTATCAAGCGGCACCAACCCCCGGTCTGTAATCAGCTGCCTGTGACTTTCGATCGGCTAGATCGATCATCGCAAAGGCAAATGGTGTCAAACGATCGACCAGGCATCTTCCATGAACCATGATGGACAGCGAACCGAATCGCTGCCGAAGCGATCGCTTACTATCCCTGGCTTCATCCCGTATGATGGTAGGACGATGGTAGATGCCATGGCGGTTGGTGTGCGCAGTACCATCCTTCGCTTCTCTGGATGCGGATCGGTCTCTATGGATATTGCCGACATGCTCGCCCAGGCGTTCCAGCGGCACCAGCTGGGGGATTTGGCGGGTGCCGAAATGGGTTACCGCCAACTGCTGAAGCTAGCCCCTGACCAGCCGGATGCCTGGCACTTGCTGGGCGTGATCGAAAATCAACGGGGTAATTCACCGCTGGCGATCACCTACCTTGAACAGGCTTTAAACCTGGCTCCCGGTCAGCCCGATTTTCTTGGTAACCTTGGGATCGCCTATGCGAAATCAGGCCACTTACCCCAGGCGGAGCGAGCCTACCTCCAAGCGATCCGCTCGGGTTCCAGGCACGCCGAAGTTGCCCATGGATTGGGAAATGTCTATGCAACCGACGGCCGCTGGCGCCAGGCTATCGACGCCTTCCAGCAGGCACTGAGGATCAACCCCGATTTCGCCCCCGCTTACGACGGCCTGGCGAACGCCGCCTGCGAACTCGGCGATTACCAGACCGCACATTACCATTATCAGCAGGCCATCAGCCGACAGCCAGATCAGGCGACTTTCTATCGCAATCAGGGACATGCCTTCCGACGGGAGGCTCGCTGGCAGGAAGCCGCCACCGCCTTCACCGAAGCCTTGCGGCGACAACCGCTGGATGCTCAGTTGCAGAGCGATCTCGGTAACGTCCTGCAAGAACTTGGCGAAACAGCCAGGGCTATCGAGCATTACCAGGAGGCTATTCGTCAAAGGCCATTATTTGCCATCGCTTACTCGAACCTGGGCAACGCCTACCTCCGGCAAGGAGACTTGACGCACGCCCTCCAGGCAGTCCAGATCGCCTGCCAGCAGGAGCCGGGAAACCTGGCCTTTCGCCATCAACTGGGAGCGATCTACCACCACCGCGGCCAACTCCTCGAAGCCTTGCAGAGCTACCAGCAGGTCTTGGCTGACCAACCGCAACATTATGAAGCTCAATATAACCTTGCTCAAATACTTCAAAGGTTGGAACGGCCCCTCGACGCGATCGCAGCTTATGAACGTTGTCTTGCCATCAAAACGGATAGCCCGAGCGCTCTAGCCGCGTTGATTTATCTCCAACAGCAACTGGCCGACTGGAAGGGGATTATCGAGCGGAGCCAGACGTTGATCGAGGCCGTCGATACATCCGAGTCGATCGCCCCTGCTGATCTCGTCACCCCCCTCTCGTTCCTGGCCTTACCCATCCCGACCACCGCCCGCCAACAACAGCGCTGTTCCCGCCGCTGGATGCGAGGGATAGGTCTCGAGCCCAATCCTTTCGCTACTGCCAGACAGGCTGGCTTCGCCGAACGACGCCGTACCTTTCCTCATCGGCTCCGGGTCGCTTACTTTTCCGGTGATTTCCAAGAGCATCCGGTCGCCTACGCGATCGTTGATGCGATCGAGCAGCATGATCGCGAACGTTTCGAGATTCTGGCTTATTCTTATGGTAAAGGTCGAGGACAAGCGATGCGTCAACGCATCGAACAGGCAGTCGATGTTTTCCAGGATGTGGAATCGCTGAGTGTCGCCGAGATCGTCGAACGGATGCACAAGGACCGGATCGATATTTTGGTCGACCTGCAGGGACATACACAGAATGCGAGAACAGCCGTCCTGGCTCGACGACCGGCTCCTTTGCAGTTAGGGTACCTGGGCTACGCCGGGACGCTGGGAGGGTCGTGCCTCGATGCGGTTTTATGCGACGATTACGTGGTACCCAAAGACCAACAAGCTTTCTACGATGAGCAGCTTTACCACCTCCCTGGTTGCTTCCTGATGGGCGAGCCTTTCGGGGTGCGGGCTCCGCTGCCGGATGAGCGTACCCGCCATGGCCTCCCTCGGGACCATTTCGTCTTCTGCGCCTTCCATAATACCTACAAACTGACCCCCAGCCTGACTCGTCTTTGGGGGCAACTACTGGCCGAAGTACCCCAATCCTGCCTGTGGCTTCAAGCCGGCCAACCGATCGCGGACGACAACCTGCGGCAGACCTTCGCTCGTCATGGGATCCATCACTCACGGCTGATTTTCGCCCCTCGAGTTGAACGCCACCAGCATGTCGTCCGTCATGGGCTGGCCGATCTGTTCCTGGATGCTTATCCCTACAACGCGCATACGACGGCCGCGGACGTGTTGCGAATGAATCTCCCGCTCGTCACTTTGTCGGGATCTACCTTCGTCTCGCGTGTGGCCGGTAGTCTCCTGCGGCAGCTCGGCCTGGAGGATTTGATCGCCCATTCCCTGGAGGATTATTACCGCATCGCGATTTCCTTGGCGACGTCACCGGCCACGCTCGCTAATACGCGGAGGCGCTTGCAAAGTGCTCTAGCTGCCACCGACCTCTACGACGGTGCGGCGTTGGCTCGAAAGCTCGAAAACGCCTACCTCCGTCTTTGGCAGCGCAGCTAAGCCCGGTCGATAGGGAAGGGCATAACCTCAGCTAAACTCCCCGCCCCGCAAGCCACCATCACCAGGCGATCAAACCCCAAAGCACAACCGGTAGCCGCGGGTAATCCCTGGTCCATGGCATCTAACAAGAAACTAGCCTCGGGTAGCACTTCCTTGCCGTCGCGGCGACGATCGGCGTTGGCCTGGGCGTTGCGTTGCCGCAAGATATGCGGGTCGAGTAATTCGTGGTAGCCGTTGGCTAACTCGACGCCGCGGTAAAACAATTCGAAACGCTCCGCGACCTGCGGATTATCCACCGCCAACTGGGCGAGGGCCGCTTGCGAGGCGGGAAAGTGGGTGATCAGCACCGGCCGTTCCTGCCCCAAGCTTGGTTGTACCGCCAGGCTGAACAACAGATTGACCCAATCATCCCAATCGTCCGACCAGTCTGGATCCCTGGTCAAATCGAGTTCGATGGCCCTCTCGGCCAGTTCCCGGGTCGTAGTTGAAAATACATCAAGCCCGACGGCATTGTGAAAAGCTTTAGAAAAAGCCAAGCGCTGGCATCCGGCAGTACCTAGGAGTTGGTTGGTCAGGGCTTCAAGGAAATTCACACCAGCCTCGAAGTCATCGCCAACGCGATACCACTCGACCATCGTAAATTCCGGATTATGGTAGCGACCGAACTCGCCAGCTCGAAAGACGGGACCGATTTGATAAATTTGCTGAAGGCCACATGCCAGCAAACGTTTCATAGCCGCTTCCGGCGATGACTGGAGGAACCATCGCCGGGGTAAATCCGGCGGCAGATCATCCAAGCTGATCTGAATCAGATCGATATGTCGATCGATGACCGTATCGCGCGATAGGATGGGTGTCTGAACCTCGAGGAAGCCTCGCTGGTCGAAAAAGGCCCGCAATTGCTGAAGCAAGCGAGCGCGTTGCTCGAGCACCTCGCGGCAGGCGGTGGCGCGGAACAGTTGGCGGTCGGTCATACCGTACCAAACCGCAAGAGCCCATATTTCTTACGCCCGCTGCGTAAGACCATCACGCTTTCGCTGGCCAAGTCGGTCCGCTGCAACATCCGATCGACGGTATTGACCCGCCGGTTGTTCAGGTAGATACCACCGCCTTCGATAGCGCGACGCGCCTCGCCTTTGGAATTGGCCAAGCCGGCTGCGATCAACGCATCGATCAAGGCATAGCCTGGGCCATCGAGCACCTCGGCTGCCAAGGCCTTGCTGGGCACGTCCTCGAAAATCGACAGCAAGTCGCCATCGGAAAGATTTTCGATCTCAGCTCCAAACAAGACCTGGGTCGCTTGCTGTGCCGATCTCACTCCGTCTTCCCCATGAACCAATCGCGTCAACGACTCCGCCAGGTACTTCTGAGCCACCCTTTCCTGCGGCGCTTCGGCCACCGCTTGCCGCAAACGTTCGTAATCATCACGCGGTACATCGGACAGGAATCGCAAGACCATCAACACATCTTCATCGGCCACATTGAGGAAATACTGATAAAAAGCGAACGGACTGGTCCGTTCGGAAGATAGATAGATAGCCCCACTTTCCGTTTTCCCCATCTTGCGGCCGTCGCTGGTAAGCAACAACGGACAGGTCATCCCATAAAGCTGCTGCCCCAGCATCCGCCGCCCCAGATCGATGCCGGCGGTGATATTGCCCCATTGGTCACTCCCGCCGATCTGCAAACGACACCCCCAGTGCTTGGCGAGGTAGGTAAAGTCATAGGCCTGTAACAGCATGTAACTGAATTCGGTATAACTCAGCCCACTATCTGAACGCTCCAGCCGCGCCTTCACCGAGTCCTTACCCAACATCACGTTGACCGGACAATTTTTGCCGACGTCGCGGAGGAAATCGAGGAAGCTAAATTCCTTCATCCAATCAAAGTTATTGAGCAGTACCGCGGCATTCGGACCAGTGAAATCGAGGAAACGGCGCATCTGGGCCTCGATGCCCGCAACGTTCCGGGCGAGGGT
>JBILTQ010000504.1:0-3354 GCA_044371435.1 Pirellulaceae bacterium | reverse complement strand
GAACGAAGAAATCGGTTTGCCTCATCATGCCGCGGATGACGAGGACGCAGACGAAGAAGAAACACCTTCGCCGATAGTTCGCGAATGGAGATTCGATTGATTGACCGACACGGATGCAGCGATGAGTAAAGCCCCTTCTGATGTAGCTTCGAAAACCACCGCCGGTCTGGCCGACGATCCCACCATTGCGGTCCCCCGGGTGAGCATCGACTGGCAGCGTTCCTGGCCGTGGTGGCGACTGCTATCGCAAACGGTATCGATCGCTTGGCGGGCGTCGCACTTGATGGTCGCGGCCCTCGGCTGGGGATTGATCGGTTTTGGCTGGTGGCTCGGCAGTCGCCTCTTCGGGGTCGACGATCCGATCGGTGGGTTCGGCCAAGCTGGGTGGCGACCGTCTATTGGAGAGAGAGATATATTGTCCGGGCAAGTTTTTTCTCTCGGCGATCTCGCTGGCGGGGGAATGCAGTGGCTGAGCCAGGCATTGAGTCAGCCATGGACCTTGCAGCGGGCAGCTTTCCTCGTCTTCGGTCTCTGCTGGACGATCGGCTTGTGGTCGCTCGTCGGTGGTGTCTTGGCGAGGAGAAGCCTGATGGAGTTCGGCATCCGAACTTCGGTCGGTTGGGGGCCGACACTGCAACTGGTGCTGCAACGCTGGCGTTCGATGGTCTGGGCAATCGGCATGCCGCTGATGGCGGTAGTCGGTTTATGCTTGATCCCCTGGTTATGGGGAATGCTCTCACGAGCTGGTTTCATCGGCTCGTGGATCGGTCTGCTGCTGATGATTCCCACTATCTTTTTGGCGATTGGGATCGGTTGGTGCGGGGTGATCTCGTGGTTGGGCTTCCCGCTGATGATCTGCGCTATCCTCGCCGAAAAACGAGCCGATGCCTTTGATGGGGTGTCGCGAGCAGCGGCGTATGTCTTTCAGCGGCCGATGACGGTGCTGGTCATCCTTTTCTTGGCCTCGGGGTTAGCCGGACTTGGCCAGCAGGTGATCCGCTGGGTACTGGAATTCGGGGAGCAAGCTTTATGGCAAGCCTTTGCCATCGGTTATGGCGGCAGCGTGGAGTCGCTGGTTGAGAAGCACGGTGCCTGGAGCGAAGCGTTCTACGGCGCCTCGCGGCAGATCATCGTTGGCTTGCAGTCAGCCTTCGTCATCTCCTTCTTTTGGTCGGCGGCGGCGGCAGGCTACCTGACCCTCCGCTATGAGATCGATCAAACGGATTTCGATGAACTCGACCTTCAGGAATTGGGAGAACCTCTCCCACTGCCAGCCTTCCGCGAGGATGCTCGAGGCGTGTCGGAGATGGTGCCCCCTCCAGGAAGCGAGCCACCCCGCGGCGAGGCCAACGAGGATCGCCAAACCGGCCCATCCACGTCGGCCTAAGTCTACCGGGACAGATGCTTCGGGTACCAGCGAGGCCAAACCTTCGAGCGGCAGCGAAGGTTTGGAATCCGGATCCAACTGTCCTCGGACGCCGTTCCAACCAGCGGTTAGCCAGTCTGATGGTTCAGCCGCCACTCAGGTTGGCGGCTGGTAAAACTTGCTGATGTCGAGCCCATGGCGATTCTCTTCTTCGATCAACTGAATCCGCCCCTCGATCCGCTCCAAACGCCGCTGCAGTTGCCGGAGTTGGTCGACGGTATCACCGGTGGTGACCGGTTGGGGGCGAGGAACTTTGGGGTAGCTGAGATGCCGTTGCATGGCAGCGAACAGGTACAAGGGATCCTTGTGGCGATTGGCGAAGGCGATGCGTCCCTCTTTTTCACCGAAGAGGATAGGATAATCCAAGGGTGGTGTATCCTCTGCGGCCCGCTGCGCCCGATAGAGGACAAACGCTTGGCTTCGGCCAAAGATCAGGTCGGCTAAATCGACCAGCCCCAGCTGTCGACGGACGATCAGGATCCACTCGCGCCATCGCTCATCGAAGCAGGGATCCTCGGACATCGCCTTCAAACCACGATCGTAGTTCAATCGATTGCGGCACATCGATTCGAACTGGTAGAAGAAGATTCCTTGTGGGTTCTGCTGTTCGGCTCGGTAAGTGGCTTCGGCTTGCAGCAACCGCAAGGCCATGCCGAAGTCGAACCGGCCACGCTCCGCCTCGGATTCTTCGATGACGAAAGTTTGCCATGCGGTAAAGTAATGACCGAGCCGCCGCATCCCGTCGGCCAGGATCCCCTGATGTTTGAGCTCCGTCGCCAGGAAGCTGATCGCCATCGGCAGCTTGGTAGTTGCCAGCAATTCATGCTGGATTTGCAGCAGCAGTTCCTGCATCGGCATCCCCTCGACCAGGCGTTCACCAAGGGTGCGAAAGAGATAGGCTTGCTCGACGTATTCTTCACACGGCAAAGCGTTCATGCGAAGGTCCATTCAAAATGGATACCGAACAGAGCTTCTTCGATGATCATGGATCCGCTCCTGGAAAAGGAGTGAAGGCACCCAGCGAGGTTTACGGGACCGGCTCCGCGACGATTACCAGCATGCTGGATATTACCCCATGCCGTTCCGAATAGAAACCGGAGTCCGCCGCCTTCCGACGTCCGGATGACTGATGGGCGAGTTGGTGCCCGCTGGCTTGGGGGACGGAGCCTTTCCCTCGGCCTGCGGGCAATACCCCGCCGCGACCGGCTGAAATCCGGCTACCCTCGCCGAAAGCGTCAGGCCGGTGCTGTGCGGCATGGATGCCAGCCCGCCTGGCCGGTGGTTCGTAGGCCGCAAGCCGAAATCGCTCCCTGGGTGGGGCTAGAACCGCTCATCATCGAGGGCTTGCAACGGCGAGGGTTCGCGTTTTTCCCCGGGAATGACCGGGGTTACACTCACCTTGTTGCGTTTCAATTCCTCGATCTGCGCCGCCATGCTTTGCAGCAAGTTGACGATCTCGTTGGCCGCAGCTTCACCGATGTGGACCGCCAAGGCCTTGCGGGCATTGTAGGACAACCCCAACTGGTTTTGCTTCATCTTCTACTCCACCGTCACGCTCTTGGCGAGGTTTCGCGGTTTGTCCACATCGCACCCACGCATGACAGCGATATGGTACGCCAACAACTGCAAGGGGATCGAAGCCACGATCGGTTGGTTAAAGTCTTCGCAACTCGGGATCTCGATCAGATCATCGGCTAATTTTTTGAGCTGATCGTCGGGCTGATCGACAATCGCGATCACCGGCCCTCCCCGCGCCTTGACCTCCTGCAGGTTGCTCATGACCTTATCGTAAACGGCGCTCCGCTGGACAATGAACACCGAAGGCGTGTGCGGATCGACCAGGGCGATCGGTCCATGCTTCATCTCGGCTGCCGGATAGCCCTCGGCATGGATGTAGCTGATCTCCTTGAGCTTCAGGGCCCCTTCGA
>JBILTQ010000503.1:0-3359 GCA_044371435.1 Pirellulaceae bacterium | reverse complement strand
GAAACACCGATTTTCCTTGCCGCCGCAAATGCTCGATCAAATCCCGCATCTGCGATCGCCCCAAGGGATCCAAGCCGTCGGTGGGCTCGTCGAGGATGAGTATCTCCGGTTCATGCAACAAGGCTTGCGCTAGACCTAAACGCTGCTTCATGCCCTTGGAATATTTCCGTACCCATTCGCCTTCACGCCCGGTAAGTCCAACCAAGTCAATCAAGGCGGGTATCCGTCGACGAATGGTCGACTCGGCCAAACCACTCAAGCGTCCGTAGAAATAGAGAGCGCTTTCTCCAGTGTGATGACGTGGAAACACCAAATTCTCCGGCAGGTAGCCGATGCACTCGCGCGCCAAGCGGCTGCCAGCCACTTCATTCAGGACCCAGGCGGATCCGCTACTGGGATGAATAATACCCAGCAGCAATTTGATCAACGTCGTCTTGCCCGCACCATTCGGGCCAAGCAAACCAAACACCTCGCCGCGATGAATATCGAGGTTGACCTGACGCAAAGCCACCATGGCTCGGCCACCTAACCAACCGTGCTGGTAACTTTTCGAAAGATTCTCGACAAGGATGACTCGATCATTCATGATTTATGGCCGGGCAGCCGTTCTCCACCAACTAAATCCATCGCAGGATCAACTCCCGGGAACCGTCGCTGGTAGAAATCGTCAAGCGATGAGCTACATCGTCGATCGGTCGCTCGGCCATGGCCAGCAAGCTACGGGCAGCCCATTCGACTTGGCGTAACTCCTCATCGTTAGGGCGGCGATAAGACTTGCTACCCAAAGCCTGCTGAAGCAACGGGAAGGCGTTTTCCCCAGCTATCTCCCAACCCTCCTGTTCGATATACCACAGATCGATGGGAGCAATTTCATGGGCTTCGCTAAAGCTGACGATCGTGAAGGCCTCTTCGTCGATCGCTCCCGCTACGTCGCCGGCCGGGAACTCCTCGGGTGGTTGCGTAGTGATGAACATTCCGCGTTCAATCCCCATCTGCCCGACTAAACTCGCATAGCAAGGACTAGCCTCGGAGAACGTATCGCTGATTTCCAACCGGCGACTGCTCGGGACCGATCGCCACAAGGCAGCTCGATAAAAACGCGCTAACAATTGATACAGGCTTCTCAAAGCCTCGCGTGAAATATCCGAACTCTCGAAGAGACTCTGACGCGTCGATGGACTACTGGAGTAGATCACCAAACCTTGGAGGATCTCATCGAATAGCTCTCGGTCTTCCGCCATTCCGACCGGGATCTCCAAACGCTCCGCGAGCGACCGGATCGAATGGTCTGGACACGCCGCGTCCAAAAGCAAAACCGCCGGCAGGCACGGCTGATCGTCGGTCTCGATGGGGTGAAAAAATCCTTTCAACAGGCTGCTCACCAGAAAATCCTCATCCGGTTGCGTATCCGTCGTGCTTTGAAGCCGGACCAATCCGGTTTCTACTTCGACCGCCAGTACGACCCATATCCGCTGGGGCGTCGACGATTCATAGAGCCAGACCGGCGGCTGAAAGACGCCAAATAGCCAAGCCTCTTGGCTTCGTGGAAGCCGAGCCGCCTTCGTTAAAATCTCTGCATCGACGACTAACGACTGCTCCATCAACGAGATCTCGACCGCGACTTGCTCGAAAAGCTCATCCGGCAACTCGATCGACCTGGTCAAGCGGCATGCGAAACCCAACTTTCGGCACCATGGTGCTAATGTCTTCTTGAGGGAAGGATTAGCTACATAGAGACATGAGGGGCGGGTGGGCAGCTGATCGTCAGGGCTCTCGATCAAAGAAACGACCATCTCCCACATCGCCTCGACCGTCGGGGCCTGCTGGGTATCTTCCGCCGACAACACCACCATCTCCTCTAAATCGACTACCAGCGTCAGGTAAAGATCGTCGATGACACGCGTTTCCAGAAACCAGCGGGCTGTCGATGGTGGTAGTTCCAGCAAGGAATCGAGCCGCTCTTCCCAAGCGTCACTGATCGCTTCTTCATCCGGCGGTGTGTAGCCCAGTGTATCTCTTACCCAACGCGCCATGCCTTCGGTCGCTGAGATCGTCGGCATCGCCATCCGCCCCAGCCACAAGGCCTCTTCCTCCTCGAAGGTCAAATCATCGCGGAGCTCCCAAGCCACTTGTTGGTTGGAAAAAAGCACTTCCAGGGTCAGCGGATTTTGCTCGACGGAAGCCCGTAAAGCCATCCGAGCCGCCGGATCCTGCTTATCCAGAATAAAGGCGTAAAGAGCCTTCAGCAAAAGAACCGCTGCGACCGAGGACGCCTCCTCTCTCAAACAGGCCAATTGCTCATCCAACTCGTCCAACCACCCCTGCTCCAACAAGCGAAAGGCATACAGCAACCGCTGCCCAGCCCGATCTCGCGGGACACTGGTCAGCAAAGCCTGATGAACTTCCAAAGCATCCGCTCGCAATCCCATCATCCAGAACTCGCCAGCGATATCCAAGCCACCGATGACATACGCCTGCTCCAAAGTCTCGACATACTCCGGATACGCCGCCGCCAAATCCAGCAACCATTGGGCGGCTGATAAAGCTCGTCGCAGCGACTCCGCGGCGACCGCTGGCGACGATTGAAGTTGCGCCAACCTCAACCACCCCGTCGGACTCTTGGGATACTGTTCAACCAACTGCTCCACCCGACGCCGAAGCTCCTCGCCAGGCAGGTCCTCCGGCAACCTCTCAAGGGCTTGCGCTACATCAAAAAAATCGCTTGGAAAATGCTCAACCGTGAAGCGTTCCCAGTCATCGAGTTCCCAGAAGCCATGGTCGCTGGCCTCCCCCCCCTGTGCCGACTTGTCGACGGCTATCGGATCATCCTCCGAAGAAACCGGGTTCATCGCCATCCGCAGGACCTCGCGCGCCATGAAGTCAATCAGCTCGGTTTCAGGGATGCCGGACGAAGCTACCTGCTTGACCACCCACGAAGCCCGGTCCAGCAACGGCGGCAGTTGCGGCTGTAAGTCGTCCCAATCCGCTACTGAGACCCAGGATTTCAGCCGATCAATGACCGCCGAGCGAATCCTCGTTACCCGCTCGGACTCGCTCCCCCCGGTTTCCGACTCCGCTCGCAACCCTGGCTCCCCTCCGGCTTCGCTAGCTTGGTTCGCTGGTCGCTTTTTCTTAGCCATCAAATCGTCCGTTCGTCTTGTCGACGGAAGCTCAAGGCCTGAGCCAACCCAAGCTATCCATCTTGAACTTTGAAGGGGCTATTCTAACCCGAGCGGGCATTCCTCAGAATCCGGACTAGCCGTCGCCAGGCTCGATTTGCTACCGATGGTTTCGGAAATGATCGTCTTTCACCCAGCCCCAGTTCGTGGAGTTTAAGGGATCTATGGCTTCACCCCGGA
>JBILTQ010000220.1:0-9071 GCA_044371435.1 Pirellulaceae bacterium | reverse complement strand
CCTTCGGCAAGCTTTTGATCAACTGCGTCACCTTCTCTTCCAGCAAGCCAGGGACCAGCCATCCCAAACGATCCTCCGAAAGACTTCCAACGACCGCCTCTGGAACCTTGACGGTGACGCCATCGTCTTCAGCCCCCGGAGCAAATCGATATTCCAGGAGTAATTCGGTTGGCCCAACGACCAGCGCTTCGGGAAAAGAGTTCCTCGCTGAATCGCGATCAAAGGTCTCTGCCAACTGCTGCCAGTTCAGCAAGATCGCTTGCGACTCGATCTCCCCAGCCTGTAATTGCCGATCGTACCGCTCCAACGTGCCCCGATCGACGACCTCCTCTGGCAAATGCTGATTATAGAACTGCTGTAAGAAAAAAGGATCGACGACCAGATCCCGATTACGCGTTCGGGATGCCCAGGCTTGCACCTCATCGAGCAAGGTGTTGTTCCGTTGATAAAAAACCGATCGAGAGACCAACTGGCGGGCAACCAATCCTTCGTCGATCAGTAGACGTCTGGCTTGCGTCGGGTCGATGGGCGCCAAAGGGACGGGACGACGAACGACCACGGGTAAACCATAGAGGGTAGCTCGCTCATAGGTCATGGCCGATCCCTGCTTGCGGCTGAAGAAGGCTTCATCATGGTGTTTCTTCAGCAGGTGGGTCGCCAGCTTTTCCACCCATTCAGGCTCAATCGACGCTGCAGTTCTTGCGTACCTTCCCTGCGTCTCGACGATCTCGGCGGACATGATCCACCGTGGCTTCCTTCCTCGCAAATGCGAACCAGGCCATAGCTGCAATTCAAGGCCCGAGGCTCCTTTATACTTCTGACTGTCATCCAGATAGGCCACTCCCGAAAGCAAGCCGCTCAACACGCTTTGGTGGACCGCCGCATAACCTTCCGGATACGGACTGCGCGGCCCGGTTTCTGTCTCCGTCTCCGTGGTGGTCAGTAATTTCCTGTCATTTACCTTCCATCCAGCCTCTTGAACCAGGTCACGTAACTGTCGATACAGTTCTTGCCATTCGAAGAGTCTTGGCAAAGAGAGGAAGTTCTCACGACAAGCCCGTTCCAAGCGACTTCGTCCCAACTCGGCTTTAAGACGATGATAAAAATCCCATACCTTCAAGATGCTGGTGAAGTCGCTGAAGAGGTCAGCGAACTTTTGATGTCGCTGGTCGGCTTCCGCTTGCTTCTCTGGCGGTCGCAGTCGAACATCTTGAGCTTCCAAGGCCGAAGCGATGATCAAGACATCGGCTAGGCAGTCATTGGCGTGAGCCTCGATCAGCATCCGTCCAATCCGGGGTCCAACCGGCCAATGCCCAAGACGTCGCCCAACATCGGTGATCTTTCCGTGTGCATCCAGCGCACCGATTTCATGCAGAGTGGCCAGGCCATCGCGGATCATTTCCGGTCGAGGTGGATCGAGAAAGGCCAGATCTTCTAACTTTCCTAAACGCAGCATCTCGGCATGCAGGATGGCGGAAGCCAAATCGGTACGACGAATCTCCGGTGTCGTGTACGCCGGACGACTAGCAAAATCGCTCTCGTCATAAAGACGAATGCAGACCCCCGGCCCCAGTCGACCACAACGACCCGCCCGCTGATTGGCTGAAGCTTGGGATATGGCTTCGATGGGTAAACGCTGGACTTTACTCCGCGGTGCGTAGCGGCTGATTCTCGCTGTTCCGGTATCGATGACCGAGTGGATGTTCGGCACCGTCAAACTCGATTCGGCAACATTCGTGGCTAAAATAATCCGGCGCTTTCGGTGCGGTTGGAAAATCCGCTGCTGCTCAGCCTCGGTGAGTCGCGAGTAAAGCGGAAGAAGCTCGACCGACTCTCTCGGATAAAGCTCCAGCAGGCTGCCTTGCAACAACCGATGAGCAAGTCGAATCTCCCTTTCCGTTGGGAAGAAGGCGAGGATGTCACCACGCGTTTCCTGCAACAACGTCCCCACCGCCTGCCTCAGACGATCATCGTCGCTACCGGGGAGCGATTGATTGCCAAGGTATCGTAGTTCAACAGGATAAGTCCTCCCGGAAACCTGAACGATGGGGGCCGGGCCAAACGAGTCCCGAAAAAATTCGGCAAATCGCTCAGCATCGATCGTGGCACTGGTGATCAATAACCGTAACTCCGGCCGCTTTGCCAGAAGACGGTGAAGATGAGCCATCAAGAGATCGATGTTCAACGAGCGTTCGTGAGCTTCATCGAGAATGACGACTTCGTAAGCATCGAGGAAGCGATCCCTCGCCAACTCCGCCAACAACATGCCATCGGTCATGAGCTTGACCAAGGTCGTTGGGAGCGTCGCATCGGTGAAACGAATCTTAAAACCGACAATCGGCTGCCCCGATGCAGAGTCGCCCAGTTCCGCTCGTAAACGCGCGGCGATCGAACGGGCCGCTAAACGCCGTGGTTGCGTATGACCTATCATCGCCCGCCGTCCAAAACCGGCTTCCAAACAAAGCTTGGGTAACTGAGTGCTCTTGCCCGAGCCGGTTTCGCCGCAGATCACCACCGCCTGACGGTCGCGAATCAACCCTATCAATTCCTCACGATGGGCTGAGATCGGCAAGTCAGGGTCGTACTCCAGAGAGACGGTCATTGCCTCCCGGGCCCGTCGACGCTCCATCGACTGTTCGACAAGGGCACACCATCGCGCTCGATCGGATGCTTTCCGCGAATCGGCCTCGGGCATCCTGGCAATCCGCTGCCAAAGCCGCAGTAAGCGAAAACGATCTGCCGCATACACCTGCTGCAACAATTCTTGTATATCGAGAGAATCAGGCGTCATCCGTCATCCGTCTTTTAAGCTGAACCATGACTAACGCGGTCTCAAGCTAGCGCTAGTAAATCCTACCAAGCGAAGGACGCCTCGAGGCTGTCCCCACGTCTCTTGTGAAACGGATGGGCTTCCCCAGCCTAACAGGCTCCCTCACCAAGCCGTCGGCTAACCGTGCCGCCAAGGCACCCATATTCACCGAGGATGCCGATCCCGAATGGAGAGGCCACTATCCGTCGGTCAGAAAGTATTGATGGCGCAAAGCTGGGAACGCAGCCGAATCCTTCCCAACCAGACCTCAATCCCTCATGTTCATCGGCATAAAAAAACCCTTCGACTATCGTGGGTAGCCCCTCGGCCCTCACCGGCCACTCGCGGGAATCAGCAGCTCCACAAGGAGCACCCAGCCAGCTTCGCCGAAGCTGGCCAATAAGAATTCCAGGGCCACCCCAGAGCAGACGGTACGTTCCAAGCCTCGCCAAAGCAGCAGGACAGCTTCCCCTCTATCCTGCAGGCCATCCCAGCCGAAGGTCCCACTCCAACCCGGCAAATGCATAGAACGGACCAACCAACCGGCAGTTCGAGTTAATCCCGATGAACGTGCCGCTTAATCTCTTCAAAAACACTGTCCGGGTCCTTCATTCCATCGACAACTACCAACTTGCCTTGCTTCGAGTAGTAATTGACCAATGGCGCGGTTTGTGTTTGGTAAACCCGCATCCTTTCCTCGATCGTGGCTCGATTGTCGTCACTTCGCCCTTCACTCTCGGCCCGCTTCAACAGCCGGTCGACCAGGACGTCCTGAACCACGCGCAACTCCAAAGCCAAATCCAATCGCAACCCCTGCTCCACCAGGTAATCGTCCAAAAGCTGGGCTTGAATCAAGGTCCGGGGAAAACCGTCGAATAAGGCCCCCGTCTTGCAATCAGCCCCCTTCAAACGCTGGGCGACGATCCTCATCACCAGGTGATCCGGGGCTAATTTGCCGGCATCGATGTACGAAGCGATCCACCGCGAGAGCGCCGTATCCTGAGCCTTCGCCTCGCGTAGCATCTCACCAGTCGACAAGTGAGGGATGCCGAGGTACTGGACAAGACGCTTACATTGCGTCCCTTTTCCGGCACCCGGAGGCCCAATGAATACGATCCGCATCGCTTGCCCTTCTTAGGACTCGAGTAGCCCTTTGTAGTTTCTCATGAGCAAATGCGAATCGATTTTCTGGATCAAATCGAAAGCGACGCTGACCGCGATCAACAATCCGGTGCCGCCGTAGAAAGCTGCGACGTTATAGGAAACCCCGAACTGACTGGTGATGATCGTCGGCGCGATAGCGATCGCTGCCAGAAACGCCGCCCCCACGTAGGTAATACGCACCATCACCTTCTCGAGGAAATCCGCGGTCCGCTTTCCTGGGCGGTACCCAGGAATGAATGTCCCGTGGTCCTTGAGGTTCTCCGACATTTCCTTGGGATTGAAGGTCACCGAAGTCCAGAAGAAACAGAAGAAGAAAATGAGCAGGATGAAGCAGATGTTGTAGACAAACGATGACGAGCTTTGGAACATCGTGGAGAGGCTCAGCAACATTCGCGACATGAAGTCAGAGAATCCCGAATCGCCACTAAACATTGGCACCATCAACCCAAATAAGACCCCAGGAATCATCAACAAACTGCTGGCAAAAATAATCGGCATCACTCCAGCCTGATTGATCTTCAGCGGCAAGTATTGCTTGGTGCCGCCATAAACTTTCCGCCCCCGAACGTGCTTGGCGCTCTGCGTAGGAATCCGCCGCTGTGCCAAAGTGATGAAGACCACGGAGAAAACGACCCCGATAAACAAACAACCCAAGACAATCAAGACGTCCGGCCCGATCTGGCCAGCAGCCATCCCGCTTAGCGATGTTTGCATGCTGCTGCGGATATCCCACAAAGCCCGAGGCATCTGAGCCACGATACCGGCCATGATCAAAAGACTTATCCCATTGCCGATCCCATACTCATCGATCTGCTCGCCCAGCCACATCAGGAACATCGTGCCGCAGGTCATCACCGTCACCAACGTCACTTGCCATCCCCAGGACAATGTTCCGTCCTGGTTCTTGAAAACGCTGGCAATCCGCTCAGCGTCCCCAGAACCAGTCATCATCCGCAAGAAAAACCAGCTCTGCAAAACACAGATGAAAACGGTCAAGTACCGCGTGTACTCGTTGATCTTCTTGATCCCGGCTTGGCCCTCTTTCCGCAACTTCTCAATCGGAGGCCAGACCGTCCCCAATAACTGAAAAATAATCGAGGCGGAGATGTAGGGCATGATGCCCAATCCAAAAATGGTCAACGTCCGCAAATCCGTAGCAGCAAAGAGGGTCATTTTCTCCAAGAAAGACTCGACCGTTCCGCTATTTTCCATGGCGCGGCTTGTCAATACCGGCAGACGGATTTGATATCCAATCCGATAAACCCCCAGCAATAACAGCGTCAGAAGAATCTTATTCCGCAGCTCAGGAATAGTGAAAACGATTCGAAGCTTTTCGAGCATGATCGCCTATCGGTAAGTACGGGGGAAATAGGACTGGCCGGAGTGCAAACCCGACAACAGCTACCTAGGATAAACTATCGAGAATCATATCGCGATCTCTCCACCATTGTCGATGGCAACCGTTCAGTGTCGCCCGCCGCGAAAGACTCGACTTACGAACCACCACTGCAAAACACCGCCATAAAAAAAGCCCGTCCCGCATCTACGAGACGAGCCATGGAAAGCGAAAGCCCTCTCATCAAGCATCCGCGTTGAGTTTCGCCACCCGCTCCTTCGGCGTCTGCTTGGCGGGAACAACGGTCACCGAACCGCCAGCAGCCTCGATTTTCTGGCGAGCGGACTGGCTAATTCGCGTCACCGTCAACTTGAGCGGTTTGCTGACTTCGCCGTTCGCTAAAATCTTGACTTCGTCGCAAACTACTTTGACCAATCCCTTCTCCCGGAGACTGACTGGCGTCACCTCCTCGCCCACGGCATAGACTGCGTCCAAATCGCCAACATTGACTGCAAAAACGGTCGGGGCAAAACGATTATGGAACCCGCGCTTCGGAATCCGACGAACCAACGGCAAGTCCCCACCGTTGAACATCGGATGCCGCGAATAACCACTCCGCGACTTGTGTCCATTGTGGCCGCGCGTCGAGGTCTTCCCCATCCCCGAGCCCACGCCGCGGCCGACGCGACGACGAGGACGATGAGTTACCACACCTTCGTGTACTTCGTGTTCTCTCATGACAACTTCACTCCTCGCAAACGCTCAACATCCTCGACCGTTCGCAACTTCTTCAAGGCATCAAACGTAGCTTTGATCAACACACTCGGATTGTTGGAACGAAAACTCTTCGTCAGGATATCGTGGATTCCCGCTGCCTCGCAAACCGAACGCACCGCTTGCCCAGCAATAATCCCGGTACCAGGACTAGCGGGCATCAATATCACCAAGGCCGCACCGTAATGCCCCTTGACCGCGTGAGGAATTGTCCCGTTCACGATCGGAATCGAAATCATCTCGCGGGTAGCCTGCTTCTGCGCCTTGGAAACACTCGGCGGCACCTCATTGGCTTTGCCATAGCCAAAGCCAACGCGTCCCTTACCGTCACCCACCACCACCAAGGCCGCGAAACTAAACCGGCGTCCCCCCTTCACCACCGCAGCACAACGCTTAATGTTGAGCACACGGTCAATAAGATCACTTTGACTTTTTTCGCTTGCTTGAGCCACGTTATCTCTCTTTTCTTACATTCCGCGTCAGTCGATGATGCTGAAGTCTCAACTCACCCAACCTTCACCAACTCCATTCCCAGCGATCAAAACTCCAAACCGCCAGCCCGAGCCGCATCGGCCAAGGCCGCAACCCGACCATGATAACGGCAGTGCCCTCGGTCGAAAGCAACCTGCGTTACCCCAACCGCTTTCGCTTTCTCCGCTACCTTCTGACCGATCAGCTTCGCAGCCTCGCAATTACCACCATACTTGAGATCGCCACGCAACCCTTTGTCCAGAGTGCTGACCGACACTAAAGTCCTCCCAGCATGGTCATCGATAAGCTGCACGCTCAAGTGCTTCAAGGTCCGATGGACCGACATCCGCGGACGCTCGGCCGTACCTCGGACACGCTTGCGAACCCGATAAGCACGATTCGCACGTTGATTATTAATAACTTTACGCAACGCCACGACTAAAATCCTCTCGACAACTAGGTCGCACTCTTACCTGGCTTGATCTTGACCACTTCGCCTTGATAACGCACACCTTTACCCTTGTAGGGCTCCGGCTTCCGCAAGGCTCTCACTTCGGCCGCGAACTGACCAACCATCTGCTTATCGCAACCCTTCACCACGATATGCGTCTGGTCGGGACAAGTGACGTCCAACCCATCCGGAATCTCCTTGGCTAACTCATTGGCAAAACCAACTCGGAGATTCAACACCTTTCCCTTGACATTGCAAAGGTAACCAACCCCGACCACCTCCAGCTTTTTCTCGTACCCATCCTTGACACCGACGACCATATTGTTGATCAACGAACGAGTCAAACCGTGGACCGCCCGACTGAACCGTTCATCATCGCCGCGGGTCACCGCGAGGGACTTGCCATCCTCAGCCACGGTAACCTTGACCTCGGGCCGAGCGGATAACTGAAGCTTCCCCTTCGGACCTTCAACTAGAACGACCCCATCGACGATCGAAACTTTCACTCCATCCAGGATAGGAATGGGCTTATTACCGATACGGGACATGATTCCTACCGTTTTCCACTAACAAACTTCGCAAAGAACTTCCCCGCCCAGCTTCTGCTGGCGGGCCTCGCGATCGCTTACAACACCACGCGAGGTACTAATAATAGTTATCCCCAATCCATTCATCACCGGCCGTAGCTCGGTAGACTTGGCATACACTCTGCGTCCAGGCTTGCTGACACGCCGAATCGTCTGTATCACCTTCTCCCCATTTGGACCATACTTCAGTTCCAACCGCAACTGCTTGGCAGGTTCCGACTGGATCTCCTCGTATCCCCAAATGTAGCCTTCGCGCTTGAGAACCTCGGCTACATTCTTCCGAATCTTAGAATGAGGCATATCCACAAAAGGCCGCTCGATCCGAACTGCATTCCGAATCCGAGTCAACATATCCGCAATAGGGTCGGTCAACATAATTTTCTTTGCTCCCCTTTCCCTTTACCAGCTAGCCTTGCGAACACCAGGAATCAACCCTTGGTCAGCCAAGTTGCGAAAGCAAATACGACAGATACCGAACTTCCGGTAAACGGCTCGCGGACGACCACAGAGTTTGCAGCGGTGCTCCTGCCGACATGAAAACTTCGGCGGACGATTCGCTTTCGCAATTTTGCTTTTGCTTGCCACAGGTATAAATTCCCGCTCGGAAAATTCCAGGAAAAAGGACAGTACACTTACTTTCGAACCAAACTTTGAACTCTTACCGTTTGCCGCCGCTTAAGCCGAAGCCTTGGCCTTCTTCGGAGCGCGGAACGGCATACCGAACATCTCCAACAACTTATAGGCATCCGGATCGCTCTGAGCCGAAGTTACCAAAACAATGTTCATCCCCTGCGTCCGGGTATACTTGTCCGGATTCAGCTCAGGAAAAACCAAGTGCTCCGACAGACCCAAACTGTAATTCCCACGTCCGTCAAACGCAGTCCGGCTAATCCCACGAAAATCGCGGACCCGTGGCAAAACCATGGAAATCAACCGATCGAGAAATTCATACATCCTCGCTCGGCGCAACGTTACTTTGCAACCAATGGCCACCCCCTCGCGGAGCTTGAATCCAGCAACGGATTGCCTGGCGATCGTGAGAACCGGTTTCTGTCCAGCGATATCCGCCATCGCCTCCGCCGCCAGCTCCAGGTGCTTCTTGTCCTGCATCGCCGAGCCGACCCCCATATTGATGACGATCTTCTGCAACCGAGGGATCGCATTCACGTTGGCGATGCCGAGTTCCTCCGCCAACTTGGGGCGGATGACTTCTTGATAGCGGGTTTGTAAACGAGGAACCATCTTTTGTTACCTGATCCGGCTCATCACGCCGAACAACATCAATACTTAACTTAATGAACCGAAGAAACGCTAACTACATCCTGGGGAAAGGCACTAAGCCTGCTTTCCACGCAACCCCTTTGCCGGGGATAACACGCCTAAGGACACACCGCTCTTCTTGCTGTACCGCTCCTTCGACCCATCCGGCAAAATCCGAACCCCTAAGCGGGTCGCTTTGCCTGTCTGAGGATCGACCAC
>JBILTQ010000166.1:0-11275 GCA_044371435.1 Pirellulaceae bacterium | reverse complement strand
GATTTGAGCATGAAGGTAAAATTTATGCAGGCTATCATGACGTGGCGAACTTCTGGGAGAAGGGGACCGAGCCCAAGCCGGTTCCATGGTATGCCGGTCGACAGTACGAGGCTGATGTGACGCATGCCAAGGCCGTCTTGAGCAAGCTCGGCGACTACTATCCAGGCTACGGCGGTCAAGGTTATGAGGTGGTGGGCTTCGTGTGGTGGCAGGGGCATAAGGATCAAAGCGCACCCCTCGCCAGTCGTTATCAGCAGAATCTGGTGAGGCTGATCCAATCGCTGCGGGCCGACTTCGAGTCTCCGAACGCTAAGTTCGTGTTGGCTACTGGTTGCGGGAATCCTGGTAGCCAAGGCTTCGGTAAGCAAATTGCTGAAGCGCAGCTGGCGGTCGATGGTGATCGCGGGCTCTACCCAGAGTTTCGCGGAAACGTGAAGGCGATCGATACACGCGACCTTTGGCGCGAGGCCAACGTATCGCCGACAAACCAGAGCTACCATTACAACCATCATGCCGAAACCTTCTACGAGACCGGCGAGCGGCTAGGGCGAGCGATGGTCCAGTTGCTTGAGCAGGCTCGGTGAGGATCTTGGGATGGTGAAGATCTCGGTGGGACCAACGATCGTTGCTCCAAGTACTTTTTTAACGAAGGAGGCAATGATGTTTTCCAAGCCAAGCCTTTTCATCGAGTGGAGAGCGGCCGATCCCTGCTCGGTAAGTTTCTCGAGCTAGCGTTTCTCCGTACCTCGGCTGTGAGCTTGGCGACGGCGCTGGTAGTCTGGTGCCTTTCAGGAGGTAGACGTGGCCGTGGTCTCCGCAACCATGGCCGGCGGGCCAGGCTAAGGCCGGCTTGGCGGAAAGAAGGCAGTGGCGGGTGTGAAGTATTTTGAAGAGGAGCCGAGGAAGAGTGATTTGTAATACTAGGCTGAACAAGGTCGGCTGTTGCCTTTGGCTGGTGATGCTGAGCGGTCTGGGGATGGCGGAGGAAGCCAACAAGCTACCGAACATTCTCATCATCCTGGCCGATGATCTTGGGTATGGCGACGTAGGCTGCTACAACGAACAGGCGAAGGTGCCGACGCCGAAGATCGATGGCTTAGCCAGCGAGGGAATGCTTTTCACCGACGCCCACAGTCCCAGCACGGTTTGTACGCCGACCCGTTACGGGTTGTTGACGGGGCAGATGCCGTTCCGTGTTCCCAATGGCGGGGCGGTATTCACCGGTATCGGCGGGCCATCGCTGATTGCTCGCGAGCGATTGACCTTAGCGCAACTCCTCAGCCAACGCGGGTATACCACCGCCTGTGTCGGCAAATGGCATGTCGGCTTGACCTTCTTTGACCGGGAGGGGCAGCCGATTCGCGGCCAGGGGGTCGAGGCGGTTAGGCAGGTTGATTTTTCGCGGCGGATCGAGGGGGGGCCCATCGATCATGGATTCGACTCGTTTTTTGGGACCGCTTGCTGCCCCACCACGGACTGGTTGTATGCTTTCATCGAGAACGACCGGGTGCTCGAGGCTCCGAAGGCAGTTCTCGACAAGTCGAAGCTACCGAAACATCCTTATGCCAACGACTGTCGCGGCGGGTTGATCGCCCCCAATTTTTCGCTCGAGGATGTCGATCTGGATTTCCTCGACAAGAGTCGGACCTTTCTCGAAAGGCATGTCCGCGAGGCGAAGGGTAAGCCCTTCTTCTTGCTGCACGCCACGCAGGCAGTTCATTTGCCTTCGTTCGCGGCGAGAGCCTTTCAAGGTAAATCGTCGGCCGGGCCGCACGGCGATTTCATCGTTGAGTTCGATCATATTGTCGGGGAGCTTTTGGCAACTTTGGAGCGGCTCTCGATCGCGGACGAGACGATCGTGATCCTCACCAGCGATAATGGTCCTGAAGTTACCAGTGTGGTGAATATGCGGGCTGACTACGACCACGATGGTGCTCGACCTTGGCGCGGAGTCAAACGCGATCACTGGGAGGGTGGGCATCGGGTTCCGTTCCTGGTGCGTTGGCCGGGCAAGGTTCCGGCTAATCGCAGCAGTTCGCAGTTGATCAGTTTGACCGACATCATGGCCACCCTGGCAGCAGCGGTCGGAGCCGTCTTGCCCGATAAAGCTGCCGAAGATAGCTTTAATTTACTTCCCGCCTGGTTGGACGCCGATCATCCGCCGATTCGCCCTTATCTGTTGACCCAAGCCTTTGGCGGGCAACGCACCCTTGCCATTCGCCGAGGCAGCTGGAAATTCATCGATCATCCTGGCTCGGGCGGCAATCGGTACGAGAACGATCCTGGGTTGAGGCCGTTCATCCTTCCCGAGGCGGCCCCGGAAGCCCCAGGCCAGCTATACGATCTGTCGTCGGATCCCGGCGAAACAAGCAACCTTTACTTCCGCGAGCCGAAGAGCGCAGCCGAGCTCAAGGCCTTGCTCGAGCAGTCGAAAGCTTCGGGTTATAGTCGTAGTCTAGTCGCGTTGAGTTCAGAACATGGGGCGCTCAAGCGGGACATCATCTACAAGACGACGCAACAAGGACCGCTTGGGCTCGACCTACATTATCCCGTTCGCCGCGGTTTGGGGGACCGCTACCCACTGGTTCTCTTTACCCATGGTGGCGGTTGGACGGTGGGTAGCAAGGAGATCGGCGAGCGCGGGGTACGGTTTCGCGGCGTCAGTGCCCTCACCGCGCGGGGTTTCTGTGTGGCTTCCGTGGATTATCGGCTTTGGACGGAAGGCGGCGAGACCGTGATTCGCGATTGCGTCACCGATTCCAAGGATGCCCTGCGATTCTTGGCCAAGCACGCCGAGCGTTTTTCGTTGGACTCGAGGCGTTTCTTCACCTTTGGCGATTCCGCTGGCGGACATCTGGCGCAGATGCTGCTGCTTTCGCCTCCCGAATCCTTTGCTGGTGTCCCCGCCTTGGCCGATGCCCAGTATCGGTTGCTCGGCGGTGTTTCCTGGTACGGCCCCTGCGACTTCGAAAAAACATCGCTCTTCAACCCTCAGGGTCGCTCTGATTTTCCCGATCGGTTTGGTCTTCGCATCCTCGGAGGCGAAATGGCAGAAGCGGATCGACTGGCCGCTTATCGCGAAGTCAGTCCAGTGAACTACCTGCGTGCGGGAAGTCCGCCGTTGCTGATGGTGCAAGGAGATCGGGACACCACCATTCCAGTGCATCATGCCTTGTATATGCAGGAGCGAGCCGCGGAAGTGAAGGCACCGGTCGAACTGCTTATCGTTGAGAATGCTGGCCATAACTGGCGTGAAGCGGGTGGTGAACTGCGTCCTTCCTTCGATGAGATCATTGCGAGGACGGTCGACTTTATGGAGCAGCAACTAGAAAAAGCGGATAGCCCCTGAAACTTCTACCAAAATCTCAAGTAACGCGGCGAGCGAATCTCTGGCTTGGCTGATTCCGGTGAGGTTGAATAGCAAAGAAGGGGGGCGGCGGCGGAACCTTCTGAATTTCGCAGTGTTTCGTCGTCCGGTGTTTTGGGCCGGCAGCCAAGCCCTGTTTTTCGGAAGGTCCGGGCTGGTATGTCGGTAGGGATGGAATTAGATTCCTTGCAATTCGCTCTGTCGACGAAGGCGACCGGCGGGAAAAGTTTGGCTACTGACAGGAGTGCTTGGATGTTCGTAGAAAGAAGGTGGTTCGGCTGTGTCTTGGCGATGTTAGCATCGGCAGCCGGGGCTGTTAGTTTGGCGCAGCAAGCCCCTTACGATGTTTTTCCGGAGGCCGTGCCGCCGTGGTACCGGGTTCGTTACGAGGCGTCGACGGTGCCCGGCGAGTTGGCCTTCGCGGTGACGTACACCCTGTGGGTTCCGCCGCAGGCAACGCGGTTGCGCGGGGTGATTGTGCATCAGCATGGCTGCGGCGAGGGTTCATGCAAGTCGGGATTGACCGGTGCTTTTGATCTTCACTGGCAAGCCTTGGCCAGGCGACACGGCTGCGCTTTGCTGGCTCCTTCCTATGAGCAGCCGCAGACAGCCGATTGCCAGTTGTGGTGTGATCCTCGCCACGGATCGAGCGTTGCTTTCCAGCGTGGGCTCCAGGATTTAGGGACCATGGCGGGACACCCCGAGCTGGCGAGCGTACCGTGGGCCTTGTGGGGGCATAGCGGTGGTGGCCATTGGTGCGGCGGGATGGTGATGCTTCATCCTGAGCGAGTGGTGGCAGCCTGGTTGCGTTCCGGGGTGCCGCTCTTTGAGCCCAACCCGGATCGTCCGACGATCAAGCCGCATGGATTGCCAGACGCTGCCCTACGCGTCCCGATGATGTGCAATCCGGGTACCAAGGAGGGAGTGACGGTCAAGGAAGGTCGCTTCGCCGGCGTTTGGCCTTCGAATGAGAGCTTCTTCCAGGCGATCCGGTCCCGCGGAGGGCTTATCGGTGTGGCCATCGATCCGCTGACTGCCCACGAGTGCGGCAACCAGCGTTACCTGGCGATTCCCTGGCTCGATGCCTGCCTTACCGCTCGCCTGTCGCCGGATGGACGCCCGGAACTTCGCGAGATGCCGAGCGACGATGTATGGTTAGCCGACCTGACCGGCAGCGAGGCGTTTCCCAGCTCGCAGTATGTCGGGGATGCGCGGCAGGCTAGCTGGTTGCCGGGTAGCAAGATCGCTGAGGCATGGATGGCGTACGTCAAGGATACGGCGGTGGAGGATACGACGCCGCCGCCGTCCCCTTCGCAGTTGCGGTTCCGCGATGGCGAGCTTGTCTGGGAAGCGGAAGCCGATCTCGAGAGTGGTCTGGCTGGATTCATTATCGAACGCGATGGTCGGCCCTGGGCGCGTCTGCCTGAGGATGGCAAGAACCCCTTTGGTCGACCGATCTTCCAGAACCTGCAGTACAGCGATACCCCCACGCAACCACTGGTCGAGATGCGTTATCGCGATTCGGCAGCCGAACCCAACCAACGGCACCAGTATCGGGTCATCAGCGTGAATACCGTCGGTCTCCAGTCGGCCCCCAGCCCGGCCGTCACTCCGTGAACCGGTTGCAGGCATGAGCGTGGCTGAGGCAGCTTCGACGGGTCGAAGTCACGCGTTCTCTGGGGGGCGGCGGGGAAGCCAGTTCCCAGGCTTGTGGGGGTGGATGGCTTGGGGTAACTTTCAGGGCTCCCTTCCAGCCCGATCCTTTGCCCGCCGGTGATCGATGATGAAATTGCGATGTACTGATGCTTTGCGGGTATGTCTCGCGGTGATCCTGATCGTCGCTTCGGCCGCCTTGATGGTCCCTGGGCAACTTGTCCATGGGCAGCCCGCGGTAGCGGAGGGGGGGCAGCCCGCGGCAGCGGAGGGTACGCAGCGCCGCCTTGTCCCGGTCGACGGGGGATCCACCCGTGAAGGACCCAGTGTCAAAGCCACCGTCGATCGTGGGGCGGCGGTGGGGCAGGGGGATCGCTCGCATCGCCCTAACGTCTTGTTTATCTTGACGGACAATCAAGGGCCATGGTCGCTGGGCTGTTACGGGAACCGCGATATCTATACGCCGCACTTGGATCGTTTGGCATCCGAAGGGGCGCTGTTCACTCAGGCCTTCGCCAACAATCCAGTCTGTTCACCGACCCGCGCGACGTGGTTGACCGGGTGGACGCCGAGTCGCCACGGGGTGCACCGCTACCTGTCGCCCGAATTGTTTCAAGGGGCAAAGGCCTACGATACTCTGCGCGAGTGCGAGACGTTGCAGGAGATGTTTGCGGCGTCGGGCTACTATCAAGGGTGGATCGGGAAATGCCACTTGGGCGATCATTTGCATTCGCGGCGCGGTGTCGATTTCTGGAATGTGAAACTTGGCGGCCACACCACCAGTTTTCTCCATGAGCAAGTCATCGAGGGCGGAGTGGTCCGCGAGCATCCGGGACACGTGACGCACTATTGGACCGAGAATGCCGTTCGGTTTCTCGAGGGGGCGGCGAAGCAGGAGAAACCTTTCTTTCTATTCCTTGCGTACAACGGGCCGTACGGGCTTCAGCGCTGTGTGACCGAGCCAGCACCCGAGCCATGGGCCAGCTACTATCGTGATCGACCGATGACAGACTGGCCGCGTCCGACTGCGGCCCATCCAACGCAAAGGTCCGACCGAAACCACATCGGTAACCTGCAGGTGATGCGAAACCTGGCGGGTCAGATCAGTGCCGTGGATGAGGGGGTGGGCGTGGTGCTCGAGCAGTTGGAGCGTTTGCAGTTGGCCGAGGAGACTTTGGTCGTGTTCACCTCGGATCAAGGGGCGGTGGCAGGGCACGCTGGCTTTTGGGGGATGGGGGACCACGCGTCGCCCAATCATCTTCGCGACGGTACCCTGCGAGTTCCCTTGATCGTGCGATGGCCGGGGAAGGTTCGTCCGGGAAGTCGCGAATCGATCGTCGCTAATTATGACTTCGTGCCGACGCTGCGGTCGCTATTGTCATTGTCGGCCAGGCAACCGATCGAGGAGTTGCCTGGACGTGACTGGTCGCGGCTTCTTTTGCAGGAGGAGCCGCTGGAAGAGGATATCCTTTTCGCCGAATTCGAATTGACGCGCGGGGTGCGGACAAAGGAGTGGAAGTATGTCCGACGTTTGGCGGGTGGCCCGGAGCGAGAGCTTTATGATTTGAAAGGGGATCCCGATGAATTGCATAATCTGGCGCTCGCCCCCGACGCGGCTCAGCAAGCGATCATGCGGCAACTGGACACGCGGCTGCAGGGCTGGTTTGCCAAGCATTCCTCCGCCGCCTGGGATCTCTGGAATGGGGGGAATTCGCAGGGGAAGGTCACGGGCGAGCTCCGCAAGTTTCTGGAAGCGAAACAGCCCAAGCCGCGAATGAAAGCGGTCCTTCCATGAGCGATTCCCGCGCGGCAGGGATGTTCGCGGGGAGCCGTCGGTTACTGCAAACTTGGTTTTTGATGCGGATGGAATAGACTGTAAGGGCAATCTTCGAGCTTTCGCAGACGAGGCAGGGGTGTCAGGAGTATTTTGCTTGTCCAGGCCAACCGGAATGTTTTCTGCGATCGCGGTCGTGGCCGTCCTTGAGGTAGCGGTTGCTTGCTTGGGCATCGCCGAGTCGACGGTTTCCGCGACGTTGCCGGCGGTATATCTCGACGCTGGCCGCGGCTTCGAGATTTACGATGCCGGCAAGCGAGGGCATCGGTACTTATTGGGACGGGAGTTGGCCCGGCAAGCACTGCTGGTGGCTGCTCGCGAAGAGCTCGGTTGTATGACTTATGATCGCCATTTAGGGCAGGTCCTGCCGGAGGCGGGCTGTATTGAGTTGGATTTGTTGGGGGTGGTCGGCCAGCCTTCGCGGTTGATCTTCCTGAAAAGATCTCCGAGCCAGACCGAAGCCTTGGGGATGGAGGATTACAAGACAGCCCAAGAGGTGAGGGTCTCTCATTTGGTGGGGACGTTCGAACGCTTGTCGCGCGTGGAAATGGTCGCTTACCTGCGAGAGGCAGGCGTGGACGGAAAGCCTCGGCCGTGGGTCGAGCAGGCGGCGGTTCCCGCCGCGGTGGAACTGCTTCTTGGCGAGATGAATTTCGTATCGCAGTGGGAGGCGGCACGTCAGCTTCACCGCGAGCTCGATCGGCGAGGAGCGAGTGCCGAGCTGATGTCGGCGCTAGCCATGGCTTATGCCAATTTGGGTTTGCTTACCGAGTATCACTGGAACACAGCCCACCATGTCTTTACCGCCAGGGCGCTGATCTATGCTCAGCGATTGGTGACCAGTCGACGGCGTCCCGAGCTAGGCTTGCTGACGCGGGCGTATGCCTATGCCTTGGCCGGCGCGTTTCCGGCGGCCCAGCAGGATTTGAAGGGTTTTGAGGAAGTCCGGCCCCGCGACCGGCGGGTGGCTGGGAATCGGCTGGAGCTGGCTGATCTCTTGGATGCTTACTGCAATTATGCGTTCGAGGCCTTGGATCCCGAGCAGTATGTGGCTTCGCACTCCGAGCTTGCGAGCCTGCTGCAATTCCTGGCTCATGATTTTTCACAGATGGATGAATCGCGCGAGATGCTGGGGCTCGCAGCCATGGAGAAGATGCCGCACTGCTATCGGATCGCGTCTTCGCTGGCGACCAGGCCGAACGTGGGTTTAGGGCATGCGGCGACCGAAGGGGCGGCGGTAATGACCGTCACCACCCTCTATCAGCGGTTGGAGGTGATCGAGGGGCTTCCCCGAGCTGCGCGTGAACGGCTGCCGCGGTTGGCAGCCTTGCAGCGTGGGGGAAGGAATCAGCCCTTGGCGATGGTAGCTGATGTCGCCAAAGATTTTCAGCTGCGCTCGGAATTGATCGAAGTCTTGCGGACGGCGAAGCAACCGGTCGCTGAGCGGCACGAATTAAGTTGGCAGGACCTTGCCAGCTTGATTGCCGAGCACTCCTTCCAGGAGGTGTTTCTTCGAGCGTGGTTTGTGACGAACATGTTCGGCTCGGATGCCGAAGAGTTACTAGATAAGGCTCGGCCTGTTTATGAGAAGCACCCGTACGGTCGTCTGATGGAGACGCTGCGCGAGGGGCGGGAGGCTTCCGATCGGGCCAGGGAAGCGGCCAAGTCGATCGATCTGGACACTTCCGAGTTTCAATCGTTGTACTTGTTGTGGACTTACGAATCTGACCCGAAGTCCAAGGCTTGGTCCAACCGCATCGATCGGAATTTTCACGCTGCTATCGATCCCAGCGTCAACGACTTATCCCGATTGGTAGCCTTGTATGGCGATTACGCTCCATTCTACGATCGCTTGAGAGGGGTGAGTGTCGAGCATCCTTTAGCGCAGAAAGGGATGATCCTGCATCATTGGGAGGATGTAAAGAAGAACTTCGATGAATGGCTCCTGCGAGCCGAGAAGAATCCAGAGTTGTTCGTACAGATCGGATTCCAATTGGCCGCGGAGAAACGTTGGGATGAGGCGGAAGAGTATGTCCGGCGGGCGTGTCAACGGCAGCCGAATTTTAGCAACTACCGCGCCCTGGCTTCGGTTTATGCGAAGATGAAGGATTGGGAGGAGTGGAAGCATGCGATGGAATTATCGCTGACATATCCAACATCCGGTTTGGAGCACGCCGATGTGCAGCAAGAACTTGCCGACCACTTCTTCCGCAAGCGGCGTTTTCAGCAGGCCTTACCCTTCGCGGTCGGGGCCGCAGAGGCTTATTCCGAGAGTGGCTTGTTATGCGCTGCACAATGCTATGAAGCGCTGCAGGACTGGGAGAATGCCGAGAAATACTATCGAGCGGCGGCGGAGAGGTATCTGAAAACCTGGTGGTATTCCTTTACCCGCCGCACGGGTCAGGGCGATGGCCAGGCGGCGAGGGAATTCACCAGCAAGGTGCTGAAGAATCCACCGCGAAATACCCGTAGCTTGGACGCGGTTTTTTACTTTACCCTCTATTCGGGCGAGCTGGCGGCGGCGGCTCAGCGGATTGAGAAGAACTGGACTGCCGATACGGAAGTCCTTTACAACGGCCTGCTCTATGCCTTGATGCTGATGGAACTGAAGCAGCCCGATCGAGCTTTGCTGGTGTTGCGCGAGACCCAGCGGTTGGTGGATCAACCAGGCGAGTCACCGCGGTTGACGCGTTCGGCCGGCCTCCGCTCATTGCTCGTCTTGATCGAAGCCGACTTGTCGGCCAAAGGAACGGCCGACCTCTCCCAGGCAGCTTTGAAGAAAGCCCGTCAGCGGTTGGGGGCCGACAGCTACCTGACCAGCTTTGATTATTTCCTTGGCTACTATTACGAGCTGCAGGGGAAGGTGGACGAAGCCAAACGCTGCTATGTTCAATGTATGGCGATCCCAGGGTCGATGACAGTGGTCTATCGAACCTTGGCTGGAATGCGTTTGCTGGCGTTGGGAGAACCGCCGGTGGTCTATCAGCAGGCTTTGTGGTCGGGAAAAGCTGCTGTCCAATGAGCAGCTGTAGTTGGGAGGCGATTACTATCGTTCGGCATCGTTTTTTGTGTCTGGTGGTGGCCTGGAAGCTGTGGTTGGTCGCGAGCGGGGGGTGGGCCTTCGAGCCGTCCAGCTCTGCGGGAGTAGAAGAGGCGGGGTTGGAGTCGTGGTTGCAGCACGTTCAGTCGCTGTCGGCGGAACAGCAGGTAGGTGAAGTCACCGCCAGGCTGCTCGAGCGAAACCCTGCTTTTGATGGGGAGTTGGTACCGAAGATTCAGGACGGGGTGGTA
This sequence comes from Pirellulaceae bacterium, assembly GCA_044371435.1. Lineage (GTDB taxonomy): Bacteria > Planctomycetota > Planctomycetia > Pirellulales > Pirellulaceae > JAIYDQ01. The sequence continues at coordinate 1,130 of JBILTQ010000166.1, read as the reverse complement.
ACGGAGGTTAAGTTTTCCTCGAAGGGTGTAAGCGACATTTCCCCGTTGCGAGCCCTGTCCGGTTTAAAAGTTGTGCAATGCAATGGTCCAGGAAGTCCTCTCGAAGATTTTCGTCCGCTGCAGGGGATGCAACTGACAAAGCTAGACTGTATCGGAACGGCGATCTCCGACTTGAGGATGCTCGAGGGACTCCCTTTGCGGACCCTGAACCTCAATCGTACCAAAGTCACCGACCTTTCTCCGTTGCGGGGGATGCCGCTAACCTTCCTTCTCCTCGATGATACCAAGGTGACCGACCTGACCCCTTTGAGAGAATGCCCACAGTTGACTCGCTTGAATTTCCTCAATACCAAGATCCAAGCTTCGCAGGTATCCGCCTTGCAGCAAGCATTACCGCGATGTGTTTTCAAATGGAATGAGCCGAAAGCCAAGCCCGCCGGAGCAACTTCGGCGGTGGCCAAGGCGTTTGACCCCGAGTTAGCGGCGTGGCAGCGCGAGGTCACGGCGATGCCGACTGAGCGTCAAGCGGCGGCGGTCGTCGGCAAGCTGAGGGAACTCAATCCGGGCTTCGATGGAAAGCTATTTACGCGGCTCCGTCAGGAGGTCGTCGTTCAACTGCGGCTATCGACCAGTCAGGTCAGCGACTTATCGCCACTGGTTGCCTGGAGGAAGCTTGAGTTGCTGCAAGCCAATGGTACGCCGAGCCAGGTCAGCAGTTTACATGTCCTGAGCGGGTTGCCGCTGAAAGTACTTTTTGTCGAAGGCGCTCCGATCGCGGACCTTGCACCCTTGTCGGGAATGCGGCTGACGGCCCTGAGTATCCGTCGCACCCAGGTAAGCGATTTGTCACCGCTCCGCGGTATGCCCTTGGTGTACTTGAATTGCGAGGATGCTCCGATTGTAGACCTCGCTCCACTGCGCGGTTGCCAATCGTTGAGGATACTCCGGCTGGCGGGAACCCCGCTGTCGTCGGCGGTGGTAGATTCGCTTCGCAAAGCCTTACCTGATTGCGAGATCACCTTCGGCGGTAGTCCGGCGAATTAGCCATGCGTCTGAGGGGTTGAGGAGAGAGTTAGATCAAGCCCTTGTTGTCTAGGGCAGAGGTTAGCCTCAGGCTTTAGGGCTTGGAA
>JBILTQ010000165.1:0-11358 GCA_044371435.1 Pirellulaceae bacterium | reverse complement strand
CTTCCGGCGAGTCACTGCAAAGCTTGCTGACACAAATCGAAGAGCTGGATCCGAAGGCCCAATGGTTACAGTTCGATTCCAAAGCCGGCGCCTATCGGTTCGTCGCCGACCGTCGCTGGAAGACGATCCTCGACAACGGCATCGACTCGACCCTCAAGCTCGTTGAAAACAATCGCACCCTGGCCTATTGCACGATCACCAACCTCGCCGACATGGAACCAGGGCGACAGTTATCGATGGAAGGTTATCAGAACGATATCCAGAAAACTCTCGGTAAACGCTTCGGTCAGTTCCTCGAGGCTGATGAACGGTTGAGCCAGACTGGGTTGCGGATGATGCGGATCGTGACCCTTGGCAGTGTCGAAGGGGTCCCGGTGCAGTGGATCCACATCCTCCTGTCCAACGATGGTGGGCGGCACCTCTCCTTGGCCTACACCATGAACCAAACCTCGGCCGAAGAATTCGGCACCCAGGAAATGCAGATGGCGGGATCGCTCGAATTCACCCTGCGTCAGTTACCGACGGCTCCAGCGGAAGAGAAAGGCAAGGCCGTTCCCCAGGCCGAGACCGCTTCCAGCGGTGCACCTGCCGATTCGACCAACAAATAATCAAGCAGATCGTCAGGAAGCTTGGGCGAAACGCGACGATCTATCAAACCAGGCAACGAAGCGCCGCCGGCAGCTTGCCGGAGCAAGCGGCTAGGGCTTTTCCTCGAGCAGTGAACGCATGGCGTTCATCAGCACCGTTTCGACCTCGGGGGCAACGCTGGAGGAGGTTGGGGCAGTCTCGTAGCCCCCTTCAGGATAGGCGGCGGCGGTCCCGATATAGCCCGGACCATAATCGCCGTAGGCCGCCATCATCACATGCAGGTCTGGCCGCATCGCTTTGGCGGCCAGTTGATACTCGACGAACAATTCGCCCGGCAGGTGCAGCATCCGCGCGTCGCCGACCCGCAAGCAGGTGATGTCGATGGTATGACCTGCCTGGCAGCGTTGCAGCCAGGCCAGTTGATCGGCGACCGAAATATAACCGCGCGGCGGGATCGACCGGAGCTTGGCGATCAGATCGGCCTCGTTCAAGTGTGGCGCGGGCGGTAAGCTCACCGCCACGCGATCCCAGCCGACGGTTGTCGCCGTCAGCGGCTGTTTGGCGGTCTCCGTGAAAGCCCGCCGCATTCCGTCCGCCAAGCGTGTCGCCAAGAGCATGCGATTGGCCTGGCTGCCGTCATTGTACTTGCCGGCTGCAATATTCCCGCCAGCGCCGTTGAAATGAACATGCAAGGCCATGTTGACATCCTGGCCGCGGATAAAGCGAGCGATCCCCGGGAAATCGGGACTGGGGATCCCCAAGCGATAATAGCTTTGCGGATGGCAGGCGTAGGCACTCAAGACCGCCACCGGTTGTTCACCGTTCCAGAAACTCAAGACCGAGACGACCGGATCGATGGTCCCTTCGGGCAAGCTTCTCAGTTCGGGTATCTTGCAACTGCTTCCACGCATGCGTCCCACCCCGCCATCCGGCTTGCGCTCGACACGCCGATTCGAGGCCACCGCTTCGACGATCGCTTCCCCGTATCCATAGTGCGAAATGGGGGTCGCGCGCGGAAGGCCATCGCGGATGGCGTCAGCTGCCCGTTGGATGACCTGCCGGTGGAAGCTTCCTTCAAAACGCGCGTAACCGGGGATTCCCATCTCCCGGATCAGGCGTTCGGCGGTGAAGTCGCAACCCGGCGCATCATGCTGATGCAGGGCATGGACTGCCACCCGCTGCGCGACGGTACCGGCCGCCTCGGCGAGGGCTTGGCGAAAGGCGTCATGCCCTTCGTTGGCGATCCCGATCCAATCGACCGCGCATAGGACGATGGGTTGTTCAGGACCGAGCAGGACGATGCCGCGGCATCGCAGCGTCAAGTCATCCAACCGCCGTACCGGATCATAGGCCATGGGCGAGCCGAGCGGCGGGGTGGCATCGACGTCAAAGGGGACCAATTTCCAGGGATCATCGGCCACCACCAGGGAAGCCAGCCAACTTAGCGGGAGGAGGAACAGCCAGGTTTTCATCGAGGGCGAACCCCAAGTAAGGGAAGAAGCAAAACCCTGGTTATAGCGTTTTTGCCGGCCGCGAGCACGCCGACTGGCCACGCGTCGTTCGATACAGGCCGAGCCCCGGTGGCCGGCTTGTCAGGAGGTGACCTGTCCGAGCCGTGGCTTCCGGATGCCGAAGAGGTAACCCGCACCTAGCCAGGCCAGGGTTTCCACCCCACGGGGGTAAGCCAAAGCTTGGCGATGGGGCGATAGCCTCCCTCCGCCGAGTGGTGAGGATCGATCCTTTCCTTCAAAGGCGGCAAGCTGCGGAGGCTGTCCGTCTGTAACGATAATTCACGATGTTCCAAATGCGCGGCTCCCGATGATAAAAGTGTCTCGCGGGGAGGCAAGCAAAAATCATCTGCATTCATCGGGGAGTGAGTTCATGACGTCTACATGCTCGGGGTTTTGGTGTGGGATACTCGTGGCCGTTGCCGCCGCGACTCCCAGAGGATCGTTAGCCCAGGATAGCCAGCCGACCAGCCGCGATCGTTTGCCGCCAGTCGTCAGCGGTAGTTCCATCCGTCAGGCGAGCGATGACGCGTTTCCGGCGGTCAACGTCGGCTCGAATCTCGTGGTGCCAGCCAGTCAACAGCTACCGGCGCACGGAGCTCCAGCCTATGGTCCGGCGCGGTTTCCGGCGATGGATGACAGCGGTTCCAGTCCTTACCAGCTCGCCAGCCATGACCTTCGGTCAACGCCAGCTTACGCTTATTACGATGAACAGCTTCCGAGTTGGGCGGGAAGTTGTGGGGCGGTGGGCTGCGACCCATGCTGTACTCCCTGGTGGGCCCACCGGACCGGTGGTTTCGGCGAGGTCCTCTACCTCTGGCCGGGAAACTCCGATCTGATCTATGCAGTCGAGCAGACCGACACGACCGCTACCGCGTCACCGACCGGACCGATAGGCATTACCAATGTCGATGAAGCGGTTGGCTACCGCGTCGGCTTCTCGATCGCCAAGGACTTTTGCAGCAGTTACTTCGGCAGCTATGCTCGCTGGGATAACGACACCACCGACCTCCTGCAGGCCAGTGGTCAGAACGTGCTCAACTCACGGTTGATCCATCCGAGCACGACTACGGTCGGCTCCCAGAGCCTCCAATCGTCAACGGAGCAGTCGATCAGCTTCCAGACAGCGGATTTTGGCTACCGTCGGATGGCCAAGGCCAGCGACACCTCGGCGCTTCATTGGCTGGGTGGGTTGCGTTACGGCAATCTCGAACAAGGGCTGCTCGGCCAGCAAACGGTGAGCGTCGCTACCGGCTTGACCAGCGTCACCACCGACATCGACTTCGATGGCTTCGGTATCCTGGCTGGCTTGGATGGTGAGCGGCGGAGCAAGTGTTGTGGTGGCTTGCTCTACGGTAAAGTCATCGGCAGTTTATTGGCCGGTGATTGGCGGGCCGATTACCGGCAGACCAACCAATTCGGTGGTGGGGTGATCGCCAATCACTTCGAAGACTTTCGCGTCACTCCGACGCTGGATGCGGAATTGGGTTTTGGTTGGACGAGCAAGGGTGGTCGCGTTAAGCTGACGGCTGGCTACCTGTTCAGCCATTGGTTCAACACGGTGAGCAACCGCGACTACCTTCGCAATGTCCGCTCGGGCAATCTCGAGGACATGGCAGACGTGCTGACCTTCAGCGGTTTGACCAGTCGCTTTGAATGGCGATTCTGATCCGTTTCGCTCGTCGACTAGCTTGTCGAATCTCTCGTTACTCCTATCCTGCGGAGCATTGTCGTCCGGCCAACCGCAAGGCCGGCGACGACTCCATCACCAACCGCTGCCGTGACGGGCAGCGGTTTTTTTCGTGGGCCCATCCGAGCTCTCCAGAGGGCTATTCCTTTGGTTTAGCCCGCTCGACTTTCATCGCCGACGCCGGCGCAGGCCGGGATCATGCCCCGCTGCTCCCATCGACTAGCTATCGTCGGTTTTTTCTTGCGGTAAGGAGCGTGTCTGGTAGCGTTTCGCGGTCGCATTCAATTGCGATTCGATCTCTTCGACCGTCATCCGCAAAGTCGGTACCGCAGACTCGTAGCGCGGACGCTGGGCGGTAGCGATCGAGCCATCGAGGACGCGTTCGACCTCTTCCTCCAGCGCCGACAGCCAGGCAGGAACATCGAGACCGACACCGATCGGTTCACGTGTCATCAACCGGGTTTCCTGTACCAGGAGATCGAAGGCTGGGGCGTGCTGCATACCGTTTTCCGAACGGAGCTGTAGCATGGCCGGTCGCACCAACGCTCGCATCCGATCGATCGTCATCGGGATGAGGAAGCGTTCGCCCAGGCGGTCGGCGACGGTCGGCATCTTCATCGCATACTGTTCCTGGAGTTTGACAAGTTGGAGCAGGTACTGATCGGCCTCACGACCCACGCGTTCCGCCAAGGCCCGTCGCCATTGCTGGGCGATTTGGTGGCAGCCCCCCCGCACCAGCACTTCATGGGCCCAGAAGATCGGCTTCAGGTTCCAGCAAACCCGTTCGTAGCGGACGCGGAGCCGCAGGAAATCCAAGAGCATGTACAGCATCTCGCCCCGGTCGGATTGGGTGGTGGTGCTGTTGTAATCGCGATACTCGGGGTAGTGGTCGATGACTCCTTCCAGCACGACCGTGAGCCAGCGCTGCGCCTCATGCTTGTCCAGGCGGTTAGCGGCGATCGCTTCGAGGATCGGCTGCAACTCGGTCTCATCCCCCTGCTCGGCTGACCGTTCGAGCCAGGTACCCACCCCTTGATGCAGGATCGCCCGGACGTTGCTCAGTTTGAGGAAGGTTTGGGTGAACAGGCCCGCGCCGTAATCCTCGATGAAGCGGACCAGGTTTTTCCAGGCGGAAGCGTTGTCGACCGTTTCCAGGATACTCAAACGCAGAGTGCGCGAATGGGCTAGCCAACCGGTGAGCATCACCTCGGTCAATTTCTCGAGCAGGTGCATCAGATCGCGGCTCTTGGGTTCACGGAGGTTGGCGTCGAGGATCGCCTCCAATTCATCACCCTGGAAGGCGGCCGCGGGCCAGGGGTTGCTGTCTTTGTCCCAGGCGTAGGCATTTCGCACCAGGCAGCGAACCATCGACTCATAGGCGATCTGAAAAATCTCATCGAATTCAGTGACCGCCCCGGGACCCACCGGATTGTGATGTTCCATATGTCGAGCCGTATCGACCAGCTGGATCGCTTGATAGAACATCCCCTGCCGCGGTAGCCAGGTGAGCAGGTGCGACAGGCTGCGACGCCGCAGTCGCACTCGGTAGATCTCGATCGGATCGCCGCCGCGGGCCAGCGGGACATAGAGCAACTTCTCATCGCGAAGCGTCTGCAGATAAGCGGCAAAGTCCTCTTCGACCAGACTGCGGCGGCCGGCCATCAAGCACGCGAAGAGTTTGACCGCCTGGCGGTCCTTGGCCGACATGTCCTCGGTCAACGCGCTGGCGACTCGCTGCTCGTCCTGGCGACTGAGGATGGCCGCAACCAGCATCCGGCGGGCATCGGCCATTTCGATGGCGGTCGCGATCGCCCTCTCCAGCAACGATTCCTTGACGACTCGCTTGCGGTCATAACGGCTCATCGAATCGGAGTCCGCGCCGCCCCGTTGGATCTGGTATTCAGCGATTTGCTGGACCAGTTCCAGCAGGCCGGTACGATGCAGGGCTGCTTGCCGGGCCCAATCCTCGCACTCGCCCAACCGCTGTTCCAGGACCACGGCTTCGGTCCCATCGGGAAAACTGATCGGGTGCAAGGCTACCCGTTTCCACATCTGGGCCAAGGCATTGAGGAAGGTCAGGTGTTGGCCGAGGCGTTTGGATTCAGCGAGCAACTCATCCTGGGTGTCGGATTCCTCTTCAAAGAGCGAGGCGTCCTGACCATCGTCGGTGCTGTCTTGATAAACAACGTCCTCATAAGCCGCTCCAAAGACCTCCCCGTCCTCGTCTTCTTCGCCTGTCTCGCTCGCGCCGCTGAATTCATCGCTGGTGGGCTGAGGCTTACCGCGTCCGCCAGCGTTCGGCTTGTTGCCCCGTCCGAGTTGAAAGCGGGGGGGTTGCAGGAATTCCTCGCCGTTGGCCTCGACATAAGCGAAGAAACGCTGGATGTGATTCCATCGCCGGTCATGGCTGCTGCTGGTCGGCGGACTTTCAGCCACGATCTCAGTGGTCGGCGCGGTAGTGAGACCGGGAGTGGTCGGGGCAGCGCGCTGCGTCGAATAGGCGTCGAGCCGCTCGATCCACTGGCAGGCCAATTCGGAGAACGAGATCATCCCGCTCTGCAAACCCACGCGATGGGCTTGGCTAAGCCAATAGACCAACAAAGCCATGGCGCCGACGAAGTCGTTGCGTTCCAGCAAGGCTTCGATCACCAAAGCATACGCTTTGGGGGAGCCGAACATTTCTGCATGGGCGGCCCAGAATCGGACATCGCCCGAAGCAGCCCCTTCGCGCTGCCACAACTGGAGCGCCTTGGCGACCAACTCGGCCGATTCATAACTGTCTTGAGGGTCGGTGGCCTGGATGTCTCCGACCTCATGGGCCGCATACTGACGCCACCATTGTGCCAGTTGCTGGAACTGTTCGCGGACGCGCTCGCAGACCAGGAGATGATTGGAGGCCGCCGCCTCTCGCCATAACCGCGACAGGAAACTGAAAACCAACTCCATCACCTGCACCAGTTCATCGATGCGATGGTCATGGACGGCCGAATCCGGTCCGTGAAAACGGCTGAAGTTTCCCGCGAAGCCCAGGATATTCCAGGGATCGACCAGGGCTCCGCATTCGATCCCCGATCGGATCAGCTGGCTGATTTGGTCGGGGAGCTCCACCGCCATTTCCAGGTCGCCACGTTTGAGGGCTTGGTTGCCGATCGTCAACAGGCAGTCGATGCGGCAGAGGGTGCGGGCCGAGGGAACCGGAACGTCATCCGATTCTTCCTTGGCGGCCAATGGGCTTCCCATGCGAGCAAAGAGCCGAGCCAAATGCACGTGAGCCAACTGCGAAGCCCGCAACCGCGCCAGCTGGGTATTGAGGTGTTGCCGGACGCCACCCAGCGGCTGCCGCCGCTTGGCGGCTTCTTCGCGAAGCCTCTCCGCATGTGGGCCCGTCATCCGCTCGAGCAGCTGGGTGTAAAACGCATCGCGAAACTGGGCGATCGGCGTCATCAGGCTGGCGAGCGTCGTGGTGGAGGAATAGGTGCTCGGACCGCTGCCTGAGACGCAGGCAGCCATCAGCATAGTGCCGGCCAGGACCGCCGCCGATTCGTAGACCAGCTCCCGCGCGGGTAGACTGCGTTCCTGGAGGACACGAGCCATCAACGCATCCAGCGTCACTTGCTGGATCACGAACCGCCGATAATTCCCCTGCAGGTCGATCAATGTGGGATCCCATTGGCCAAAGTGGTAGTTGGGACGCTTGTTGACCGGGTGGTCGAAATCGTACGCCCGCGGATCGACGGCGAGCTCGTCCAAATGTTCCAGGGAAAAATGGGCCGACTGCAGGATCGACGGATCGGTCTCGCGCAGGATCTCGAGGGTGCGGGTGATGATCTCATGATAAGGCCCATGCGCGACACCGGCACCTTCGATGTAGAGTGGGATTGGGCGAACCCATTCGTGCTCGTAGGGCTGATGACGCCGTCCTTCAAGGACGGCGATCGGGCGATACCCGATGAAGTCGTTCAAACGGCGGATGGCGCCGTTCACGATCCGCTCGGCATCTTCCCAGGGGCCCCCTTCGGCGAGGACCGCTTCGATGGCTCGGCCGAGAAAAAAACCATTGAAGATCCCCTCTGGTTCCTGGTGGAACAGCAGCTCATGGTGGAAATCCATGTAAGCCGGCAGCAACTGACCCCAGACCAAATCCAACACCAACTCCGCCTGGTTGGTTTCCCGAAAAAAGGGGCGTTCTTCCTTAAGGCTCAGCCAGCGGTCTCGCAACCAGTGCTGTAAGGTGACCACGGCCGGCAACCCCGCGTAGGGACTCGGCGGTTGGGCTCGACTGGCCAAAGCCCAGCCGTAGAGGCGGTTGAGGGCCGCCAGCGTTTTCAGATCGGATTTTCCGGACGAAAGGTGCAGGTACCCCAGGACTTGCAACAGATCCTCGTCACGTCCTGCTGATCGATCCACAACAACAAACCTTCGCCGACGAACGAATCCCGATTCCCCGCAGGGTCATATGGTAGAAATCATTCCTCAAAGGGTCTAGGAGGCTCGGTCTGGCAAAAAAACCGGCCGGGAAGTTCCGGCGGGTCCTGGGGGCGGGCCAAAAGTTTCCGCGGCGGGCGGAACTACGGGTAGGCGGATGGCGGCGAAGGGGGCAGGAGCGGGCCGGGAGCGGGGAGCCGTAGACCAAGCGGTCGGGAAACAGCATACTATCGCCGCGGACGCCTTCCTCTCCACCTTCTCGGGATTCGAGCCCATGGATCTGCTGACCGTCGTCTCCTTTGTTTTCTTTACCGGACTGGTCGGCTTTCTTACCTGGTGGTTGACGCGCCATGAAGACGTTGAGACCAACACCGGGTTTTTCCTGGCAGGCCGTTCGCTCACCTTTCCCGTCATCGCCGGTTCGCTGCTGCTGACCAATCTTTCAACCGAGCAACTGGTCGGCTTGAACGGCTCCGCCTTCACCGATGGGTTATGCGTCATGGTCTGGGAGGTGGTCTGCGTGGTGGCTTTGGTTTTCATGGCCTGGTTTTTCCTGCCGCGCTTCCTGAAGAGCGGGGTGGCTACGGTCCCAGAATATCTAGAGATCCGTTTCGGCCACACGACGCAAGTCATCACCAACTTGATTTTCCTCTTGGCTTATCTGGTCATCCTGCTGCCGACCATCCTGTACACCGGCGGGGTCGGGATGACTCAGATTCTCGGGTTGCCCGAGTTCGTCGCGCCGATGCTCGTCAGCCTGGGGCTCGACATTCCGCCGGAGACCGCCTACCTTTGGCTGGTCGTATGGAGCGTCGGGTTGCTCGGGTCGATCTATGCCCTGTTCGGCGGGATGAAGAGCGTGGCGGTCTCGGATACGCTCAATGGTATCGGCTTGCTGATCGGTGGTTTGTTGCTCACCTACCTCGCCTTGCAGTACCTGGGCGGGGAGGGAGGTTTTTCTCGCGGTTTCGCGGTTTTAGTCGAGCAACAGCGGGCTCGCTTCAATTCGGTCGGCTCGGCCAAGTCATCGGTTCCTTTCGGCACGATCTTCTCGGGTATCTTCCTTTTGAACCTGTTCTACTGGACGACCAACCAGCAGATCATCCAGCGGACTTTTGCAGCCAAGGGGTTGGCGGAAGGTCAGAAAGGGGTCTTGTTGTGTGGTGCCCTGAAATTGCTCGGCCCAATCTACCTCGTTTTACCGGGGATGATCGCCTACAGTGTCTTTGCGGGACAGGAGGTCCGGCCGGATCAAAGTTACGGGCGGTTGGTCAATCTGGTCCTGCCGGAAGCTTTGCGTGGCTTTTTTGCGGCGGTGATCATCGGGGCCATCCTCTCCAGTTTCAACTCGGCCCTCAACAGCGCCTGCACCCTATTCAGTCTCGGCATCTACAAGAACATCCTCCGCCCCAAGGCCTCGGAAAGTCGGGTGGTACGGGTCAGCGTCATTTTTGGGTGGATCGTCTCCATCGCCTCGATGTGTATCGCCCCGTTCCTGGCCGGACAGGACCAGATCTTCTCCTACTTGCAAAAGATGAATGGCATCTACTTCATTCCGATTTTCGCGGTGGTTTTGGTAGGGATGCTCAGCAAGCGGGTGCCGCCGCTGGCTGCCAATCTCGGGCTGGTGGTCGGCGTGATCGCCTTGACGCTGTCATCTTTCGTCTCTCCCTTCAACGCCATCGCGGCTTCCGTCCATGAATTCCATTTCTTCGGAATCGTCTTTGCTTGGTTGGTGGTCATGATGCTGGTGATCGGTGAGCTCCGCCCGCTCCCTCAGGAGTTCGTGCAACGCGACGTGCGGGCGGTGGACATGACTCCGTGGAAACTGGCGACCCCCGTCGGGTTGATCTTGATCGGGATCGTTTTTTTAATCTACGCCTACTTTGCCGACTTCAGTGTCTTGACCAAATTCGGCGGCTAAGGGGCTTCCCCGCGCCGTCATCGTTTCACCACCTCGCTCCGAAGCCTGCCAGAAGGTCCTGCCGATGAAACTCTCCGTGTGTATCGATGCTGTCCTGGCGGATTATCCCGTCGATCAAGCGTTGGCGATTGTCTCGCGTTGCGGGATCCCGGCCTTCGAGTTTTGGAAATGGTGGGAGAAGGATCTGGAAGCTATCCTCAAGGCGCGCGACCGCTATCGCTTGGAGGTCGCGGCCTGCTGTACTCGCTTCATCTCGCTGGTCGACCCTGCGCAGCGTTCGGACTATTTGGCGGGTTTGGAGGCCTCGATGGCGGTTGCTCGCCGACTCGATTGCCCGACGCTGATTTCGCAGGTCGGGGATTTTCGCCCGCAGGTACCCCGCGAAGAGCAACGCCGCTCTTTGGTGGATGGGCTCAAGGCGGCCGCGCCGCTGCTGGAGGCGACTGGTATCCAACTGGTGATCGAGCCGCTGAATGTTTTGGTCGATCATCCTGGCTACTACCTCATTCATAGCCAGGAAGCCTTCGAGATCGTCGCCGAAGTCGCCAGTCCCAACATCAAAGTGGTCTTTGATATCTATCACCAGCAGATCAGCGAAGGCAATGTTTTGCGGAATATCCTCGATCATCTTCCGGCGATCGGTCACTTTCATGCCGCGGGCAATCCTGGGCGGCACGAACTGTCGATCGGCGAGCTGAATTATCCGTCGATTATGCAAGCCATCGCCGAGACCGACTACCGAGGTTATTTCGGGCTGGAGTATTGGCCGGTACTCGAGGTGGAAGCAGGCTTGCAACGCGTCGTCGGGTGGGGGCGCTAGGCCACATCCCTGGCTTCTGCTGCCGCGTGGGCGAGGCTTGATGGTTCTCCCGCCTGGTGGTGACGCATGGTTCGAGGAGGCTGGCTCAGCGAACCCGGCGGCGGAAGTCGAAGAGCGGTTTGCGGGCATCGCCTCGCGACGACTGGGACGCGGTCGCTCCCGACCAAAGCGGCAAGCTGGCGGTGGCGACCGGCAGGGTGGGGGCGGTTTGGGTGACGAAGAGAAAACTCGGCGACTCCGTCAGTCGCCAAGCTGCCATCGGCCGATTCTGGCTCAACTCGCGACGGGCTACGAAGAGCTCGCTCCGCAACTGGCGGCGTTCGGTTTCGTCGAGGAAAACTCGATAGGCGGCGAAGTCATCGAACCACAAGTCACCCGCCCCCTCAATATCGATGGAAAAACG
>JBILTQ010000164.1:0-11363 GCA_044371435.1 Pirellulaceae bacterium | reverse complement strand
ACTGCGTGCGCTGGTCCATGTGCCCGACCAGGCCCTGAGGATGAGCCTTATCCTGAAGCCTCGCGGTCAAATCCACCAGATGGCCTCCGATGGGGGCCTCTTCCTTTGCCCGCAGCATCAATTGGGCCGAACTGGCGTTCTCCGCGACCTTGACCGCTACCTGCTCGACACCAGGGGGTAGGTCGGGCACGACGATCTCGGCCTCGCCGTTGATAAATTTACGATCCAACAAAACGTTCACCGCCATCCGCGTGCCACGAGGGATAGGGATCGTTTGGGAGACATACCGCTCTTGCTCTTTGACCGTGGTCAGCAGTCGCGGGGTCGGCTGGTCAATTTCCAAACGATAGACGAATTGCGGCCCACCGGCACTAAGATGGTCGCGAACGCCGATCGCATAGTTGCCATCCTCGGGGGCCTTGAAGGAGATGGCCGAATCAGGGCCGCCGGCATCATCGCTGCTGGCGACACGACTCCCGCCAACCTTATAGATGTCGACCACCCCATCCACCGGCGAGCGGATGAATTGACGAGCAACCAGTCGAACTTCGAAAGCTTGTCCCTTCTTGGCCGAAAAGACAAACCAATCCCGGTCGCCGGGCGTCTGTAGGCAGCCGTTGAATGCGGCCGGGAGACTGCTGGTAATCGACACCTCTTTGTAGTCATTGTTAGGCTCGACTTCCAGGACATTCTCCAGGTGGTTGACCCGAAGATAATTCGGCGAGGGAGTAGGCGTTTGACCGCGATGGGACCAGACTCGAAAACGCGGGTCGGGTTCCTTGGGTAGGACGAAACTTTCCTCCCAGGTGTTGCCCAAAGCATCGACGCAAGTCGCCTGGAGCGTTTCACCGGGCCGACCACCACTGGGATAGATCGCCAACGGTCGAGCATAGTTGCCGAGATGCAACCGGTAGACCGAGTCGCGGCTGCCACCGTAACTCGCGTCGCGGACCTCGATCACGTAACGACCGGCTTTGGGAGCAATCACGCTGCAAATACAATCCTGCTGGACCAGGGACGCATCATCGTTGCTGGTCAGTTCGTTTCCCTGATCGTCGTAGATGGCGACGAAGGGGTCGAACATGTTGTTGAGGTAGTTGTGCCGCAACCCCTCCATCTCGACCGAGATCATCTCGCCCTGGGGAACTTCGACCACGAAATGATCGACGTCCTCGGGATCGATGGCTCCCTGAACCGTGGTATTCAGTGCGATCAACTGTGCCTCGTCGAAACGGTTGTTCGGCTCCACTTCGGCTGCGCTCGGCAACGGCGAAACGCTCAGCAGTCGAAGGTTGCTGATCCCGGTCTGGGTGACAACCCGAAAGGCATGCAGATCACAGGCCGCATCAGGCGACGCATGCAAGGTGAATTTCACGTTGCGATTGTCGACAGCCTTGATGTCCTTGGCTTCTAGACCAGGGGTGAAAAAGACAATTTGGTGGGCAGTTCCCAGTTCGTCGCCGGAAAGCTGGACTTCGACACTCGTTCCACGCTGAAGACCGATCGGCTTGATCGTTCGAACCGTGGGAACTTCCCCGAGGACCGTGGCCGCCATCACCAATGACAGCCCGAGTCCCAAGCATAGCATCCGCATCGGAAATTTCCTTAGGCCAAGAGGTCCGTGATGACTTTACCACCGTCGCAGATTTCGATGGGACGATCGCCGGGAGCCATCAACTCCTTGTCGGCGACAATTCCCAGCAGCTGGTACATGGTGGTGGCGAGGTCTGCCGGGGAGACCGGATCGACATCGGGTTCGGCAGCCGTGGCATCCGAGGCACCGTAGACAACTCCACCTTGGATGCCGCCACCCGCCAGCATGACGCTGAAGACTTTCGGCCAGTGATCTCGACCGGCTTCCGGGTTGATCTTAGGCGTGCGGCCGAATTCGCTGCTGACCATGACCAGCGTCTTGGAGAGCATGCCGCGCGAATCGAGGTCTTCGAGCAAGGCGGCCAAGGCCTGGTCCAGCGTCGGCATCTGCCGACGGAAGCCATCGGTGATCTTGGTATGCATATCCCAACCGCCATAAGTCAGCGACACGAAGCGGACTCCGGACTCGACCAATCGGCGAGCCATCAGCAACCGTTGCCCGGCCTCGTTGCGGCCGTATCGATCGCGAAGCTTTCCATCTTCTTTTTCGATGTCGAAGGCCAAGCGAGCTTTTTCGCTGCTGATCAGGTTGTAGGCCCGCTCATAGAAGGTATCCATAGCCTTGACCGCATCCGAGCTTTGCTTGCTGGAGAAATGGGCATTGACCGCCTCCAACGCCGAGCGTCGGCGTTCGAAACGCGACATGTCGACTCCTGAAGCCAGGTTCAAATCCTGAACTTTGAAGCCGCTGGTAGCCGGATCGGCACCCAGGCTGAAAGGACCGTAAGAAGAGCTCAAATAACCGCTTTGGGCGTACTCGTTGGCCACGCGAGGGATCGAGACGTAGGGAGGGAGATTGTTCCGCGGGCCGTACTCGTGGCTGATGACTGATCCAAAGCTGGGGAAGATCAAAGCCGGCGAGGGTTTATAGCCGGTAAACATGTTGTGCGTCCCACGCTCGTGAGCCGCTTCCCCGTGGGTCATACTACGAATGACGGAGAACTTGTCGCTGATCGCGGCCAACTTGACTAGCGATTCACCAAAAACATCGCCGGTTTTTGTGCGGATCGTCCCCATCTCGCCGCGAAACTCGATGGGGCTGTAGGGTTTAGGGTCCCACGATTCTTGATGGGCCATTCCCCCTGGCAGGTAAAGATGGATAACGCTCTCGGCCTTAGCCTCCAGGAAGTCGTACTGCTTCTGCTCAGCCAAAACCGATCGCATGCGGAACCAATCCCCGAGGGTGATTCCGAGACCACCCAGAGCTCCGACGGAGAGGAAACCACGACGACTAAACGGATTGCCCAAACATCTCATCACAAAGTACTCCTTCGCTAACACTTAAGACGGCGGCGAATCGGGCAGCAAGCTACCTGACCTGACCGCGGTGGACCCAATGTATCCAATTCAAATCGATGCACGATAATGGTGGGAAAGGCATCCGCTGGTCTCGGCAACCAGCGGATCAGCAAAGCCGGCTATGGCCTCGCTGGCAGGCTCCGCTCCCCGGAGGGGCGGCTAGCGTGTGTCCCGAAAGCGGAACCGGACGCTATGTTGGTATCTTAGTCGGGGGCGCAAGCTCCCATCAAGCGTTCCCGAGCCAAGAGGATAAAAGTTGGCTAATTATTCAACCATGACCGCCGACGAGAGCGAGGTAATTTCCAATTCACCGCGGATTGGTGGTCGGATGTATAGTTCCTGGTGGCTGTCGTGGGTTTTGCTGCTACTGATCGCCATGAAGGTCGGTTTGATCCTCGGGCTGGGGCCGATGCCGCTGGAGCGAGATGCTCGCGGTTATTGGGATTTGAGCACCGAAGTCCTGGAGGGGGATGTCTGGATGCTGGGGAGTGGGCTCGCTTACCGAACCCCCGCCTATCCCTGGTATTTGGCAGCCTGTCGAGCGGCTTGGGGGATCGATAGCCTCGCCGCCATCATCGCCTGCCAAGGGGTGTTGCTGGTGGCCACCGTTTGGCTGACCGCCGACCTGGCCTATTGTTGGAGTGGCTTACCAACCGCTCGATGGCTGACGCTGTTGCTTGCCCTGCCCGCGGTCACCTCGCTGACTTTTGGTCGGGCCGTTCTGACTGAGACGCTGTTTACCTTTTGCCTGACCTTGCACTGGGTAGTGATGGCTCGGGCCAAGGCATCGCCGTCGGCCGGGAGGATTCTGCTGGGGGGGCTGGCCTTGACCGCGGCGGTGCTGACACGCCCCATCGCGGTCCTGCTTCCCGTCGTTCACCTCGGTTTGTGGGTGGCGCAGTCGAAGGACCGCAGGTTGCCTTGGTCTTCCTACCTCCTGATGCTGGTGGTGATGGTCATCGGTTTGTCGCCATGGGTCCTGAGGAATCATCACTTGTTCCAACGTGCCAGCCTGACGGAGTTTCTCGGCAGGAATCTATGGGTGGTAACCTTTCAGGAGCAGGCGGGGGCAGGGTTTGCCTTGCCGGACCGGGCCGTCGGGCTTCGCTTGCCAAGCGCTGTCGAGCAGTTGCGATTACAGCCGGGGGAGCGGTGGCGATCGACATGGGAAGTCTCTCGCTGCCTGATTGCGGGTGGTATGAACGATGCGGAGGCGGATCGCTGGATGTTGCGGGTGAGTCTGGAGGTGGTGGCTTCCGACCCGTGGCGGTTTGGCTGGAGAGCCATGCGGCGGATTGTCGATTACTGGCGATGTGTCTCCACCTATGTGCCTTACCCGGCGTCGAACGCTGAGAGTTTGGAGCCAGCCCGAGGCTGGCATTGGCACAACCCTTGGCTCGAGCGATGGATCGATCACCGATGGTCGCTGTCGGTAGTCTTCAACTCATGCGTCGCCGTTGTTAGCTGGCTGGCCGTGGTTGTTTTGATGGGGCAAAGGCGAACGCGACGCTGGGGACTCTGGGCGGCTTCGATCCTTGCCTATTTTTCGGTTTGCACCGGTATGCTGGAGATTCCGGATTATCGCTACCGACTCGTGGTCGAACCTGTCATGATGGCTGCCGTTGCCGCGGCTCTGGCCAGTCTTTGGGAGGCCCGGATTCGGTTCGCTCCTCGTGTTGCCGCTAGCTGAGGCTCTTTATGGAAGTTTCCGTGGTCATGCCATGCTTGAATGAGGCAGATACGATCGAGCTTTGCGTGAAAAAAGCTTGGCAAGCGATGCGGTCGGCGGGGATCGAGGGGGAGGTCGTGGTCGCCGACAATGGAAGTAGCGACGGTTCGCAACGCAAAGCCTTCGAGGCTGGGGCGAGGGTGGTGGAGGTGGCGGAACCGGGTTACGGGGCGGCTCTGATGGGCGGCATCGCAAGCAGTCGCGGACGCTACGTGATCATGGGCGATGCTGATGACAGCTATGACTTTCTCGATCTCGCCAGGTTTGTCGGACCCTTGCGCGAAGGGGTAGATATCGTCCAGGGATGTCGACTTCCAGTTGGCGGCGGAATGATCGAACGCGGAGCGATGCCGTGGCTGCATCGGTGGTTGGGGAATCCGCTGTTGAGCTGGCTGGTTCGGCGGATGTTTGGCGTTCCGATCCACGACGTCTACTGCGGCATGCGGGGCTTTCAGCGGGAATTTTATGATCGTCTGGACCTGCGTTGTCCGGGGATGGAGTTCGCCACGGAGATGCTGATTCAAGCCCAGTGGAAACGAGCGCGGATGGTCGAAGTGCCGATCACCTTGCATCCCGATGGCCGCCGCTCGCACGGTTCGCACCTGAGGACGGTTCGCGATGGCTGGCGGACGCTGCGTCTATTCCTGGTGTATAGCCCGCGGTGGACTTTTCTGTATCCAGGGCTCGGGCTGTTGGCGGTCGCTGCTTTGGGCTACCTTTTGGCTTGGCCTCAACTGCGGATTGTCGGTGTGGCCTTCGATGTCCACACCCTCTTGGTCGCAAGCCTCATCGGCATCTTGGGGTGGCAGTGTGTGTTGATGGCAGGCTTGGCTCGAATCTTTGCGGCCAGAGAAGGACTGCTAGCCTCGGATGAAGCGGCGGAATCGATTTCGGTCGAGCAGGGGCTGGCGGCGGCTGTGTGTGCCGTGGCTTTGGGGGTGGGTTTGATTGGATGGGTTGTCTATCGGTGGGGGCTGAGCGGTTTCGGGGAGTTGGACTATCCGGTGACCATGCGTTGGGTGGTACCTGGGGTAACGCTGGTGGCCATAGGTGTCCAGACGCTGATGGCCTCGTTGCTGGCGGGGGTCTTGCGGATGCATGCCGGGAGGAAGTCTCGATGAAGGCCCGCCTGCAGCGCCATCTCGAACGCGGACTCACTTGCTGCGATCCGGTATGGGAAGCTGCGTATCAGCGTTTTGAGACACCCGAAGAGGAGCGGCGTAAGTTCCTCGGTCGCTATCGCTGGTTCGATCTGGCATCGATGTCGAAATCGAGCTTGATCGTGGAATTGTTCTGTGGTCGTGGGAATGGGTTGCACGCTTTGGAAAGTTTGGGATTCACCCGCTTGCACGGCGTGGATTTGTCGGAGCATCTGCTTGAGCAATACACGGGACCGGCCGATTTGCATTTAGCCGACTGCCGACATTTACCCTTCGCCGACAACTCCATCGACCTGGCGGTGGTTCACGGAGGCCTGCATCACCTGCCGGATCTGGCAGCGGACCTTCCCTCGGTGATCGAAGAGGTGGCTCGCGTGCTCCGGGCTGACGGCCGATTCCTGATCGTCGAACCATGGCGGACCCCGTTCCTCACCTGGGTCCATCGTATCACCGACCTGCCCTGGGTGCGCCGTTGCTGGAAGAAGGCCGATGCGTTGGCGACGATGACGGAGCGTGAGCGGTTCACGTATGAGCGCTGGTTGGACTGCGGCGATCAGATTCTCGAGGTGCTCACGGGGCGATTCCGTCCCCTGCGGCAGCGGATTGCATATGGCAAGCTCTATTGGATTGGAGTTGCGCGAAACGGAGCCTAGCCTGCCTTAGCCGGCCGCCGACCCGGCAGGACGGCTTTCCGCGATTGGCCGGGAGCGAAGGGTGAGGTGCCAAGCTATCGACGAAGGGTTGGCTTACGCGGTCGGCTGGCACTGGGCCCGATGTTCCAGCATGGTGGCCACCAGCGAAGTCCAACCTGTTTGGTGGCTGGCCCCCAGTCCCGAGCCATCATCGCCGTGGAAATATTCATAAAAGAGGTGAAGGTCCTTCCAGTGCGGGTCGTTCTGGTAATAAGGAACGCGTCCATGGACCGGAATGTGCCCCGCGGCATCGGCTTTGAAGATGGAGACCAACCGCCGCTCGATTTCATCGGCGATCTGCTTGAGGTTCATCATCACCCCCGAGCCCGTCGGGCACTCGACCTTGAGGTTATCTCCGTAGTAGTGGTGATATTTCCGCAGTGACTGCACGATCAGGAAGTTCAGCGGGAACCAGATCGGCCCTCGCCAGTTGCTGTTGCCACCGAACATGTAGGAATCGCTTTCACCGGGTACGTAGGCAACCGATTCCGTACCATGGTCATGCTGGAAAATGAAGGGACGGTCCCGATGGGCAGCCGATAGTGAGCGGATGCCGTAGGGTGAAAGGAATTCATTTTCGTCGACAAGGTAGGTCAGCAGTTTACGGAAACGATCCTCGGAGGGGATGGCCAGCAACCGTATCCCGAATTTCTTGGTCTCGGGGCAGATACGTTCCAGATACGTCATGTGGGTCGACAGCTCCCGGCGATTTCGCAGGAACCAGTTCATCCGGCGCGAGAAACCCGGCAAGCGGCTGATCAGTTCTTCGTCGAGGATGACCGCGGTGCAGAGGGGGATCAGCCCGACAAGCGAGCGGACCCGCATCGGGCTGCTGCGGCCATCCCGATAGAGATGGTCGTAGTAAAACCCGTCCTGGCTTTCCCAAAGGCCTGTTCCATGCAGGGTATTCATGGCTTCAGCAATCGCCACGTAGTGCTCGAAGAATTTGCTGGCCATGTCGCCGTAAGCCTGGTCGACTTCTGCCAATTCGAGCGCCATCTGCAACATGTTGCCGCAGAAAAAAGCCATCCAGGCGGTGGCGTCAGCTTGATCGAGGATCCCGCCGCCGGGTAAGGGCTTGCTGCGGTCGAACACCCCGATGTTGTCCAAACCGAGGAAGCCACCGCTGAAAACATGATCACCTCGGGTATCCTTGCGGTTGACCCACCAGGTGAAGTTCAGCAGTAATTTCTGGAAGGTCCGCGAGAGGAACTCGCGGTCGCGTTGGCCTGGGGGGCCACTGGCCATATAAAGTTCCCAGCAAGCCCATGCGTGTACCGGCGGATTGACATCGCTCAAACCCCACTCATACGCTGGGATTTGACCGTTGGGGTGCATGTACCACTCGCGGAGGAAAAGGATCAGTTGCTCTTTGGCGAAGTCGTTATCGACCCGTGACATGGGAATCATATGGAAAGCCAGATCCCAAGCGGCATACCAGGGATATTCCCATTTGTCCGGCATCGAAATGACATCGCGGTTAAAGAGGTGCGGCCAATCGGTATTCCTCCCCCCGCGTCGCGATTGCGGCGGGAAGGGACCGCTAGGATCGCCTTCCAGCCAGGCATCTACGATGTAGTGATAGAACTGCTTGGTCCACAACAATCCGGCGTATGCCTGGCGCGAAATCATCTGCTCCTCACGGGGGAGTGAACGGGGGATGATCTGCTCGTAGAACTCGTCCGCCTCACGCTGACGATCGGCGAAAATACGCTGGAAGCTATCACCGAAGGCGTTTTCCTGGGAAACCAATCCCGTGCCCGACAAACGGCACCGGACCTCGACCGTTTGGTTGGGCGGGACTACGAGTAAGTAGTAAGCCGCGCACTTGGTTCCAAAACCGCGAGGATCGACCGCTTTGATATCGCCATCGACAACGTATCGATGGAAGGCGTCCTTGAAATGCTGGCCGCCGGTGGGAAGTCCCGGATGGCGTTGCGGATTGGTTTCGTTTTCCGTGAACAACCAAATCGGCTTGGCGGCCAGCGTCGAGCTTTCATCGCCGACCGTATCGCAGCGAAAGGTAAAACCGCCGAGCGTCTCATGATCGAGGATAACGCTTTCGTCGGGCATCGAGCGCATGCGAGGCTTCGCGCTGCAGCCTTCATGGGTGCACCCCCAGATCCACGAGTTATGGAACCAGAGTGTCGGCAAGACATGGATGGCCTGAGGGATCGGGCCGCGGTTATCAATCCGTAGCCGGATCAAGATGTCATCCGGCCCATCCTTGGCGTATTCGATTTGGCAATCAAAATAGTGGCCGTCTTCGAACAAACAAGTATCGGTCAGCTCATACTCGGGTTCGCGACGAGAGCGGCGACGATTGACTTCTGCCAACTCCTCATAGGGAAATTTGGCGTGCGGGTATTTGTAAAGTCCGCGGGCATACGAACAGGTCGGGGTCGCATCGAGATAGTAATAGCACTCCTTGACATCCTCGCCATGATTTCCTTCGGGGCCTGGTACGCCGAAGAGTCGCTCCTTCAAAATCGGATCACGTCCGTTCCAGAAGGCGAAAGCGAAATTCAATCGACCTTGCCGATCGCAAAGACCAAGCAAGCCATCTTCACCCCAGCGGTAGGCTCGCGATCGGGCATGGTCGTGGGGGAAGTAGTTCCACGCCTCCTGGTTCTCGGAATAATCCTCCCGCACGGTGCCCCACTGCCTTTCGGACAGGTTGGTTCCCCAACGCTTCCAGTTCGCGGTGCGCTTTCTGGAGGCTTTGAGACGGAGGTGTTCGGCCGATTTGGCTGTTTCCGCATCGCTCATCGGTTTTCTTTCCTGCGATAAAAGAAATCGGTCAGCGGCGAGTTGCTTCCATTTCCAGGCAAGCGCGACTCCGGCTTGAAGACCCTATCCTGCTGCCGCTTCGGCTGGCGACCAGGAAGGCGTTCATCGGCGGCTTCCCGATAGCAACTCGGGGCCGCCATCGCAGCGCGGCGGCTAGTTTGCCTCGCGCCCCTCGATTCCCAAAAGGAAGTCGCCCCGAAGCTCGCCCAAGGCGATGCTGATCCAGCTTGAATTCGCACCATGAATCTCAAGTATCGAAGGGGAATTACTTCGCAGCCAGTCGACCGAAAGCTGTCTTGCAGCGGTCGATCGAACGCCACCGGAATACGATAGTATCCCGTGCCTGGGGTCTGCCATCAGCATACCCCGGCCAACCCTGGATACCACTAGAGCAAGGGGGGGCTTTCTTCGTCGACGCTGCCTTAGATCCAGATAAACGGCATCTGCTGACAGGAAGGGAATACAAACAGCCCCAAGCCCGTGGGAATTTTTTCGGGCGTCTGCTTCGTCGCGGAGCTTCGTCCCTGGGCAACTACTCGAGCGATGGTGGGAGCGAGGCGGTTCGGACGGCGGGTAGGCGACGGTCGGGCTAGCTTTCTCGATAGCTAAAGGCGTGAACGTATCGGGGCGGGCAGCCAAGGGAAGGTTGAGAAAACCAGGGGAAAGGGACTCGACGGCATGGGGGCCCGGTCAGCATCCGGTCCGAAAGAAGGCGACCGCGTCGGCGGCAGCGAAGACCAAAGGCTCGGTTGGAAGATTCACTAGAGGATCGCAACCGAGCAACTCCGCTGGGCTACGGCTTTCCCAACACTTCTGTATGCCGCTTTGCCAGGCGAGGTAGCCGATCATGCGAGCCGCCGGGACCCCCGCTTCGCGCAACAAGCTCAGCCGGGTGTCACCGTGACGTTTGGCGAGTCGGCGACCATCGCTACCGACGACTAAAGGTAGGTGACAGAAATCAGGAACGGGCCATCGCAGGGCCTGGTAGATCGCCAATTGCCGAAAGGTGCTCAGCAACAGGTCATCGCCGCGAACGACGTGGTCGACATGCATGTCGTGATCGTCGACGACCACGGCCAGTTGGTAAGCGATACCGCCCTGCGAACGACCGACGACGAAATCGCCCAAGTCGCTGGCCGCATCGCGCAGGGCTTGCTCGCCGGCGAACTGGTCGATGAAGCCCAGCCTTACCGCGGGCATCCGAAAACGCCAGGCGAACGCGATTCCACGACGGCTGAGTTCTTCGGCTTCCCCAGCCGATCGGCCAGCACAGGTACCGGGGTAGATCGGGCCATCCAACCGCGGCTCATGGGGAGCACCAGCCATCGCCTCGACTTCGCTGCGGGTACAGGTGCACGGATAAACCAACTCGCGAAGTTTGAGTTCACCGAGGACCTGCCGGTAACGCGCTAGCCGGTGACTTTGCCGTATTTCCCCGAAGTCGGTAGGGCCCTCCCCCCAAACGTCCCAATCCAGGCCCAGCCAACGCAGGTCCTCGATCGCTTGCGCCGTTGCCCAACCTTTGACGCGCGGCGTCTCCAGATCCTCGATTCGCAACCACAACTGCCCACCTTGGCGTCGACACAGCAACCAGGCGATCAGGAAAGTCCTCGCGTTGCCCAGATGCTGGGCGCCGGTAGGCGAAGGTGCCAAACGACCGATCATGGTGAATTGTCGGCCTCGCTGGGGATTCTCCGATCGACACGCGGTGCGGAGGCTAGACGAGCGGCAGCGTCGTTCGACAGAAGCCTAGGTCCGTTGCTCGATAGGTACGAAATCACGGATGGCCGGGCCGGTGTAAATTTGCCGAGGGCGATTGATACGCGTCGTCGGTGAATTCATCATCTCGACCCAATGAGCAATCCAGCCGGGCAACCTCCCCATGGCGAAGAGCACGGTGAACATTTGCACGGGAATCCCCATCGCCCGATAGATGACTCCGGAATAGAAGTCGACGTTCGGATAGAGCTTGCGTTCGATAAAGTATGGATCCTGGAGGGCCGTGGCTTCTAGTTCCTGGGCAACTTCGAAGAGCGGATC
>JBILTQ010000163.1:0-11390 GCA_044371435.1 Pirellulaceae bacterium | reverse complement strand
AGCCCGATTTGACACAAGGTGTCTTCGAAGCGGAAATTGATCTGGTCGGTTTTAAGGTTTCGCAAAAGGACGCCCAAAGCAATCAAGGCCAAAGCCCTCAGGATCGCATGGAAGAGCATCCATCCCCAAGCTTGGCCGCGGCTTCGGCGATTGGCTAGCGAAAAAGCCATGGCAGCACCAACCAGGAAGGAAAAGCCAGGCTGAATCATGTCGTGCAAGGATCCACCCTCCCATTCGACATGGGTGGTATGGAAACCGATAGTTCCCCAGAATTTTGACCATCGCCCCTGCTCGAAAGCTTTGGCAACGACCGGCAGTTTCACCATCTGAAAGAGCATCAGGAACATTACCCATCCGCGGAAGACATCGATACTCGCGATGCGTTGGGAAGTGACTACCGGCATCGAGGGGGCGGAGTCCGTAGAGAGCAAAGCACTTGGGGTAGCCGTCATCGTGGTGGGTTCCTGAAACAAAGAATTACCGAGTGGAACGCTTAGGCGGAAACCGGCTCGGGCTCACGCCTGGCATCGGTCGTACCGGGAACTTTCCAGGAAATGAATATTCGGTCCCTGGCGGGGGAGTTGAGCGGGGATACGGGGCACTTCGTGCGAGGGGAGACGGAGGCCCGGAAACAGTGGAATACAACCGATGCTGGGCGAGCCAGTCCAAAAACATAGGATAACGCTGGCGGTTTCCGGTGGCGACCGGATACTCCAGGTTTCTGGTTTTACCAGACCGCCACGCGTGAGCATCCGGTCCCTCCAGCCGATTCGATGGCCAACGGCCTTGGACTGTCGCTAAGCGTGGGGCACGGAAGCTAGTGTCGACGGCGGCTGCTTTCGATTTCCTCGAGATACTTGCGCACGGTCTCCGACAGGCCAAAGACTAAGGCATCCGCAATCAGCGCATGACCGATCGATACCTCGGCAATGTCTGGGACTGCCTGCAGCAACGCCGCTAGATTGGCCAAACTCAGATCGTGCCCGGCATTGACCATCAGCCCAGCCTCCGTTGCCGCGTGGGCTGCCTGCACATAATCCTTGGTCGCCAGCGGGTCATGGCGGGCATACCTAGCGGCGAACGGTTCGGTATAAAGCTCGACGCGTTCAGCCCCGGCTTGGGCGACCCATGGTATCTGATCGACGTTGGGATCCATGAAGAGACTCACCCGACACCCCAGGGCTTGAAGATGGCGGATGACGGGCTGAAGTCGCTCCAGATCGTCGGGGAATCGCCAGCCATGATCCGAAGTGCTCTGGCTAATGCTATCCGGGACCAAAGTGCATTGATGAGGCCTTACCCGCCCACACTGTTCGAGGTATCGGCCCTCGAAGGGATTGCCTTCGATATTCAGCTCCAGCTTTGGATAAGCCTGGAGAAGTTCAGCCAAACCGTCGATATCCTGATCGCGAATGTGGCGTTGATCCGGGCGAGGGTGGATCGTCAGGCCGTCAGCCCCGGCATCCAGAGCGATTCGAGACAAGGCGATCAGATCCGGAATATTCAGTTGAGGCCGAGTATTCCGCAGGGTGGCGATCTTGTTGACGTTGACGCTAAGCTTCGTCATGGGATCCTTGGACCTTGGTCTCAAGCAATCTGGCCATGCGATAGAAGTCGCTGCGCGAGTCGATAAAGCGGACCTTGGTAACGAGCGTTTTGGGGTCGACCAGCTCCGCGAAGGGAACAAATCGGATTTCGAACTGGCCATGGATCGAGATCATCACTCCATTAAGCTGCTTCTCGACCAAAGCCCGGTAGGCACCCACCCCAATTTGCGATCCCAACATTACGTCGAACGCGGTAGGTGGAGCGCATCGGGATTCGTATCCCAGCTGTAGACCATTGACTTTGCGGCTTTTTCCTGTTCGCCGCTGGTAGGCATCAGCTAATCGCTTGGCGAAAATCCGGTTGAGGTTGATATCGGAAATCGAGATATGGCCATGATCATCCCGCGGGATACCTTGAAGCGCCTGGTCCGAAAGGAACTCAGCCAAACCTTCGGCGACCACAATGACACCGTAGTTGCGTCCCAGTTGCTCCCGCGCCAACATGACATCGACCATCCGCTCTATCACCACTTCAAGATTCATCACGACCTTGCTCTTGGTCTGACCAGTGGTTGAGTCGACGATTTGCTCCTCCTGACGCAATGGGCCGATAATATCCTCGACACTCATCACCATGCATGCGTCGCCGGCGATGGCTGAGCCATACGCTAACCAACCGGCGCTGCGTCCCATACATTCACACAAGAAGTAGGCTTGGCCAGCGGCCGCGTCGCGATTGAGATTACGGATTTCAGCGGCTAGCACCTCGGCCGCCGTAAAGTAGCCAAAGGTGAAGTCGATACCGCTGTAATCGTTATCGATGGTTTTGGGGAGATGCACAATCGGCATCCGAACCGCTTCCGCCGGCAACTGATCCTGGTATAGCTTCAGCTTGTTGGCAGTCTTCAAGGTGTCGTCGCCACCGATGCTCATCAGGGCTTCGACTCCCAACGATCGTAGACCCTGGTAGACGCGGTTCAGCGGGGCTGAGCGTTCCGGATCCTGCAGATGCTCCGGACTCGAAACCGCTTTGCCGGGGTTGGAACGGGCCGTCCCGATCATGATCCCCCCGGAAGTGCGAGCGAATTCGAGTCGTTCATGCGTCAAGCGAAGGTAGTCGCGACCTTCCACCAACGGATTGGCAGGGTCGAAATCAATCAATTTCGAATAGCCATGCTTGATACCGATGACTTCGATTCCAGCATTGAGAAAAGTGTAGGCGGCCGAACTGATAACCGCATTCGCACCTGGCGCGGGACCGCCGGCGAAGAGGATGGCGACGCGTTTGAAGGAACTGCTAGCAGAGCTCATGACAGATAATGCTGATGAAGATAGGCACCTGTTCAACATCCGATGGAAAACCGCAAGACCGACTGGCGAGCCATGTATCGGATGAGACTGGCATATCTTAGCGGGAAAGAGCGATCCCTCGAAGGGGCAGTTTGGCCACCTAGATAACAATACCGAGCGTGGCTTGAGATTCCCGACCCAAAGCGGGTGGCCCGGGCCGGTTAACGGGGAGAACGGCGGCGACGCTGAAGGGCCATGCACATTCCGCCGATCGTGATCAGGATCCCACTGCCAGGCTCGGGTACGGCCGAGATACGGAAGACTTCTCCTTGTCCAGCCGCCCCGCCACCCAAATCGAAGATATAGAGATTGCCCAAGGCATCCTCACCAAAAGAAACGATATTATCGATGGTGTAGGGCCCGTTGAGCATCTCGATGGAGTTGGTCCATTCGGTCAGATTGTCGTAGAGATTGTTCGAGGTGAGATTGGTCGGGGTGACGCCGTTCCACTCCAGAGACCAGATCCGTTCGGATAAGTAATCGGCGTAAAAATACTTCCCTTGGAGTTCAGCAATCGGGCCGCGATAGACATAGCCACCCGTGATCGAGAGGCCGGTGTCGGTCCCACCAAGCGAGGTAGCATGGGCGTAGTCCAGGATTGGTTGAATAGCGCTGGGCAAGGCATTCCCGGCTGTACCGTCGGCATTATGGGCTCCTTCGCGCACGTCCCAGCCATAATTCTGACCACCTGGGCTGTTGGCAGGTTGAACGTTGACTTCCTCCCAGCGATTCTGCCCGACATCGGCGATGTACAGATCCCCAGTCAAACGATCAAAACTGTTTCGCCACGGATTGCGCAATCCATAAGCCCAGATTTCATCGTCACCGGTCGTGCCGACAAACGGATTGGTTGCCGGGATGGCATAGTTGCGGCCGGTGTCCGCCACGAAATCGTCCCCATTCACGTCGATTCGCAGCATTTTTCCCAGAAGGTTGTCGGTGATATCCTGACCGCGGTTGCCCGGGTCATCAAAGCTTCCACCGTCACCGGTCGCGATGTACAGATGATTGTCGGGACCGAAGCCCATCCAGCCAGCTTTGTGGTTAGCGTACGGGGCTTGAGTGATGGAGAGGACGGGCTTGGCGCTGGCCGTATCGGCCAAGGTTGAGGATAGGGTCTGGTACTCGACAATCCGGGTCGTGCTGGCGGTGTTGGTTGTTCCTGGAGCCTTCGAAGTATAGTTCACGTAAAATTTGTTGTTGCTTTGATAATTCGGATGGAAGGTCAGCCCCAGCAAGCCTTGCTCGTTACCGTTAGCTAACCCGGATATCGTCAAGAACGGAGTAGGGTCCAGGACCCCCGTCGTCAGATCGAGGACGCGGATAGTCCCCGAGTCGCTGACGGTGCTCGAACTGCCACCGGAAGCCCCCAAACGCTGTTCGACAATGTACAGCTTGGTCTGGTCGCCAGGGGCAAAGGTTCCGAACACCGGCCGAGTAAGCCCGGTCGTCACGCGTTCGACCTTCAACCCTTGCGTGGTTGGGGTGGAGCTGGCTTGTGGCCAGGCTAGGTTGGTCTGATAGAGCACCAGCAGGCTAGCGATGAAGACGTATCCTCGCAACATGGTGGACTATTCCTTGGAGGGAGAAGAGGCAAACAAACAGCGATGAGATGAAGATAAGAGACAGCTGTCGAAGCTAATGACAGCCGATCGTCGTGATCCTAACACATAGCTCGCCCGATCCATGCAGCTCCCTGGATTTTAATCGCCGCACAGGCAGTCGTCACGCGGCAAGTCCTGATTTCAAGACCGGCGGCGCAGCCAATGGCCACCTATCCGGACTAGTCGGGACGATAATCCTCGGACGGTTCCGAGGAAGGGGGGGCTGGCTCGGGCTGTGGCGCCGGGGTCAGGGGCGACGGAGGCGTTGGGAGCGGTGGCTCGGTCTGGCTCGGCTCGTCGACCTTGGCCTTGAAGAATTGCATCAAGTCGGAAAAGGATCGCATTGGCTCCAACCCTTGCTGCATGGCATCGGTGATGGGCGGGGCCGGTTTTGCCGGCTTCGACTTGGATTTGGAGGGCAAGGTCGATTCCGCTGCATCCCCCTCCGTCGTCTCGCGGTCGCGACCGCGTTTCTCGAAAGAAGCTCGGCCAGGAGCTCCTTTTCGCCCCTGGAAAGAGGATGGCCTCGGACCGCTGCCTCCCGGCCCACCATCGCCGCGCCCTCGCCCGGCACCCGAACGCGAGCCTCGCCCGGCGGTGGGAGCACCGGCACCGGAAGTCCCTCGGGACTGGGGTTGTTCGCGACGTCCAAAAGCGGGCCGACTGGCCGTTCCATCCCCGCGAGGACTGAAGCCACGGTCGGTGCGTCCCGGCTCACGGTCGTCGTCGCTGGCTCGACGCAGCTGCTCGACCCCCGGTGGCAGGGCGGAGAGGGCTACCCGCTTCTTCTCGATATCGACATGAACGACCCAGACCTGGAGAAGGTCTCCGACCTGGACGACCTCGTGAGGGTCTTCGACAAACTCAGAAGACAAGCGACTGACATGGATCAAGCCGTTGCAATCCGGCCCTAAATCGACGAAGGCGCCAAAGTCAGCCACCCCGATGATGATTCCCCAGGCAGTCATGCCTGGTTGGAGACTTTCCAGGGTGGGGACCTGGGAAAGCAAAGGGATGGGGATTCGGGTATCTCGTGAGTCCGCGAAGGGCTGTTGCAGGCAACGAGCCACCATCCGCATCTTCTCGCGACCGACTTGCCAGCTGCGGGCCAAGCGTTCGACATCAATTGATAGGGAAGGGGCCGGCGTCGGGCCGGTCGGGTTTTCCGGTTGTGGCGGGGTGACCGCCGGGGGAGTGTCCTTGTTGAGACTGACTTCCGTCCCCGGCTTGAAGCCCGCCAAGGGCCCTGCCGGAATGAGCTCGTCGGAAGGAGCGGCAGATTGGCTCGGGCCAAACTCGATACCCTCCGCGGAGGAGCCTTCGCCCGACGATGCTTCCGTGGTCGCCGTCGAAGCAACGACCATCTGTTGATCTTCGGAAACTTCGGGGGCTGCCGCGGCCAAACTGGCCTCGGTCTCAACTTCGCTGACAACAGTCGTTGCGGGAGCTTCGCCCCCTGCCTCGGGGGGGATGCCCCCCCCGTCAGCCGTTGCCGCGGCTGGGAGTTCCGCAACCACCCCGTCGGTCGCGAGGACCGGCCGGGACCAGTTTTCGGGGGAAGCCATCGGCATCGATAACGAGCCGGTCGCCACCAGTCTTTCAGCCAAGCGATAGTCGTCAGGGTGGATCATGGTCCCATCCAGCGGTTGGCTGCTGGCGAACACACGCAGGTAGCCAATGGCTTGGCGAAGCTGCACCTCGGTGGCTTTCCCGCGTAAACCCTCGAGCAAGGCTTCCCGGGTGGAAAGTTGGCCGCTATCGCGAATCTCCGTGATGGCATCGGCCAAGGGCTTGTCGACGCCGGGCAGGCAGACCAACGCTTTGGCGTGGCTGTTCCAGACATCAACCCCGCGGGACGCAACACTTGCTGAGACCGCTCCCAGCAAAGCATCTTCCAGCGTTTCCTGGGGCAGTTCCCGTTGGTACGACCCCAAACGGAGCCGAGCTGGATCCACTTTGGTGAGTTCGATCAAAGGATCCTGTAAACGCCAAGCCAGCCATACCGCAGCCCGATGGCGTTTGGCGATCTTGGGGAGTTCCCGCAGGGCTTGTCGCGTATCGCAATAGGCGTCGGCACCGGTTCGATCCACGATGGTCCACCGGAGCCCACTATCTCCTGATTGCTTCATCAATTCGCTGACCGAATGGATGAGATAACGGCGGCTGGTGCCATTGCTGATGGCTACCAAACTGACTTTGTACTGATGGATCCATTGACCCAAGGTTACGACATTCTGAGCGACGACATCCGGACGACTGCTGACAGCGGAAAGATCACCGGTAAAGTCGACTTTGCCTTGGGGATCGACAATGGCTACCGCAGCCGTCTTCGGACCCATGGCATCGATCACCAAAATGCGATGGCCACGAACCGGTCGTTGCTGAAGCATTTCTTGAAAATGCCGGACGGCCCTTTCGGTTAATTCCCGATGAGCTTTCTCCTCGATCTCGGCGAATACATCCTGCTCCAGACGAGGCAGGATTAGCCGAGTCAACGACTGATCGGCGATTTCCTGCAGCAGACCATGCATGGGATGATGGCCAGGACACAGGGC
This sequence comes from Pirellulaceae bacterium, assembly GCA_044371435.1. Taxonomy (GTDB): domain Bacteria; phylum Planctomycetota; class Planctomycetia; order Pirellulales; family Pirellulaceae; genus JAIYDQ01. The sequence continues at coordinate 4,334 of JBILTQ010000163.1, read as the reverse complement.
TTCGCGGGCCATTTTCAACAAGGCCTGGCGATCATAGTCGAATTTCAAGGAGATGATTTGCGAACGTTGCCCGCGCCCCAGCATCAGGGCCTGGTAGTGGGTCAGCTTCCGCAAAGGACGCTTGAGCCGAGCGTAACGCTGCAAGATGCTTCGCAACCAACGCCGGCGGCGTTGGCGGGGAGAAAGTTGTTTCAGCGAAACGCTGGTGACTTTTTTAGGCGCGGACTTATCGCCCGTCGGTTTGGCATTGGGTTTCTGAGGAAAAGCCGCCAGCAAGGGATCCACGTTCGAGCTTTCCTCCCCGGCCGAGCTGACCTCCGGTTCCGCTGCTGGTGCCAGTTCTGCCGCTGGAACCAGTTCCACCGAAACACCCTCGGTAGGGCTTGCCATCAGGTCGCTGGCGACTGTGGCTGCTTCCTCGACTTCGCCCACAACATTCGGAAGCTCACCATAGCTAGAGTCCAGTGATGCTTCTTCTGCGGATGACTCGGCGGTGGAGGCTTGAGGGTCCCCCTCCTGGGCTGTCGCGACCTGACCCTCGGTCGCCGCGGACGCGGACTCCGCCTCCTCGGTGGTCGCTGGTTTCGGTTCGCTGTCGACCGTCTCCGCCAGCATGGCAACACTCAGTTGGCCGCGTTGCAGGATCTGCCGGCTGATCCGATGAATCAAGGGAGCGTCTTCGCTTAGCAATACCTGCAACCATTGTTTGGTATCCTGCAAGAGCGGCCCAGCCTGCTCGGTGGTAACCCCTGCTTGCTGGGTTACCCAGGCGACCAGGTCAGTGGGGGCCGGACCCGACATCGTCAGGATAGCCTGGCCGAGCATCGACAGTCGTGGATCTTTCTGGCTGAGGACTCGCGAACTCTTACGTGAGCGCAGGTTACGAGTGATCGCATCGACTTCGGCGATGCTTTGCGCTTCATCGACCAGCGGTTGCAGGGAATCCTGCCACCAGGCCTCGGCTTCAGCTTGGGCTTTCAGCCGCTGCTTGTACTGTCCCAACTGCTCACGCGAGGCCATCCCGCGTTTCAGTCGGGCCAGTAGGGGCGTATCCATCTGGCCGAGTTCGTCGGGCCGATAGGTCCCAAGAAAACTTGGATCGAAACCCTGCTTCAATAATTCAGCGGGCCGCTTCAGGCTGTCGGGGGAAAGATGGAGGTCGCGAGCGATCGCTTCAAGGTCGTTCATAAAGAGGAGTCCGTGGCATCCATCTGCCGGAGGCCCTTGCGGCTGGGTTATTCAAGCCATTCATTTCCGGGCGTGTACCAAAGCAGGAAAGGGATGGATCAAGACTGCTAGCAAACGCGCCCGCGATTCCAGGGGAAACCCTGGGAATCTATTGAAGCGTGGTGGCATTGTCAAGCTAACCAAGCTACCAAATCGTGCGTGTTTTGCCCTCGCCGCGCAGCTCTCTCCCCTTTCGCAAATTGGATTTCCGGAATATTCGACGGGATCGTTTCAACTTGTCTGGCGTCTTCGGACGAAATTGACGATGTAAAGTTTCGCATCAGAGGCCGAAAGAAGGAAGGGTTAGCACATGGATCAGCCGACGTTTCGCATCTTGGGTTTGGAAACAACATTTTCCGAGGCCAGCGAGACACGTACCTCTTCGGCTCCACGCGCTCACACCGCTCGAGGTGCAAGCCCGATCCTCGGTATCGATTACGATCGCGACGGTCTGGCTGAACGCCGTGTCACGGTGCGGCTGGGTGACCTGCTGCCGATGCTTCTGGATGCGGCCCACACGCGGAAGGCTTGGCTCAGGGATTTTGAAGATGATCTCCTTGATGTTCCGCAGGATCTCTACGAAGTCGTCCTGGCTTATGGCTCGATGAAGCGAGCGGCCTAGGTTCGAAGCCTTCTTGCTGCCGCCCCGAACAGCCGGCGCCTTTGCTCTCGAGGACTCTTCCCGACGGGGGGATTGCCTCGACGTCCGGTCCCGCAGGCCTCTCGGAGGACCTCTCGGGGCAGCCCGCGGGATCTTGCCGGAGCGAAACGTCGAGAAGCAGCTCGGTTCGGTCGCTGACGCGGCCCGCGTTTCCCGTCGTCGCGACACGGGTGTCATCGGCCTCGTTTCCGCGACGGCGAACAGCGATGGCCAGTGTTCAATCCGAGGGTGGGCCGCTTGGATTGCGTCCCCTCAGCAGCTCGCGATGGGCTATGATGGGGGGTTCAACCTGAAGGAGGGAATGGTATCCATGGATCCTCTGGAATCGACAAACATCCAACCGGAAGCCTTGGGGGAGGACGAAAAGCATCGCCCGCAACCCATCGATGAATCCCCGCTGTTGCTCGACTCGGGCGACCTGATCGATATGATGCGGCGGACCGTCGACCAGTTGGAGAAAGACGCGACCAGCCGCGGTGACTTGAAGATCCTCAACCGCACGTTGCGCGAGTTGCGCTACGCGATGAAGGTTTTTCAGCCGTATCGTCGTCGGCGGAAGATGTCGCTCTTCGGTTCTGCCCGCACCCGCCCGGAGCACCCGGCGTACCTGGCTGCCGAAACTCTTTGTCGGATGATGGCCGGTCATGGTTGGATGGTCATCACTGGTGCCGGCGGCGGGGTGATGGAAGCTGGCCACAAGGGGGCGGGGCGAGAACTTTCGATGGGTTTGAACATCATGTTGCCTTTCGAGCAAAGTGCTAACCCGCATATCGACGGTGATCCCAAGCTGGTTACGCTCAAGTATTTTTTCACGCGGAAGTTGATGTTCGTCAAGGAATGCAGTAGCGTTGTGTGTTTGCCCGGCGGCTTTGGAACGATCGACGAGACCTTCGAGATCCTGACTTTGTTGCAGACCGGCAAGCAGACCATCATGCCGCTGGTGTTTCTCGATCAACCCGGCGGAAGCTTCTGGAAAAGCGTCGAGGATTTTTTTCATCGAGCCTTGCTGCCGGAGGGACTGATCAGTCCCGAGGATGTCCACCTCTACCGCGTCACCGATCGTGTCGAGGAAGCGGTCGAAGAGATCTTGAATTTTTATCGTGTCTACCACAGCATGCGTTTTGTCGATGAGCTGCTGGTTTTGCGGGTCAATCAGCGGCTGTCTGGCGACAAGCTGGAGCGACTCAACGATGAATTCTCCGGGATTCTCCGCCGAGGAGCGATCGAGCAGAGCGATCCGCTTCCGGCCGAGCTGAACGAGCCGGAAATCGTGCAGCTTCCCAGGATTACCCTACACTTCAATCGTCGTAACTACGGACGACTTCGTCAACTTATCAATGTGATCAACGAATGAATGCTCGCCTGACATGGAACTTGATCGATCCGATGGTGGTCGAAGGAAAAATGCAAGGGATCTCGCCTGCCCCCCCTTTGAAAGATGCCCAGTGGCATCATGTCCAAGTCAGGGGAGGCGAGTTTCGCTTTCGCTTTGGGAAGGTGTGTGGCGGTCCTCGCGATGGAGTGGAAGTACTGGAGGTCGCTACTGGAAAAATCAGGACGATTATCCTGGCTAGCCGCGGTATGAGCATTTGGAAAGCCTGGTTGCCCGAGTGGGAGCTGGGATGGCAAAGCCCAGTCCATGGACCGATCCATCCCAGCCTGATCCGCTTGGACGAGCCTTCGGGGCTGGGCTGGCTGGATGGCTTCGACGAGCTGGTGGTCCGGTGCGGTTTGGAAAGCAACGGAGCGCCTGATTTTTATCCTGAGGGACGTTTGCGTTATCCGCTGCACGGTCGCATCGGCAATATCCCTGCCAGTCGCCTCTCGGTCGAAGTCGATCCGTCGACCGGGACGCTGGATGTGAAAGGACTGGTTGCCGAAAACCGGTTCCTGATTCGCGCTTTGGAATTGGAAGTGAATTATCGGTTCCATGCGGAACAGGCTTCGATCGAGGCGACCGATATCGTCCATAATCGCTTGTCGCAACCCAGCTCGATGCAGCTGCTTTACCATATCAATGTCGGTTCGCCGCTGCTCGAAGCTGGAGCCCGGGTGATGGTGCCGATGGTTGAGCTTGCGCCGCGGGATGGTCGAGCTGCCGAAGGTTTGCAGGGATGGGATACCTATTCCGGGCCAACCCCGGGGTACGCGGAGCAGGTTTACTTTATCCGTCCCCTGACCGATGCGCAGGGGTGGGCCACCGCTTGGCTGGTGAACGCGACCCAAACGCGCGCTTGTGAAGTTAGCTTTGATAGCCAGACCCTTCCCTACTTGAATCTCTGGAAGAATACGGCGGCCGTAGGGGACGGTTATGTGACCGGCTTGGAACCAGCGACCGGCTTTCCTAACCCGCGATCCTTCGAGGAGCGGCAAGGTCGCGTTGTCTCCTTGGAGCCCAAGGCTTCGCGGGTCCATCGCTGGTCGCTGAGGGCCTGGGATGACTCCG
>JBILTQ010000160.1:0-11437 GCA_044371435.1 Pirellulaceae bacterium | reverse complement strand
ATTTGATCGACTTGTTGGCCGGCCGGTTGGGACGACGGAGTGTCGTCGCGGCGAGGTTGCAGCGGCATCCGCAGCCAGAACTAGTATGTCAGTGGCGTCCTTTGACCGGCCTCCGCTCCGATGGCCAATCGCAAGCCACCTCGCGCAAGCTTGCCAAAAGCCAAGCCAAACGGGAAGCGACGAGCGTGGGCGAGGCTGCAATCGGCAGCCAAGGGAAACCGCGGGCGGGTCATTGGCTTGCTCCCAGTTCCCACGACCATTTTCGCCGTCCGACCCAGCTGTATCCTTCTCCACAACCATTACCGGTTCAGACGGTGGACCGGGAAGGCCTTCCCGAACACATCGACTTCCAGGGGGATCGCCACACCATCATTCAGTCCTGGGGACCGGAACGCATCGAAAGTGGCTGGTGGGAGGGGGCTCATCATCGTCGCGATTATTATCGAGTCGCAACCGATCGCGGAGCCTGGCTCTGGATCTATCGCGAACTCCAACAGAAACGCTGGTTTTTACACGGCGTTTTTTAGCGTCTTGCGACGTAACTCCTCCACGTCTTGCGACGTTGGCTATGGAGAGTCTCAAGGCAACTACGCGGCGTCCGCTAAACGCAAAAATTCGGTCAACCGCTGCGTTTAGCCGATAGCTACCGACAGTTCGTGTTACCATAAGCACATGTTTTCCTCTCCGATGTCGAGGTTCAGCCCTCCAATCCTGCCTTCCCTTTTCGCTTTGGAGTTTGCCGCTCATGCGATCTCGCTTTGGTAGCCTTGCCTGGCTATCCCTTCCCTTCCTCTGCCGCTTGGCGTTGTTCAGCTTAACCCTCTTCCGACTATCGACTGGAGCGGCGGCTGAAGACGCACCGATCGTTCCCCCGAAGACCGGGCCGCGGGAAGTGATCGAACTCTTCAATGGCCGCGACCTGACGGGGTGGAAAGGCGATATGCAATACTGGTCGGTCCAAGATGGCATCATCGTTGGCCGGAACAGCGCGCCGATCGCTGTCAGCACCTACCTGCTGACGGAACGCACCTACAGCGATTTTCGACTGCTCTGCGATTTTAAATTGGCTCAAAGCGAGATGCATTCGGGGATCGCCCTCTGGGGGCGTTTAGCCCCCGAGCAAGGAGATCCATGGACCTATGCTGGCCACCTGGTGATGTTTCCCAGCGGCTACGGGTTCTACGACCTCTACGGACGCAAAGGGATTCATAAAAACGCCGACCTGGCCAAGCAGGTGGGGAAGCAGCATGATTGGAATCATCTCGAAATTCTGGCGCAGGGAAATCGGATTCGCCTGGTGATCAACGGCGTGCTGGTCAGCGACTGGCGAGAGCCAGAGCCGGAGCGGATCAAGGCAGCCCCGCTCGGTTTGCAATTGCACTCCAACAAGGTCCCGCAAGAGGTTCAGTTCAAGAACCTGACGGTGGAGACGTTTCCCGAGAACAAGCTGCTTTCGCTGGTAACCCCCGCCAATCCCCAGAGCCAGCTCGACAAACTTCGACTGTATGTCGGAACCTACACCAGCGAGAAAAGCCAGGGTATCTATCGGGTTGATCTCGACCTGAAGCAAGGCAAGTTCGCTCCGCCGGCTCTGGCAGCCGAAACCAAGAACCCCTCCTTCCTGGCGCTGCATCCTAACGCGAAGTGGCTCTATGCGGTCAATGAGGTCGGCGACTATGGTGGTGAAAAGAGTGGATCGGTTTCCGCGTTTGCCATCGAGCCTGGGAGCGGCGATTTAAAGCTGCTCAATCACCAGTCCTCGCGCGGCGCTGCCCCCTGCCACCTCACGATCGATGCCGCTGGCCAGCATGTCCTGGCTGCCAACTATGGCGGTGGTTCGGTCTGCGTGCTCCCTATCGAAGATACTGGAAAGCTTAGCCCTGCCTCGAGTTGGATGCAGCATACCGGAAAGAGCGTCGATCCCAAGCGTCAAGATGCGCCTCATGCGCATTCGATCAACCTCGATCCGTGGAACCGGTTCGCTGTGGTCGCCGATCTGGGGCTCGATCGGATCATCACCTATCGCTTCGATGGCCAAACGGGCAAACTGTCGACCCCAGGATTACCGGTCGGTATTGTCCAGCCGGGGGCTGGCCCTCGCCACTTGAGCTTCCATCCTTCGGGGAAATTCGCCTACGTCATCAACGAGATGGCTTCGACGATCACCGTTTTTGCCTATGACCACCACCAAGCGTCACTGGTGGAACTTCAGACGATCAGCACCTTGCCGGAGGGGTACCGCGGACCGAATAGCACTGCCGAAGTCGTCTGCCATCCATCGGGACAGTTCCTCTATGGATCCAACCGTGGCCACCACAGCATCGCCGCCTACCGGATCGACCAGGCGTCCGGCAAATTATCGTTGGTTGGCATCCAGGGCGAAGGGATCCGTGTTCCTCGCAACTTTCAGGTAGAGCCGACGGGTCGCTTTGCGGTAGTCGCTAATCAGGCCGCCGATAATCTGACCCTGTTCCGCATCGAGCCCATGACCGGCGCACTCCAGCCTACCGGCGAAACGGTTGAGCTGGGGGCACCCGTCTGTGTAAAATTCCTATTCCCGTAACCGGCAAGCTGAAGTTGCCCGCAACCAGAGCGGGGAGAAGGGTTCCTGAGATTCGCGGTATTTTTTCGAGATCCGAAGATAGATGGTATGGATGAATGCCGCTCGGTTGCCTCGATGATGGGTGAGGGAAGATTTCGATGAATTCTTGTTGGAAGTTCGCCGTTTGGGTGGCACTTGCTTCGTTGCCGACCGCTGGCCGGCTGGCTTTTGCCGAAAGCGAACATGAACGCCGCTATCAAGGCGTGGTGCGTCCCTACCTGGAGAGCTACTGCTGGCAATGTCACTCCCAGGAAAAGCCTAAAGGCGATTTACGACTCGATGAATTCAGCTTGGCCAGCAACCCTGCCCAAGCCGAGGTATGGCAGTTGGTACTAGACAACCTTCATCTGGGTGAGATGCCTCCGGCCGATGCCAAGCAACCGGCGTTGGAGAGCAGCGAACCGGTAATCGCCTGGATTCAGGAGGAGTTGCGGCGTGCCGAAGCAGCGCTGGCTGGCGAGACGGGCGAGGTCGTGTTGCGGCGACTCAATCGTTTGGAGTACGAGTACACCATCGAGGATCTGTTCGATGTCCGTGGCGATTATGCGGCCGGTTTCCCCGAGGATGCGACCAGTCAAGGTTTCAACACCATCGGCCAAGCATTAAGCCTTTCGGCCGAGCAAGTCATCGCCTACCTTCGAGCCGCCGATTTTGTTCTGGAGCGAGCAATCGTGAAGGGCGAGCGTCCCAAGACCAGAGCCGTTCGTTTCACCTTGGAAGATATCGAAAAGCAACGCCGACAAAAACTGGCGGAGCGAGACAAGAAGAACGCGGAATCAGGCTACACCCCGACGCCGGCGGAGGAGGCACGCCGGAAACGCGAAGCGGAATCAGGCAACTACGGTAGTCCGTATTATCCTCGCCATGGCGAGGACTCCCTGATACCGGTGATGTTTCTCAAACCGGATACCGGAAATTTTTTCCAGGTGAAGGTCCCAGGCTGGTACCGCTTCCAGGTGACCGCGTATGCGATTCGCAACGAGGGGCAGCCGATACGGCTTCAAGTTTCCTATGGCACCAGCAAGAAAGAAGACATTCCCACGGTGGCCGGGGTCATTCAGCTCACCGAATCGGAACCGCAAACCACCGAGTACCGACTCTACTTGCAGCCCGGCAACATCGTCAAGCTCGAGATGCTCGATGGCACCAAGTGGCTTCCCGGGTCGCGCATTGAAGGCGACGCTTCACCGGCCATCGCTATCCGCGCGATCGAACTCGCCGGGCCGATCATCGACGAGTGGCCACCGCGCGGCCACCAGTTGTTGATTGGTACAAACGAGGTAGCTGATTTAAACGACAACCTCGTCCCCACCCTGCTGCAGCGTTTGGCCCCACGCTTGTTTCGCCACCCGGTTTCGGACGCCACCCTGCAACCCTTCCTCGACGATTACCACAACCATCGCAGGCAACTCGATCCCCTGGCGGCTTTCCGCCTGACGGTCAAGGCGATGATGGTTTCCCCGATGTTCCTCTACCATCTGGAACCGACCAAGACGTTAGACGACTTTGCCGTGGCCAATCGATTGTCCTATTTCCTGTGGCGTTCGCTGCCGGACAACACCCTTCACCAATGCGCGGAACAAAGCCGGCTCACCGAGCCCTCACAGCTCTTGCAACAAGCACAGCGGTTGCTTGATGATCCGAAGTCAGAACGTTTCCTCAAGGATTTCGTCGGGCAATGGTTGCAGACCAGCAAGGTCGGTGAAATGCAGCCCGACGCCAGCCTCTATCCGGAATATGATGCCGAGCTGGAACGCGCGATGGTTCAAGAAACGCAGCTCTTCATTCGAGAGATGCTTGTCGAGGACTTGTCTCTGACCAACCTCATCGACTCCGATTGGACGATGCTCAATGATCGACTCGCCGCCCACTACGGTATTCCGTCTATTGAGGGGAACCATTTCCGCAAGGTGAAACTCGACAAGGCGCAGACTGTCCGCGGCGGGTTAATGACCCAGGCAAGTTTCCTGAGCGTGACCTCCAATGGCACCACCACCTCGCCGGTCGTGCGCGGCGTCTGGGTCCTCGACCGACTCCTGGGGACGCCAGCCCCGCCGCCTCCCCCCGACGTACCGCCGATCGAGCCAGATATCCGTGGCGCTAGTACCATCCAAGAGCAGATGGAAAAGCATCGAACCATCACCCAATGTGGAACTTGCCATGCCAGGATCGATCCCTATGGACTGGCTTTAGAAAATTTCGACGTCATCGGCGGTTGGCGAGACCACTACCGCGCCCTCATCCAGCCGGACCCGTCCGCCAAATCCAAGCTGGGGCAAGGCAAACCCGTAATAGCCAGCGATCACCTGCCCCAGCAGGGTGACTTCGGCGACTTCCGACAGTTTCGCCAATTGTTGCTCCAAGAGGAAAACCTCGTCTACCATAACGTAGCGGAGAAACTGGCGACCTATGCCCTGGGTCGGCGACTAGGATTTGCCGATCGCGATGATCTGCAGGAGATCGTGCAGACGACCCGAGCCGCAGGCGGTGGCCTGCGGACCCTCCTCCTAACCTTCGTGCAAAGCCCTCTCTTTCAGCGTCCATAGAACGGAGCCTTCAGCATGTCCCCGAATCTGCCTCGACGCCGTCATTTCCTACGCAGCGCATCCACCTTCCTCGGTCTTCCCTGGCTGGATTCCTTTTCCGGTTTTGCCCATGCGAACACCCCTGCGGAACGACGTCAGCGTTTGCTCTTGATCAACGTCCCCCTCGGCATTTTTCGCGACGCCTTCGTCCCGCAGCAGTCTGGAGCGAACTATCACAGCTCCGAATACCTGTCGGTCATCGACGAATTCCGCCAGCGGATGACGGTGATTTCCGGCTTGGACCACCCTGGTGTTGGCGGTGGCCATTCCTCGGAAGGAAGAATTTTTACTGGGATCCCTTCCAACTCCCGAAACGTCAGGTCGTTGGATCAGTACCTGGCCTCGAAGATTGGGCAGCACACGCGTTTTGATACCCTGACCCTTTCGGCCGGACGCAATATTTTCTCCTGGACCGACAGCGGCACGGCCGTACCATCCGAATCGAAGATGTCCGAGGTGTATGCCAAGCTTTTCTTGCGCGAGAATGCGGACTCGACGCGGAAGGTTGTTGAGGAACTCAAGCAAGGTCAAGGCATCATGGATCTGGTGGAGCACCAAGCGGAGTCGCTCAAGCCGGGTTTATCCCGGGCCGATCAGGATAAGCTCGCCGAGTATTTCGCCTCGGTCCGCGAAACGGAGCGACGACTGATCAAGGCCGAGCAATGGGTGCATACCCCGAAGCCCGAGGTCGATGCCACCGTGCCTACCGATCCCGCCAGCCCGACCGATATCGTCTCGCAGTTGAGGAATGTCTGCGACATGACGCATCTCGCTTTCCAGACCGACTCGACCCGCATCGTTACCTTCGGTTATTTTCAGCAGAACAATGTTCAGATCGATGGGGTCACCAACGGTTATCATCCGCTATCTCATCACGGACAAGACCCTCGCAACATCGAGCAATTGAAACTGATCGAGCTCGAACTCTTCAAAGAATTGAAAGTCCTTCTGACGAAACTCGAACAAACGCGGGAAGGTGAGCAAAGCCTGCTCGACCAAACCTCGATCATCGTTACCTCGAATTTAGGCAATGCCTCGAACCATAGCACTCGCGACTTGCCAGTACTTTTACTTGGAGGAAGCTTCGCCCACGGACAGCACCTGGCATTTGAACCGAGCACGGTACCGCTATCCAACCTTTTTGTCAGTGTCCTCAACCAGTTCGGCTTGTCCGATAAAACTTTTGCCACAGCCACCGGTCCTTTAAAAGGCTTGGAAATCGGCTGAGCGGCAACCGGCTACATGGCGGACATCTTTCCCTTAGCCCGAACCGTGGTTCGACTCTGTCGGGAGAGAAGCTCCAGCCTTACAACTCGACAACTCGCCGCTACCGTTAAAAACGGTAGGATCGCCAGGCTTGAGGAACAATTTGGCCAACAGTGCGAGGAAATCGACCACTTGCACTTCGAAAGCGGGCCATCCTTTCCAGCGCAGGAAGTAGGCCCCACGCGACCGAAGGGAATCCCGCACCAAGGTGCGTTCCGGGGGAGCGGGGTGGGCCCATGGCTCGAGTGTATCCACCGCCCCTCGTCTGGTCGTCGATGTCCGAACCGATCCTCAATCAGAACCTCAAACGCTTCCTCCATACGCTGCTGGTGTGGCTTCCGCTTTGGTTGGGTACCACCGTAGGTTTCGGCGTGCTCGGGGCTTTCTACGCTTTCTTCCTCAAGGAAGATTATTGGCTGGCCAGCCAAGCCTTGCTAGTCCGCGATGAAGCCAACACTGGTAGTCTGCGGCTGGGACGCTTCGATTCTGAAAGCCAGATGAAGGCGGCCCAGGAGACGATCCTGGAAGTCGCCAGGAATCATCAAGTAGTCCAGGAAGCGTTGCTGCTGGTCGGCGAAGAAAAGCGGTGGTGGCCCAGCATCGAAAAAGAGCCTTGGCCATCGTTGGATCTCGTCCGCGGCACCGCCGGTTCGCTGATTTCGATTCGGGCTCCCAAAGGTGCCGAGTTCGGCGCCACGGAAGTGATCTACTTGGATGTCAAACAGCGCTCGCCCAAACGTGCGGTGGCTTTCAACCAAAGCCTGTGCCAGGTGCTCGAGGCCAGACTCCAGCAGATGCGTAAGCAGCGGGCTGAGAGTATCCAGCATGAATTGCTATACGCGCGTGACCTAGCCCGCGACCAGTTGCGCATCGCAACCGAGCAGTTGCAGGCCATCGAGCGCGGGGTGGGTTTGGAACTGAGCGACCTACGCGGCATGACCGATATCATCGGCGGTGGCGGCGGTTCTGGGCGTCAGCATCTTGATCAACTCAAAGCCGAATTGCGTGTCGCCGAGGCCAGCCATCAGGAACTCCTCAATCAATTAGGCTTGCTCGAGGAAGCGATCGCCGATCCCACCGCCTTTGTGGTCGCCCCTTCGAACGTGATCACCTCGCAACCTGGACTCAAGCGTTTGCGCGAAGGTTATGCTGAAGCCCAATTGAATGCGTCACAGCTATCGGGGCGTTTCACCGACGAGCATCCGCTGCTGGTCGCGGCCAGGCGAACGCAGGACTCGATCCAAGGCCGCTTGCTGACCGAACTGCAGTCATCCAAGATTAATCTCCAGCAAGAGATCCAAACCAATCAGCAAAAGATCGATCGCTTGAGAAAACTGCAAGCGGAAACCGAAGAGAAACTGAACCTGCTGGCCGACAAGCGGGCGGAGTATGCGAACTTGATCGCCGAGGTCAAAACGCGGGCTACGATCCTGGAGAAGGCGGAGAGCGAGTTGGCTGAGGCCGAAGCCGCCGGGACCGCCTCCTCCTCGACCAGCCTCATCAGCCGGATGGATGCCCCGATCGTTTCCGAACGTCCTCTTGGTCCTGGTGGTTCGACGATCACCCTGGCCTCCCTCGTCCTCGGCCTGATGACCGGGATCGGGCTGGTGCTGATCCTCAGCCCAGCCGACGGTGGTCGTCGCTTTGGCCGGCGGGCCACCGATGTCGGCCGCCGAGCTTCGGATCGCTCACCGACGGTGGCCGCGCCCATCCTGCCGACGACGACGGCCAGCGGGTCCCCGCCGACGCCAGTCGCTCGCCCCACCGTTGAGCGAAGCGACGTTGCATCGAAGTCGACCACTCCAGTCGCCGAGTCCGTCAGCGATCCCCAAGCCTTAGCGTCCGCTTGGCCTCCGCCTACCGCCACCTTCCCGGCAGACAACGCCAGGTCGGCCTTGCCTGACGTTCCTGGCGTGGAGCCTTTCCCGCCTTCTGAGGTAAGCCCAGCTCCCGTCACGGAGACGACGGCGGGCAGCTTGACCGTTTCGTGGGCGACCAAGTCGCCACTGCGGGATGCAGCCGCGACCAAAGTGGCTGCGGCCGCTATCGAAAGGGAAGAGATCCGCGCGAGTGAAGACGAGCATCCTCGCGACCCACTCTTTCGCGAATTCGGCAAGGAGCCACTGGCGAACGACACCGAGCGCCGCCAACATCCAAGAGCGACGAACGCATCGACCAAACCGATCACGCTCGGACTACGCCCGCGAAGCTGAAGCAACTCATGCTGCGTCCCAAAATTTTCGTCACTCGCCAGATACCCGACTGCGGCCTGGAAGTTCTCCGAGCCCGATATCAGGTCGAAGTATGGCCAGACCCGTTGCCCCCACCGCGAGACGTCTTGCTGGCCAAGGTACCGGGGGTCGCGGGGATTTTGAGCCTGCTTAGCGACCCCATCGATGGCGAAGTGATGGACGTCGCTGGACCTTCGCTGAAGGTGATTTCCAATTTCGCCGTCGGCTTCAACAATATCGAGGTCCATGCCGCACGGCAGCGAGGGATCCGGGTGGGCAACACCCCTGATGTTTTGACCGACGCGACCGCCGACATCGCCGTCGGCTTGATGCTGGCCGCCGCTCGCCGTTTTCAGGAAGCTATCGATCAAGTCCGCCATCTCGAATGGAGAACATGGGAGCCGCTGGGCTTGATCGGCCATGAAATGCGCCAACGCACCTTGGGTATCATCGGCCTGGGCCGTATCGGGCGAGCGGTCGCCGAACGTCTTCACGGTGGTTGGCAAATGCGAGTACTGTATACGGCTCGTCAAGCAAAACCGGAAGTTGACCGTCGACTAGGCGCGACCCATCTCCCGTTGAAGGACTTGCTCCAGCAGTCGGATTTCGTAAGCGTGCACGTGGATTTGAATGCCGAGACCAGGCATTTGATCAATGCCGAACGGTTGGCCTGGATGAAGCCCAACGCGATCCTGGTCAACACCTCGCGCGGTGGCGTCGTCGACCAACAGGCCCTCTTCGAGGCATTGCGCCGCGGCCAACCTTTTGCGGCGGGACTGGATGTGACCGATCCGGAACCGCTACCTGACGATCACCCGCTGCGCGCCTTACCCAACTGCTTGATCCTCCCTCATATTGGATCAGCGACCCGCGAGGCACGCGATCGGATGTCGATGATGGCGGCAGAAAACATCGTGGCCGGGATCGAGGGCCAGCCCCTACCCTTTCCGGTGAGTACTTAGGGCTTCGCGGCAGGAAGCCCGAGCCGAATCCCGTAACCAGCGAAACGTTGACGGCAGCTTCGAAGCTCTTGATCCAACCGGGTCTCATCCCAGCCTAGCAGGCTGGCTATCTGCCTCGAGATGTCATGGAAGCATTCCTCGCTGAGCCGTACATACAAGCCCAACGGGGTGCGCCGCAACCAGAAATCCTCCAGGTGGACCACCGCTTCACGCTCACAGATCGCTCGCAAGAGGCGGGCGTCGGTCCAATGCTCGAGCAACCGTTGGTCAGCCGATGCGGGGTCGAGCTGCAGCAGGAAAGGTTCGAAGGATTCCCCCCCAGGCCGTGGTTCCGACGGCGTTTCCGGGGACGGTTTCACCCGGGAAGCCCCAATCTTCAACCCCTCGGAACTAGCTGTCCGTTTCCGTTGAAGGAAGGCGAGGACCTGGTCGCAGACCTGTTCGGAGAAAGCCCGGAAGGTGGTCCACTTCCCGCCGATCATCGAATAGATCGGCCAAGGCTGGGTCGGAGAAGCGACTGCGACTTGGCAGTGATGATCGCGGCTGATCGTACCCGTTGCCCCCGCCGGAGTATAAGGCAATGGGCGAACCCCGCAAAAACAAGAGATGATGTGTGAACGATCGACCTCAAGCGCAGGAAAAACCAACCTGACCGAGCGGAGCAGGTAATCGATTTCTTGCTCGTCGCAAATGGCCTGGTCGGGATTTTCGATCCGAAGGTCGGTGGTCCCCACCAACACTCGGCCCTGGATGGGAAAGAACAGACAAATCCGACCATCCGCATTCTCGAAGAACAACTGATGGCCTTGAGTGGCGGCAAACAATTCCGGGTGATCGATGACGAGATGCGAACCCTTGGTACCGCCTATCCAATGCGATTCCAAACCCAGCGACTGGTTGACCCGATCGATCCAGGCTCCGCAAGCGTTGATGATTACCTGCGGGCGCAGACGAAACTGCCGACCGCTCGAGGGATCGATGAATTGCACCGTACCGTCTGAGGAATACCCGTTCAATTTGAGATAATTGATCGCTAGTGCCGAGGAGGAAAAAACCATCGCATCATCGATGACTTCCAGGCAAAGCTTCTCCGGGCAGGCGACCCATGCATCGTAGTAGGTGGCGGTAGCGATGATGTCCGGACGCAAGGCCGGTCGCAGTTGCAAGGCTTGGGTACGCGACATGAATCGATGGGAAGGTAAGCGTCGGCTCCGCCAGGTCAAGCAGTCATAGAAGGTCAAGCCGAGCTTGACGATCAGGCTCCCCCGTTCCGCCGGCCGCGTTCGCAGCCCAAAAAACTTCGCGATGGAATTGCCGATTCCTGACCAACGCTTGGTGATGGGAATTGTCGTGGGCAACGGGAAGACCGCATGTGGCGCGTTGACCAGCAAGCGATCGCGTTCATGAAGGGCTTCGCGCACCAACCTGAACTCGCCGTTTTCTAGATAGCGCAAACCGCCGTGGATCATGCGCGAAGAGGCGGCGGTCGCCCCCTGGGTGAAATCCCCTTGATCGATCAGTAAGACTGGCACTTGGTTGATCGCCAATTCCCGGAAGACTCCCGCCCCATTGATACCGCCCCCCAGAATCAGTACCGGGATCTCGCTCAAGCGACTCAATCGATCGAGCGCTTCCTCGCGTTTTGCAAAATGCAGCATGGTGGTTTTAACGTAATTTTGAAGCAATCAGCGTCTTTTGCCCTGCCGCAACCGGCCGCTGGTGGTTAGTCTAGAGTCGTCGATAGTTTAGCAAAACATCCAGTCAGTTCTATTAAACGTCGCGTGAACCCGA
>JBILTQ010000501.1:0-3413 GCA_044371435.1 Pirellulaceae bacterium | reverse complement strand
GTGCTCGACGCACTGGCTAGCTTGAAAGGCCAACTCGCTCCTCAGCATCGCCGTGGGCTTATCGCCAAAGACGGCTCCCTCGCCACGGCGCTGCTCGATCGAGCCTGACACGCGGCGAGTGTCGCTCAACGTAGCGACAGCGGGTAGGATGGGCAAGAGAGTGAACAGCCTTCGGGTTGGAAAGGACGAGGAGCCAGCGCGGTAAAGGTGACCATCTCCGGCCGCAGGGCGATGGGCGGGCCGGGGCTGGTGAGGCGTCGACCTTGTTGAGTTCTTCCCGTCAACGGTCACGAGCCATGGTCTCCTATCGACCAGCAATCAACGGTTCCGGTTATCTACTCGATCTGCAAGCTACAAGTGAAAGAATGAAAGTGAAAAACTTATTAGCGGTTCCCTACATTTGCCTGATCTCCGCGCTGGGCTTGGGATGGGGGCTCCACGGTCGAGCTGAAGAGAAGGCTTATCGATTGCCGTTCATCCAAGTGAGCGGGGATGGAAAGCACTTTGTCTCGGCGGATCGCCAGCAACCTTTTGTCATCTGGGGTGTCAATTATGACCATGATGAGCGGGGGCGGTTGCTGGAGGATTATTGGGAAAACGAATGGTCGAAAGTCGAAGAGGATTTCGGTGAGATCCGAGCTTTGGGAGCGAATGTTGTTCGGATCCATCTACAGTTATCGCGTTTTATGGTTTCCGCCGAGCAACCGAACCTTGCCAATCTCGAGCGTTTGAAAAGACTATTGAGCCTGGCCGAACGCTTACAGCTGTATCTCGATGTAACAGGCTTGGGCTGCTATCACCGGGCTGACGTCCCGGGTTGGTACGATGACCTCGGCGAAGGGGAACGCTGGGAGGTGCAGTCGCGATTTTGGCAGGCGGTCGCTACTACCTGCCGCCATAGTCCGGCCATCTTTTGCTATGATCTGATGAATGAACCGATCCTGGCAGGAGCCAAGCCCGAGACCGACTGGCTCGCTGGCGAACTGGGTGGCAAATTCTTCGTGCAACGTATCACCCTCGATCTGCGCGGCCGAACCCGTGAGGAGGTCGCCAAGCAATGGGTAGAGAAACTGACGCAAGCTATCCGAGCGATCGATCCGCGGCATTTGATCACGGTCGGGGTCATTCCCTGGGCTCACGTCTTTCCCGGGGCCAAGCCGTTATTCTACGCCCCCGACGTCGGCAGCTCGCTGGATTTTGTGAGTGTCCATTTTTATCCGAAGCAAGCCGAGGTCGATAAGGCCCTCGCCGCCCTGAAGGTTTATGAAGTAGGTAAACCGCTGGTGGTGGAGGAGATCTTCCCGCTGAGCTGCTCGCTGGAGGAAGCTGACCAATTCATCCAGGCCTCGCAGTCCCATGCGGATGGCTGGATCAGCTTTTATTGGGGAGCCACCATCGAAGAGAACGAAGCCCAAGGGGAGTTGAAGGGGGCGATCGTCGCGGCCTGGCTTCGCTACTTCCGCGACCAAGCGGCAATCATGACCGCGGCCGCTAGCCGCTAGGGAAAGAAGCCCGCGGCGGGAGTGAGGGCGTAGAAGAAAGGGGGAAGCTTTGAGGAATTCACTTCCTCGGGGCGTTCCGCCTGGCCGGCCTCTCCTGCTCGCCTGGCTCAGCCCGGATTGTTAACCCGGGTTCATCGCCGACGGGTTGGGGTCGGCCTTCCACAGGCGATAGCGTACCTCGGCCCCTTGCGGTACGTAGACGACGATTGGCAAGCGGCTGTTGTAGCGAATCAGGTAGGGTTCGCCCCCGAGCCGGATAAAGCGACGAATCTTGGGGGCGGCTGGATCGACCCCGATCCGGGTACCTGCCATCGGCCCCAGTTGCTTGACCTCGTACTTGGGAAAGCCCCAGCCCGGAATCGACACCTCTTCGATCTTGCCACCGAAAAAATAGCGGTTAGCTTCGTCGAGCTCCACCGACTGTCCGACCTGCAATTCGACCTGCCAGGCTTCTTCATCGGCCTGTGTCGGTAGGTGGAGCACGAATCGTTGCATCCCCGCATCAGGTGCGGGGTAGGCTTTCATGTTTTCTTGCGATTCTTGAGCGAAGGCGGCAGCCACGATACCTGTCCAACAAAGGAAACTGAAACTGAAACAAACCAAACTTTTCATCGGTCGATGCATCCTGGGGGGAGTTCTGATTCCCGCGAGAATGTACTCGCTGCCAAGGCCGTCGTCAAAGCGGTCTCGCATCTCCTGCTATCCTTACTACGCCGCGCATCCAAAGGAGCATGTGTTCGGGATCTGGCGGATGGCTGGTCAGGGGATCGGTAGGCGGCGGATGCAGGCGTTAACGAGGGGGAAGGGGATTTGGCGTGGCTGGTCGGGACAGCTACAATAGGTGAGATCTCACTGGCGTCAGCTTAGCGTCACCCATCCCTCCTCATGCATCGATCTGATGAAAACCTTCATCCCTCCATCAGGCGGCTATTGCCTTTCCTGGTCCCTGCTCGTTCTCGGTGTAGCGGTTGGGCTGCTCGGGACAAATCGTCGTCTGGAAGCGAAAGCTCCGTTGTCCTTCCAGCGCGATATTCGGCCGATCTTGTCGGACCATTGCTTTGCTTGCCATGGCCCGGATGAAAACAAGCGCGAAGCCGGGTTGCGTTTGGATCAGCCTCCGAGCGATGACGGCGAGGCGGCGATAGTTGCCGGGCAACCTGAGCGGAGTCACCTTTGGGAGCGGATTACGGCGACCGATGCGGAGACGGTGATGCCGCCCCCTGCTTTCAACAAACCGTTGACGGACGAGCAACGCAGTTTGTTGCGGCGTTGGATCGAGGAGGGGGCGACGTACGAGCAGCATTGGTCCTTCCTGCCACCGGTCAAGCCGCCGGTGCCGGCGGTCGGAGAGAGCCATGCGATCGACGCGTTCCTGCAAGCCAAGCTGGCAGAGGTCGGGCTCAAGGCCAATCCTATCGCTGATCGCCGCACGCTGCTGCGGCGTTTGTCTCTCGATCTTACCGGCTTGCCGCCGACGCACACGGAAATCGCCGAGTTCCTTGCTGACAAGTCGGAGGGGGCTTATGAGAAGTGGATCGATCGCTTCTTTGCTCGAGAGAGCTATGGCGAGCACATGGCCAGGTACTGGCTCGACTTGGCGCGTTATGCCGATACCCATGGCCTGCATCTGGACAACGAGCGATCGATGTGGCCGTATCGAGACTGGGTCGTTCGGGCGTTCCACGGCAACCTTCCCTTCGACGAATTTACGCGTTGGCAATTGGCTGGGGATCTCTTGCCCAGCCCGACTGCCGACCAGCGAATTGCGTCAGGGTTCAATCGTTGCAATGTTACGACCAGCGAAGGTGGGAGTATCAACGAGGAATGGATTTACCGTTACGCTGTTGACCGGACTTCGACGATGGCCGAAGTCTGGATGGGCTTGACCGCGGGATGCGCCGTTTGCCACGA
>JBILTQ010000636.1:0-3418 GCA_044371435.1 Pirellulaceae bacterium | reverse complement strand
ATGGCTCCTTGGCCGTATAAACATCCCCCGTTTTAGATTCAGGTGTGGAGCAAACTGCAAAAAGGGAGAGCCGGTCGTGTACTACGAAGCCTGGAAGATCGGCGGAGAAATTGGCGGCAAACTTGGTCTTGCGGATTTGCATACGATCATTGCGACACCCTTAAAGTGCACGAAAAGGACAATCACTGCAAAGACCAGGTTTACAAAGAAAATAAACATGGTTCATTGGGACAAAAATCCTAATAAAGAGTTCGGGGATGGCCTTTGCAGAGCAAGTCCTGGGTACGCCTTTCATTATACGGGAAGAGGAGTACCGCCAGAGTTTGAGTTGCCGCTATTCAAGCCCAATTGGAATAGGAATGAACCCGAAATGAATTATCAAACGTCCCTTGAGTCCGACTGCTGCAGCGGAAGCAATGTCGGGCCTTTTAAAATCACTGACCTAGATAACGGTAAGGACGAGATAATTCAGTAGAATTTGACCCTTATGCCAAGTTATTTGCTAACATGCATGAACGTTTCAAAAATAGTGAGAGGCATTCGATGAATAAAAAAAAGTTCCATCCGTCTCCTGTTTTATTCGTCTTGTCTTTTCTTGCAACGGTACTTCTGTCAAGTCCTGCTTCCATTAGAGGTCAGGTAGCTGGCGACCGTCTAGAACTGGAAGAAATATTGACGCACTACAACGAAGCGAAATCGCTTCCGAAGTATGAAGCGGCGAACTTGGAGCTAGCGCAGTACTTAACCCGGCTCAACTCAAGCGATGCGTTTGAAAAAGTCGTTAACATCAAAGAAAGGGACGCCTCTATTGCCGCGTATTGGCTGTTGACACTTGAAGAAATACAAGACAATCGTCGCTCAAATCGGGCAAAATCGAAAAGCTTCGATTACGCAAAATGCTTCGGAAGGTTTTACGGTTTTGTGTCTTTTGCTGTCGGAAGCCAGCCAGACGGTGCATGGCAGTACACGTTGGAGCACGGTGAACTGCCTGAGAATTTCGAAGAAGGTCCGTACAGTGGAACCCTCGTGCGGTCGGAAAAAACCCATCAAGAACTAAGGGGTCTAAATTTCGAGGTATCGGATTCGGGAGCTTCGAGTTGCTTAGAGATTTCACTGCTTAACGGCGAACAAGAGCGAAAATGGACATTAGAGGTCCCACCTTTCTACAAGCCGCTAGCACCTGTGAGTGCAGAGTGTTATCACACACGGTGGTTTGAGATAACATCGACAAAATCGCCTTCAGAAGCTTGCTTTTGGGGTGCTTCGGATATGAACATCAACTATTTCGTCGTGTTCTCGATTGAGTCCGGCGAACTGATTGACCAAGTATACATAAGACATCCGGATCGTGTATTTCTCAGAAAGTTAAAGTAATTTTTAACGCGTGGCGCGGAGCGAAGCGGGCAATAACGTGGTTTACGTCCATGCCGGACAGCAGGTCATTGCCGATTACGCCCGCGGCGCGGCGGCCGCTGCGCCCAGTTTCCGCTACGTCTACGGCTCCTACGTCGACGAGCCGCTCTTGCGGCACGCCGGCACGGGGACCACGCTCCCGACCAGCGGCACCGCGGCGCTCTACTATCACCGCAACCAGCAGTACTCGATTGTCGGGCTCAGCGACGCGGCCGGAACCCTGGTCGAGCGCTACGCCTACACGGCCTACGGCGAACTGACAATCCTCGCCCCCGACCGCACGCTGCGGCCCACCAGCAGTTTTGAGAACCGCTACACCTACACCGCACGAGAATGGGACCCCACCCTCCGACTCTACTACTTCCGCGCACGCTGGCTCGAACCAAAAGCAGGAAGATTCATCGGAAGAGACCCACTGGGATATGTCGATGGAATGGGGCTGTATGGGGCGTATTTTGGATTAGAAAATTCCGATCCTTCAGGAAACAGCTGGGCTTTTCCTTGTTCGTGCAACTGCGTCCATGAAGGAGGTTTGTGTTCTTTCAAAGAAAAGCACGTTGAAGCAAACGACTACCGGACGGCCTTATCTAAATGCGATGCAAAGTGTAGAAGTTATTCGAGTTCCCCCGGCGAATCTTCCTGCCCTTCAAGCTGTTCTGGAAGCTTGCGTGGCACTGGCGCGGAAAATGCAGGGGTCTTAGCTGCCTACCTCGTGCATCTTTGCGACCAATATCAGGATCCGGAAGAACGAAAAGAGTGCAAAGAAGAGGCTATCAGTATCGGCATGTGTATAGCGAAGGCCTACGACAAAATGATGGAAGCTGGAGGTCCCGTGCGTTTTCGGAAAAACCAAAATGACAAGAATTCATGGGTCTGTGAGAAATGTTCCGATAACGTCGCGTCCGAATGTGGGACGGTCAGTCAAAAGTACTTTTTGCACTTCTTTCGAGCTGAAGCGTTTGGGACCCGTCGACCCTGGGACTATTTAACGCAGTTTCGGATGGGTTACGGCCATCAATGGAATAACTTCACATTTTTTGGACCAAATGGTAAATATGAGTTCATCACAATTGACATGTGGAGTAATCCAACCGATTGGTGGAATCCCGGCTTGGATAGTTGTGGATCTATAGACAACATGAGCGGCTTGCCGACGCTGCCTCCACTACCCCGCAGGCCGAAAAACTAAGGGGATCGCAAAAAGGTCAAGTCGACAAGTTCCGCATTTAAAGTATTTTTTGTTCTTGGAAATCTCGAAACCAAATGAGACAAGCCATTAACGCACTTTTTCGAGAGTGGCTGCAATATGCGAGGAAGCGACTCATCGCTTTGCTGCCGCGACTGATTAGTCCAAATCCATTGCTTGTTGTTTTTGTTTCTTTAGGCATCTTGCTATGCAACATTGGATGCGGCCGTACCAAGCCTACCGAGATGCAACTCGCCAAAAGTGCAATTCCGTCGTGCTACAAAATCTTCCGGACAATGCTATACGCTATTGACAAAGAAATACCACTGTCCTGCGATGCAGACGGAAGGCTCGATGTTGAAAAATTAGGTCGGGATACCGGGTACGAACTAGACAATAAGATTATTGTTTTTGCCATAAAAGACCTTGGTCCAGACGATATCATGGATTCAAGTCGGCGTCGCATCATTGGCATTGCTTATCCCGAAGTCGACGAAAGCCTCAACGGCGAAAAGCGTCATGTGGTTATTTTTACCAGCGTTGGAGTCCCAGGCTTTATAGGCTTCAGCCAAAAAGTAATTCGAAAGACGGAGAAAAAACTCGCTGCAGGGGAGTTCTTTGTGTCGATTGACCCGAAAGATGAGTAAGCAAAAGCCGTTAATGCAAATGATTTTCTTCAAGGAATCACAGGTCAGGTTTCGGCGCTGACCGATGCCGAGAACCAGGTGACCCTGTATGATTACAACGCACGGGGTGAGAAGATCCGGGAGACCTATCCGGACCACGTCAGCGGCGCGGCGGTGGGGACGGCAGGCTACG
>JBILTQ010000159.1:0-11463 GCA_044371435.1 Pirellulaceae bacterium | reverse complement strand
TATTCGTTATTCATATTTCCTTACTCCCGGCTCCGAAGCGCTGACGTGATCCATCCCTGCGGCTCCCAACCGCTGCCGTTGCTTCGATGTTTCGGGACGAGTCTCTTCCTAAGACCCTTTCTAACCTCTCCTCGGCAATCGAACAGCAGCTGCTCTCAATCCGCTGCTGACTTCTATCGCCATCCCACCTGACACCAGTGGTCCCACTCGTGTCTCTCTTAGACGTCTCGAGTGATCCTTTGGTTCTCTTACCGGTCTCAGAACCGCCAAAATTGCCAAAAACCAACCACGGTTCCAAGGAGACCGCAAAAAGTAGGCCAAACTGTCCACGATCGCCTGCGTTCTTGGGGAGATCTTGCCGAAACCGCGTTCGATCTGAAAAAAACCAAGGATTTTCTCCTCGCTCCCTCAACCTCCCGAGCCCCTGAGCGCCGCCATGGTCTTGAAAAATTTGTCAAGCCGGATCGGCATGATTCCAATCGATGCAATTTGAGATACGAATCGCCCAAGGCTGGACACCCCCGCTTGGCTGGATCTGCCATGGCCCCACCGGTGGCTCACTCGCCATGCAAAGCACCCCACCCCTCCAGCTTAACCATCCACCTTAACAATTTCAGCCAAGCGGGATGACGTTGAACCTCGATCGACGAAGGTGCCACGCGATCTTCTGCAAGCGCCAGGGCTTCCCGGAACAACTGCCGAACCAAGCCGTCGTCGGCGGACGAGACCATCACAGCCCGCTCTGGCGGAGGGGAAAAGATCGGTTTATCCGCCCTACCGCGGCAAGCGGCGTCGGGCATTGTGGTTGCTGCCAGCTTACGACTCGATCGGAGGGCAAGGCGAGATACGGGGCCGGCTTCAGCGACCCTGGATCCGTAGCCGGCGGGCAGTGAGGGGCGTTACTACGAAAGCCGCCCCGCGTCTGGTCCTAAGCTCAAACTACCTCGCCCCTTGCAAGCCACTCCCCAGCCTCCGCTTTGGTAAATAGCCGAGTGACTCTCGGCCTAAGGCGCGGTTGGGTAAGCTAAAAAAAGCTACTGGGCGTGAAAGTATGTCGAGGAACCACTTCGATAACCGTGCCCGATTACCCGCGGGAAACCGCTTGCCCCATAGCCACCCCAGGGAGCATGAAGACCAGTCCCGTAGTGGTGGCTTTGATGGTAGGAAGCGTATCCGGTTGAAAAGGTCCCATATAAAGGACGCCCCTGGAAGCCGCGATACATCGGAGGCCCCCAACTGTTCCAGGCCGAATTGTAATAGGAGCTCGGCGGCCGATAGCCGGTAACCTGTCCCCAGCCGTGGCCGTGGCCAGCCATGGCAGGAGAGGCCGCCAACCACGATACGCCGATGACCAAGACGATCGAGAGGATTCGTAGCCCCGGGAGTGGACGCAGCATCGGGTAAACTCCTGAACAGCCTGCAAGGGACGAGCAGACTACTGGCGAGTCGCGGTTGGATGTTCGTCCCTTCCATCCGATCCAACATCGTCCGGCGAGCTTGCAAAATTGAGCCAATCCTATCTACCCATCCTCGACGCTCACCGGCAAGGCTAGCTTTGTTATCCTGGGAGCGGAGGTTGGCCGTTGGCCTGCCGGCCGATGCATCGCATCGAAGAGGCATTCCGGCTACCCTAGTTTACCGGTCTATATCGACCTCGATTTCCCTGGCGTCTATCCAAGCATAGGAGCTTCCGGCCTACCATGGCGAGCAATCAGTATTCCTCGAGGCGTCGCTGGCTAAAGCAAGGAATCGGTACCGGTTGCCTGTTGGCGGCCGGCGAGGCTCAGCGCCAGTCCTTGGCGATGGCCGCTGACGGGACGGTCCGACTGCGAGTGGATCCTTTACCGCGTCATGAGCTTTCGCCTTACCTGTTCATGCAATTCATGGAACCGTTGGGAACCAACGATAGTTCGGTAGAGGCTTCCTGGGATCACCTGCGGGATCGCTGGCGTCCCTCCTTGATCGAAGCCACCCGGGCTCTGGCCCCACCGATGATGCGCTGGGGGGGCTTATTCGCTGCCTACTATCGATGGCAAGAGGCCGTTGGCCCGCGCGCCCAGCGCGTCCCGATGGCTAACATCATGTGGGGAGGGATCGAATCGAACCAGGTCGGCACAGCCGAATTTGTCGACTTTTGCCGAGAGGTGGGAAGCGAGGCGCTGCTCTGCGTGAACTTCGAGTCCGAAGGCCGAGCGTTATTCCGATCAGCCAAAGGGGTGAACCGTTCGGGATCGGCCGAGGAAGCCGCAGCTTGGGTCGCCTATTGCAACCAACCGGACCATCCGCTGCGAAGCGCTCACGGGAGCCCCGAACCGTACAGGGTCCGCTATTGGCAGATCGGCAATGAGACATCCTATGGAAAGAATGGTTTCGACCTGGAAACAGCGGCCATCAAAACCCGTCGATTTGCGGTGGCGATGCGGCGGGCCGACCCCTCGCTGCGGCTGATTGGCTGGGGTGATAACGGTTGGGCCGAACGGATGGGACAGGTTGTCGGCGACCAACTGGATTACTTGGCCTTCCATCATATGTTTAATCCTGATCCACCGGACCAGCCCGTCTTGCATGGCGAAGGCTATCGCCGGGACCCGCTGGCCACTTGGCAGGTACTGATGGAGGCTTGGCGAATCAATGATGCGAAGATCCGCCAGGTCCGGGAGTCGGCCCGGTCGACAGCGATACCCCTGGCCATGACCGAATGCCATTTCTCGATTCCCGGCAATCATCGCAATGATGTCTTGCGAACCTGGGCAGCCGGTGTCGCCTACGCCAGGATTCTCAACAACCATCAGCGGCATGGCGACGTTCTGAAGATCGCTACCGCCGCCGATTTCTGCGGGACCCGATGGTCGGTCAACGCCATCCTGTTGGGAACGCATCCGGAGCGAACCTTCCTGATGCCGGTCGCCCGAGTGATGCAACAGTACCGCCAGCATCTCGGTAAAAACCGCCTGGAGATCACCTCGTCCCAGGAAACGATCGATGCCGTCGCAAGCCGCACCGAGGACACCATCTTCGTGAACCTGATCAATACCCAGCGGGATCGGTCGCAGACCCTCCACATCGCTATCGAAGGGGCCACGATCCTGGCTGCTGGGGGCAAGATGCTGGTCGATGATCCGATGACCGAAATCTCTTCGCTGAACTGTGATCAGGTGATGCAGCCCAAGTCGGTGCACTTGTCGCCGCAACATACTTTGGAACTCCCACCGGCCGCCGTTGCTTCCCTGGCGATACGCTTCCAAGCTTGACCACAAACAAGGCAGGGCGAGCTTGGGAAAAGCACACTCGCCGATCGCCCCAAGCTCAACCGGCACAGAACCGTTCCGCCAGGCAACGGCCGGTGACGCTGGTTGGGCATGCCGCCACGACTTCCGGCGTTCCCGCGGCCATCAGGTAGCCACCTTGGGGACCGCCCTCCGGCCCGAGATCAATCAACCAATCACAGGCTTGGATAACATCCAGCTGGTGTTCGATCACCAAAACCGTATTGCCGCGGTCGACCAAGCCCTGCAGGGCGACCAGCAAATGAGCGATATCCTGGAAGTGCAGGCCGCTGGTCGGTTCATCCAGGACATACAACGTGCGGCCGGTTGCCGGGCGGGCCAGCGCCGTAGCCAACTGGATGCGCTGTGCCTCGCCACCACTCAAGCTTTGGCTGGGTTGGCCGAGGCGAAGATATCCCAAGCCAACCTGATCAAGACTATGGAGGATCGCACTGATCTTGGCAAAGTTCGCGAAGTATTCGGCAGCCTCGCTGACGCTCATCTGCAAAACGTCTGCGATGTTCTTTCCCTTATAACGGATACTCAAGGTCGGTGGATTGAAACGCGATCCTTGACAATGCGAGCAGGGGACGAAGGCATCCCCTAAAAAGCCCATGCGAAGGCGGGTTGCCCCCTGCCCTTGGCAGGCCTCACATCGCCCAGGACCAGCATTGAAACTGAATCGCGAAGCGGCATAGCCTCGCTGTTTCGCCTCGCGTGTCTGGGCAAACACCTCTCGGATCCCATCCCAGGCGCCGGTATAGGTTGCGGGTGTGCTGCGTGGGCTGCTTCCCATCGCACTCTGATCGACGACCACCACCTGGTCGAGTTGCTCCCAGGCCACCAAGCTGTCGAGCCAGTCAACCCGGCCCCCCACCACGGCTTCATCGACGCGTTTGGTGGACGTTTGCCCCTCCGGCGGCGCGGACTGGCGGGTCGCCGTTGATCGGGTCAACAATCTCCGCAGGACGGGGACCAAAGTGTCGAGAATCAGAGTGCTTTTACCACTCCCACTCACCCCCGTCACCCCTACCAGGACCCCTAGCGGAAGATCGATGTCCAGCGACTTCAAATGGTGACCGCGGGCTCCGCGTATCCCCAGCCATCGCCCAGGCCCAGCGACCCGGCGTTGGCTCGGTGCCGGGATCGACTTCTCTCCCCGAAGGTAAGCACCGGTCAGCGACTCCGGCGATGCGGCCACTTGCGAGGGGGAACCGCTGGCCAAGACTCGCCCCCCCTCGCTTCCCGCACCCGGTCCCATGTCCACCAACCGATCGGCGACCCGCATCACCCCTTCGTCGTGTTCCACCACCAGCAGCGTGTTCCCCTGATCGCGCAGCCCCCGCAGCACCTCAAGCAACCGCTGGCAATCGCGCGGATGCAGCCCCAACGATGGTTCATCGAGGATGTAGCAAACACCGATCAGTCCGGTACCGAGACTGCTAGACAAGCGAACACGCTGCAGCTCACCACCGGACAATGTCCGCGTCGACCGATCCAAACTCAGGTATCCCAGGCCAACTCGCTGCAGGAATTCGAGGCGTTGGAGCAAGCCGGGCATGATGGCGGCCGCGATCCTTTCGGATACTCCCTGCCAGGCGAGACGCTGTAGCCAAGCCAAGGCGCTGTCGATGGTGAAGGCGGTGATCTGGTCGATCGATAACCCCTCCAGTTTGATCGAACGCGACTCCCGCCGTAGACGCGTGCCATCGCATGCCGGACACGGCCGCTCCTCCTCGTGTTCGAACATAGCCGACTCGGTAGCTTCCCTCGACTCCTCCGCTTCCGTGCCCGGCCCCACCGAAGCCACCCCTCGGCCATGGCAAGCTTCACAGGCTCCGTAAGGACTAAAAAAACTAAAAATCCTCGGCTCGATTTCCGCGTAATTCACCCCGCAATCGGGGCAGGCGTACTTGGTCGAGTAAATGCGGTCATGGATCTCGGTGCCCGCCACCGCGCCGGGTTGCGGCGGCAGGATGGCATGGATCGAGACCAGGCCCGCCGCCAACTGCAAAGCCAAATCGACCGCGATTTGAATACGCTCGGCCGAGTCTGGGCGAACCACGATCCGATCGCAGACCGCTTCGATGGTATGGCGTTTGGTGGGGACCAGGTGTGGCCGATCCTCGATGTCCAGGAACTCCCCATCGACCCTGGCTTTGACCAACCCCGCCTTGGCGATCGCCTCCAAGACATCGCGATGCCCACCGACCCGACCGCGCACTATCGGCGCCATAACGGTCAGCCTGGTCCCCCCAGGAAGCTGAGCCAAGTCGCGAGCAATCTCGTCGCTCGCCTGCTGCAGGATCGGTTGCCCGCATTGGAAGCAGTATGCGGTCCCTACCCTGGCCATCAGCAACCGGAGAAAGTCATAGATTTCGGTGACCGTCCCGACCGTACTCCGCGAGGAAACAAGCTGCGGGCGTTGATCGATACAAAGGGTCGGTGGCAGCCCTTCGAGCGATGCCAGCGGCGGCCGCGGGAGGGCGGTCACCCATTGGCGGGCGTGGGCGGAAAGGCTTTGCAGGTATTGCCGTTGCCCCTCGGCGAACAGGGTGTCGTAAACCAGGGAACTTTTGCCGCTGCCACTGACCCCGGTAATCACGGTCATGCTGCCGTGCGGGATATCGACATCGACGCCGCGCAGGTTGTGGGTCCAAGCCCCGCGAATAGCGATGCAACCCGGCTTTCCCGTCGCGAATTCGTCTCGATTTAGCGAGGTCATTTGGCTTAGAATAAGGCGGTTTCGGGTACGAATCAGGCAACCAGCGGTAAGAAACGATGCCAGCCCAGCTTTTCCATTCCAGCGGTTCGAATGCGGCTAGCCCCGGCGCCTGGCAGTTGCGTGAGCAGGGATTGTTAGCACCCTATGCTTTTTTTGCCCGGCAGTCGAGTGGCCGACGCTACCCCGAGCCGTTGCATCCCTACCGCAGCCCCTTCCAGCGCGATCGCGATCGGGTTTTGCACAGCGCCGCCTTTCGGCGTCTCAGCGGCAAAATGCAGGTTTTCACCGGCGACATGGGAGATTACCACCGTACCCGCCTCACCCATACCAACGAAGTCGCCTCGCTGGCCAGGACCATCGGCCGCTGCTTGCGGTTGAACGAAGACCTGATCGAGGCCTTGGCCCTGCTGCATGATATCGGGCACCCCCCTTTTGGCCATTGCGGTGAAGACGCCCTCGACGAATGCTTAGCTAACTTCGAAGGTTTCTCCCATAACCGCTTCGCCTTGGAACTGGTGGAGGAAATCGAACAGCGTTACACCCCTACCGCCGGGCTGAACCTCACCGACGAGGTCCTGGCGGGACAGCGGCACCGGATCCACAAAACGGCCGACCCTCACCTCCCTCCGCTGCTGGAAGTCCAAGTCGTCGATGCGGCCGACAGCATCGCCTACGATGCCCATGATGTCGATGACGCTTTGAAACTGGGCCTGCTTACCTTCCCGCAAGTGCAAAGCCTGGCTTTGGTCCGCCGTGCCCTGGACTCGGCGAACGGGCACGCGGCCCATCGCCATAACGAACGGCAACTGCTGGTGCACGCGCTGATCGATTTGCAGATCGATGATTTTATCACTGTCAGCCACCACCGCCTGGCTGATGCCCTGTCGCTCGACGCGCAAGCGGTCCGCGAAGTCGGAATGCGGTTGCAGCTATCGGCGGCTGTCGAGGCGGAGAAGCAGGAACTCGAGGCGTTCCTCTTTGAGCGCGTCTATCGGCATCCGCGGTTGATGGAGATCCGACAGCTGGCTGCTACCCGCGTTAAACAATTGTTCTTTTTCTTCGCGGCCCATCCCGAACGCTTGCCGCCGCGTTTCCAAATGCGGGCTGAACGATACGGGATCCATCGGAGCATCGGGCAGTATATCGGCGGGATGACCGATCGCTTTTGCGAGGAGACCTATATCCAGATGATCGAATTGGGCCGGGAACAGGCCGAGGACTGGTGATAGCCAGTCGACCGCACACCCGAATGCCCCTTGCCAAAGCCGGCTAAGCAGCGGTAGACCAGCGGGCCCTGGCGTTGCCTTGAGTCACCCGCGGAGCGTTGACCGCCGAACGCATCCTTGGTTTGCCCGACAGCGTCCCCGCCTGCAACTAGGCCATCCCCCCTTCCGCCCAGGTTGGCCGATCGGAACCCACCGGGAATGGCGAGATGCCTCGCGGGGTCGATTTCGCATTCGAAATTTTGACGCCGGAGTGTAAAATCCGTCGGGGCTGGCAGAAAGCCTGCCAGTGGATGCACCGGGTGCCCGGTCGCCGTCGCCCCGTCGGGAGCGGAGGGGAGCCGTCTGGCTCAAACCGCCCCTCCCATCCGTCCATCCGACTTCCCCGAAGCGAATGGACGTCCCCGAAGTTTTGTGGTTGTTTGAAAGAATTGAAAATACCTATGTCAGTCGCACCGGGCTCGGGTTCGCCCCGCACCTTGTTTGAAAAGATCTGGGATCGCCACGTAGTCCATGCGGAACCAGGGAAACAAACGATCCTGTACATCGATTTGCATCTGGTCCACGAAGTTACCAGCCCCCAAGCTTTTGAAGGGCTGCGACTGGCTGGTCGACGGGTCCGGCGGCCGGAGCGGACGATCGCGACCCCCGACCACAACGTCCCGACCAATAATCGATCGCTGCCTATCGCCGACCCAATCTCCCGCCAACAGGTCGACACCCTGCGGCAGAATTGCCGGGAATTTGACGTCAAGCTCTATGACCTGAACGATGTCCACCAAGGGATCGTCCACATCATCGGCCCCGAACTGGGATACACGCAACCGGGAATGACCATCGTCTGCGGTGACAGTCATACCGCCACGCACGGCGCCTTTGGAGCGTTAGCTTTTGGGATCGGGACCAGCGAGGTCGAGCATGTGCTGGCAACGCAGACACTGCTTCAATACCGCCCCAAAACCTATGAACTGCGCGTGGATGGGGCTCTGGCCCACGGGGTCACCGCTAAAGACCTCATCCTGTACTTGATCGGGAAGCTGACGACGTCCGGCGGGACCGGTTACGTTTTGGAATATACCGGTGACGTGATTCGGCAACTCTCGATGGAGGAGCGGATGACGGTCTGCAACATGTCGATCGAAGCTGGTGCTCGAGCAGGAATGATCGCTGCGGATCAAACGA
This sequence comes from Pirellulaceae bacterium, assembly GCA_044371435.1. Classification (GTDB taxonomy): domain Bacteria; phylum Planctomycetota; class Planctomycetia; order Pirellulales; family Pirellulaceae; genus JAIYDQ01. The sequence goes on along the minus strand of JBILTQ010000159.1, from coordinate 3,067 downwards.
CCTTCGACTACCTCAAAGGCCGACCTTATGCGCCGAAAGACTTCGAGGCAGCGGTGACTGCCTGGAAGACTTTTGTTTCCGATCCTGGGGCGAAGTACGACAAAGTCGATGTTTTCCACGGGGAAGAGATCGAACCGCAGGTTACCTGGGGGACGAATCCCGGCCAGGTGACATCGATCAATACGCCGATCCCTCGCCCCGCCGACTTTGCCGACGAGACAGAACGCAAGTCGACCGCCGGTGCCTTGGAATACATGGGTTTGACCGCGGGTGGCCGGCTGACCGAAGTGGAGATCAACCGCGTCTTCATCGGCTCCTGTACCAACGCGCGGATCGAGGATTTACGGGCAGTCGCCAAAGTCGTCCGTGGCTACCGCGTCAGCGATCGCGTGAACGCTATGATCGTGCCGGGGAGTGGGGCGGTGAAACGGCAAGCTGAGCAGGAAGGACTCCATCGTATCTTCCAGGAGGCAGGCTTCGACTGGCGGGAGGCTGGTTGCAGTATGTGCCTGGCGATGAATCCCGATCGGTTGGAACCGGGAGAACGCTGCGCTTCCACCTCCAATCGGAATTTCGAAGGTCGTCAAGGCAAGGGAGGCCGGACTCATCTGGTGTCACCAGCGATGGCCGCCGCCGCTGCCATCCGTGGTCGTTTCGTCGACATTCGCGATTGGGACTACCGCGTTTAATCAGCGCTCACGGGCCGAACCGACTCGCGCAGACGCCGTTGGTTCCGTCGCCGAAGCATCGATTTCCTCCAGCCTACCCCCTATCCAACTCGTAGAATCAAAAGCTTAAACCCATGCAACCTTTCACCAAGCACACCGGCGTCGTCGCCGCGATGGATCGTTCCAATGTGGATACCGATCAGATCATCCCTAAGCAATTCCTCAAACGGATCGAACGTTCGGGGTTCGGCCAGTTCCTGTTTTTCGACTGGCGGTTCCTGGAAAATGGCCAACCTAATCCCGATTTCGAGTTGAATCTACCGCGCAACGCCAATGCCAGCATCTTGCTGGCGAGGCGAAATTTCGGCAGCGGTTCTTCGCGTGAGCATGCGGTTTGGGCGATCGAAGACTTCGGTATCCGCTGCGTCATCGCTCCCTCCTTCGCCGACATCTTTTACAATAATTGCTTCAAAAACGGCACCTTGCCGATCACCCTCAGCGAGGAGCAGGTCGAGGAGTTGTTCGCGCGGCATGCTCGGCAATCACCGTTGCACTTAACCGTCGACCTAGAGACACAGCGGGTCAGCGACGGCGCCGGTTTTGAAGCCAGCTTTGAAATCGAGCCGTTTCGACGGCATTGCTTGCTGTTGGGGCTGGATGACATCGCCCTGACGCTGGAACACGTCGACAAAATCGATCGCTACGAAAAAAACCTGGGGTTGCTCAGCTAAGCGGCCCCCCAAGGCTGGAGCTTGCACTCGGCTGGGATGGCCTTCGACCCGCCGCATTCGCCGCACCACCTCTTGCCCTCCCGGACCGCAGCGACTGGTTTCACCGCTGAAAGCCCGTTCGCCGCTGGCGATACACCTGGCCGCTCGGCTGATTTTCTAGGTATCGATGATGTCGTCGACCACTCGCCCATGGATATCGGTCAAGCGGAAATCGCGACCGCTGTAGTGGTAGGTGAGTCGGGTGTGATCCATCCCCAGCAAGTGCAGGATGGTCGCATGCAGGTCATGCACATGAACTCGATTTTCAATCGCATGCATCCCTAGTTCGTCGGTGTTTCCATACATCATCCCCCCGCGAACCCCGCCCCCCGCCAGAAACATCGAAAAGCCGGTATGGTGATGGTCGCGTCCCGGCTTGCTTTTCTCATTCTTGGTGTTGAGCTGGGAATAAGGGGTGCGACCGAACTCTCCCCCCCAGATCACCAGGGTATCCTCCAGCAAACCACGCATCTTGAGGTCCTTCAGCAAAGTGGCCGTGGCGCGATCCGAGTCGGCACAGAGTTTTCGATGCTGGCCATCATTATCGGTATGGGTGTCCCAAGGCTGCTTGCCCTTTTTGGTGACATAATAAACCTGCACGTAGCGAACGCCGCGTTCGAGCAATCTCCGCGCTAAAAGGCAACTCCGACCGTACTCCGTTGCCCCGTAAGCCTCCCTGACCGCTTCCGGCTCGCGCTGGATATCAAAGGCCTCGCTGGCCTCCACCTGCATTTGAAAAGCCATCTCCATCGCGCGAATATGAGTATCCAAGGCGGACTCGCCCGGCCGTGCCTGCAGATGCTCACGGTTCAACCGCTGCAGCAAATCCAACTGTTCACGCTGAGCCGTTCGCGATAAGGATGGATGCCGCAGGTTGGCCACTAGTTTCTCAACATCCATATCGTTGGTATCGACGGCCATCCCTTGGTGCTCCCCGGGCAAAAACGCGCTGGACCACAACTGCGGCCCCACTACCGGCAAGCCCGGGCACAAGGCGATGAAACTAGGAAGATTCTCATGGATACTACCCAGGCCATAAGAGATCCACGACCCCAGGCAAGGTCGAGTGGGTTGTTGATGACCGGAATGCATCACCAACAAGCCAGGTTCGTGATTCGGCACATCGGTATGCATCGAACGAATGACGCACAGATCGTCGGCGCACTCCGCAAGCTGCGGGAACAGTTCACTCATCACGACGCCGCTTTGACCGTGCGCGGCAAAGCGAAAGGGAGATGGCATGAAACCGCTCCCCTTGGTAGTCATCCCTTCCGGCTGCTGCCCGCGATACTTTTCCAGGGCGGGCTTGGGATCAAAAGTATCAACATGCGACGGCGCTCCATTCATGAACAGGAAGAGAACGCGTTTAGCCCGCGGCGCAAAATGCGGGATGGGAGCCGTCGAAGGTCGAACGGCTTGCTCGGCGTGGAGAGCCCCGGCCAAGGCTACCGAGCCGAAGCCGGCACCCATCGATTCCAACCAACGTCGACGTGTGTGTACTTGCCGCGGAAAACTCATCGCAAACTCTCTCTATCAATATCAATCGATGAAGGCCAGTTCGTTGGTTGCCAGCATCACCTGAGCCCACTGACTCCAACGCTCGGCCGATGATCCCACGAATTGCAGAGA
>JBILTQ010000158.1:0-11476 GCA_044371435.1 Pirellulaceae bacterium | reverse complement strand
GACCTCCGTCGTCATCAACGCGCCAGCGGTCCCTTCGGGGAAGGACTGTAACCGTCGGATGTCGCGGCGATCTGGCGCCGGCACCAGCGCCAGGATTTGATCGACGCGGGAACCATCCAATTCCTGGAAAAGGTCGACGACATCATCGGCCGGCAAGCACGTGACCAGCGCGGCTACCTGTACTTCTTCCTGGCCTCGCAGCAACTCGAGTTTTCGATCGAGATCAAAATACTGAAAGATCTCAGCCTGCAAGGGAGGCTCCGCATACTGCAACACCCGCCAAGCCTCATCGGCCTCCAACCCCTCCATGAACTCGGCCGTTCGCGCCGGATGCAACGCCGTACAAAACTCGCTCAATTCACGCGCGTCGTGATTGGCGAGCATCTCACGGAGTTCAGGCAGGAAAAGGGTGTTGATCATGCCGTCAGCGTTTCTTTCCTCGGGAAAGAAGCTATCATCCGGGAAAGCCCGGAACTCGGCAACCGCAGTTTACCTAGGGCCCAACTACCGTTCCTTGACCGCTACCTAGGCAAGAGGATCGCCCCTTGGCCGACTTTCAACCCATCGTCGAACCGCTGCCGCCCCAGGTCGATGTCCCTTATGCAATGCGGCGGCTCTCCAGCTTGCCGCACCTGGCGGTGTTGGATAGTGCCCTGACTATGCCGCGTTTGGGGCGTTACAGTTTTCTGGTGGCCGATCCCTTTGAAGTCATTCGTATCTCGCGTCCTACGGCTGATCCGCTAGCTAGCTTGGCTCGACGTGTAGAGAGACTAGAACAAACGCCCAGGGTGGGTTCGAATGTCCTTCCCCCTTTCCAAGGTGGGGCGGTCGGCTATTTTAGCTATGAATTCGGTCGATGCTTCGAAAAGTTCCCGGCCGCTCGCCACGATGAGTTCGAAATCCCTTTGGCCATGTTCGGACTCTATGACGTCGTGCTGGCTTGGGATAACCTGAATGCCACTGGCTACCTCATCTCGCAAGGCTTACCGGAAAGTGACCCGCTGGCCAGGCAACGACGAGCCCACCAAAGGCTCAGGCAATTTCGCGAATTGCTCGAGGGTCCGGAACTGCCGCTGTCGGCCCCAGCCGTCAGCTTCCAAGCCATGGCCCACGGCCTCACCGCCCCGCAGTATGAAACACGTCTAGGTGGTGGCTGGCTAGGCAACTTCGATAGCCTGGGCTTTCGCCAAGCCATCGATCGGGCTCGTGAGTACATCTATGCTGGCGATATCTTTCAGGTCAATCTCTCCCAACGACTCATGCGACCGGCAGGTATGGCTTCGATCGCACTCTATCGCCGCTTGCGCGAGGTGAACCCGGCCCCCTTCGCCGGTTACTGGGATGGCGGTCCGTTTCAAATCATCAGCGCTTCGCCAGAACGTTTCCTTCAGGTTCGGGAGCGTCTGATCGAAACCCGTCCGATCAAAGGGACTCGGCGTCGGACGGGCAATCGCCAACACGACGATGAACAACGACAACAACTCCTAACTAGCACCAAAGACCGCGCCGAAAACACGATGATCCTCGACCTCCTGCGCAATGATCTATCTCGCATTTGTGAAGCCGACTCGATCCGAGTCCCGCAGTGGTATGCCATCGAAGAGTATCCCTTCGTCACGCATGCAGTCAGCGTTGTCCAAGGACACTTGCGGCCTAATGCTTCCATGACAGATCTCGTGCGCGCTACCTTTCCTGGTGGAAGTATCACCGGAGCGCCCAAGGTGCGTGCGATGGAAATCATCGCGGAACTGGAACCAACCGTTCGCGGCCCCTACTGCGGCTCGCTAGGGTATATCGGCTTGGATGGAACTATCGACTTCAATATCCTTATTCGGACGATCACTGCCTCGCGTGGATGGTGGCAACTGCAAGTCGGTGGCGGAATCGTCGCCGACAGTCGCAGTGACGCCGAAGAGGAAGAGACCTGGGTCAAGGCCGCCGGAATGGTCGCGGCCATCGACGCAGCAGATCCAGGCTGAAAGATCAGGCTGCACCACGACCCTCGCCAGGGTCTACCACCCAGCCTCACCAATCCAGATCGTTGGCGGAGGGCTTCTGGGGAGAGCCCCTGGATCCTTGGGGTGCAAACCTGCCATTCTTTTCGTGCCTTGCCGCAAGGGCCCCCAGTGGATGGCGAAAGGATGCTTAGCCACATGGTGTTCGATCGCGGCCCACTGGCTGATAACTTCCGGCACTCGTCCTTCGTCGCGAGTCTTCCAGTAGCGGCCCATGAGGTCAATATTCTTGATTTGCATTGGCGTAGAGGTCAGCCCAGCAGCCACGAAGGCGATGCGTTTCGCCTCCACAGAATCGGCCGGTACCACCCTTGCGGCTTGAGCCAGCCGCTTTTCTGACTCGGCCAGGAGCTTCTCGTGGTACAGCTTCGGGCAGGAGAAAACATCGGTTTCCCCATGCTCAGCGACAAAGGCCATCCTAGCTGCCTCCAACGTGGCGAAATACTCCCGCACCTTAGCTGCTCCACTGCCGAAGGCCCGTTGATAGTAGTCTGTCAGGATCTCCTCGAGATCCGCCGTCGAATCCCAGACAGGGTGATCCCAGGCCGAGCATGCCGGACAAAGGCAATGACCGCTCGCCCAGCCGAAGTCTACCGTACCACGGACGCGTGGGGACGAACGACCTGCAGCGGCTAGGATGATGGCAATCAAGCGGCTCCAACAAGTCAGACCCATAGCCGTCGCTATCTTTCGCGACGAGCTAGCCTCTCGTTTCTTTCCGTCCTCCAAGCTGGTCGCACAACGCTTTGCGTAGCGGGCAATGCGTGGCCGGGGCCGTCCCCTGGCGATAGCTTTCTAACAGGTCGTGGGATCTTCGGGCTAACATGCGACGGACTTCCCGTCGTTTTCCCCGGACACGCGGGATCACCATCCCATCATAGCCGGTCGTTTGGTGGCGCATCCATGCAATCACCGCCGCTTCCGCCCGCTGTTCGATAGGAATGCGTTGCGTTCTCGCGACCGTACCGCTCCCGACGGGCGTCGCGTGCTCCGTCACAGCACTTGCAAGGCTTTGGCCCAAGGCCGCGTAGTCGGGATGAAAATCGAGGAAGGTGACGACCGCCCCCAGGAAATCCTCGACATACTCAGCTTGCGCGCTCTGCCGCCGCCGGGCATCGGCTACCCGGCGTTTGGCGTACGTCTCGGTAGACCGCTCTGCTTCGAGTTCCACTCGGATTCTCGCAATTGTCTCTGCCGGAGCCCACACCCCCTTGGAAAAGACTTTCCGACCCTTCTTCTCCTGCACTACCCAATGCTCACCAGCGGCTTTGACCCGTCGCGTAGCAGCCGCATCACCGGGTGGAAGGAGCACCCAGCCCGCGGGAATCGCGAGCGATTTTCCATCAGCCCGCCGGACAGTATTCTCCGAAGGACCGGGTAAAAATACTTGGCCACTCATCTGGCTCAGCCTCCTTGCCAACATGGACTCTGAAACAACTTGGATGCACTGCAGATCTTACACAGGGAAGTGCCACTCAGCGAAGAGATCCCTGGCTGGCTGTGGACCGTCCGCATCGACTCGCTAGTTCACGCAATCGCAGCGAACCATCCCATCCAATCTCAGAGCGGCATCCGCCGGCGGTGGACTTGTACGCGGCAAATCCTGCTTCATCCCTGGGATGTGGCTCAAGCCTGGCAAACCCAAGGCCTGCGATCAGGACCTTTCCACTCCAGACAACGGTAGAGCTCGCGATTCCAGCGGAAAATCGACCGCCCATCATCCGTCTTCTGATACCCTGCGTTTATCGATATCGGAGTACCGGCCACGGTATTGAAAATCATAGCAACGGCGCACCTTTCATTCCGGTTAGCTGAAGACGGAATCGTCTGCCAGTTGCTGCCCCAGCGACGCAAGCTTACCGCTTCTCGCGAAAATCAACGGAGCGGAAACCCAAGGCAAAGGATGGTGGGTTTCACATGCCACAGCAACCCCCTCCTCGCCAGCGGTGCCGTAAGTTGAAGGCGAAAGGGCTAGAGAGCAATCAACTTCTCGGCCCCTCATCGGAATCGATACCTTGATTCTCCTCTCTTCCCCCTCCGCCGGCAACGACTCCCCCAGCAGTGGCATAGGAAGCTAGCCAACGTTTTCCACAGCGACGCGGCGAGTCCGGTTTTCGGGAAAAACTTTCGGAATCGCTACAGCTTCACAGCCGCGGGATTGTTTTCTACCGCCAGTAGCGGTTTTGCGGTCGAGCCCTAGGTCCGGATGCGCCGATAGAAAAGGTCGGTCGTTTCATGACGGTCGATTCGGAAGAAGGGGTTGCTATGCAATTTACACGCGTTTGGAAAAGCCTTGCCAGCATCGGCACGCTCCTGTTGATCAGCCAGTTCAGCGAGTTGGCCTACGGGCAAACTTTTGGCGTCGAACTCCATAACACCCTTATGCCAGCCTCGGGTGGTATGGGGGGAGTCAGTATCGCTCGGCCACAAGACCTGATTTCGAGCATGAACGCTAACCCGGCGAGTATGACTCAATTCAAGGGGACGCAGTTTTCGTTTTCCGGAGCCTGGGCCGAACCGACGATCAACCTCACCCAGACCGGGAATATTCCAGTCGCCGGACCACCGCTGATCGAACCCTTCTCTGGAAAATCGACCGCCCCGGGTTCCCCGGTCGGAAACATCGGGGTCACCCAAGAGCTGAGTGAATTGGGGCTGCCCGCCGTCGTCGGTGTTGGCTTTGTAACCACCAGCGGCGTCCTGGCCGATTATTCTCATATCCCTGCAAGCAATGGGACCGCCACCGGCTTATTTATTTTCTCGCTACCCGTTTCGGTCGGTATCGACCTCACCGATCGCTTGTCGTTGGGTTCGTCGGTCGCCTTGGGGATCGGCATCAATGAGTCCCCGTTTGTCGGGGCCAACAACATGACCGCCGACTACGCCTTACGCGGTACGCTGGGGGCTAACTATCGCCTCAATGACTACAACACGGTCGGTGGATACTATCAGACCAAACAGAACTTTACCTTCGACAACGCCTACGTCTTAACTAGCCCTCCCTTCCAAACGACGCGGGATGTCGAACTCGACATGCCTGAGAACCTTGGCTTGGGATTCGCCAATACTTCGCTGCTCGAGGGGCGTATTCTGTTGGGGGCCGACGTCCTCTACAAGCTTTGGAATGAAGCAGACTCTTTCGACGCTATGTATGACAATCAGTGGGTGTTGCAACTGGGCAGCCAGTACACGGTCGGCAAGTATCGATTCCGCACCGGCTATGTCTGGGCTGAGAATCCGCTTGACCCGACGCCGGGTTCAACGATCGGCGGTGTCATCCAGCCGGGAGAACTGCGGGCCGTTCGCTATGCTCAGGGTCTGCTAGCAGTCACTTGCCAGCACCGGCTGACCGGCGGCGTTGGTATCCGCGACTTCCTGCCCGGCATCGATCTGGACCTCATGGCCGGTGGCATGTTTCGCGATCAGGAGCAACTGGGGGATTTCACCTCAACCTCTGTCGAAAGCTACTGGCTTGGCGGCGGGCTCACCTGGCGGTTCGGACGCGGCTCATGCCAGCCGCTGGATGTGCCGAATCAGTGGAGTGGCCTGAACTAGCGGAGCTGCATCGAGCGAGCCCTCGTACTCGCGGAACGAGTCCATCGCGGTGCGAAAACGCGGAAAGCCGTCAGAGAATACTGGTATGCGATGGCGTTCATGTTCCCCTGTCTACCAGCTCCCGTGGCGTGCCCGCCTGGTCTGGTCAGCAGCCTGGCTTTGCCTGACATGCCAGCCAACCCTCCTGGCGGAAACAAGTGTCTGGGAAGCGCCACCCCTCGAGACGGACTTGAGCGGCGAAACCAGCCGCCTCGATCATCTCGAGCAATCGCTCCAAACGGTGATCGAGGAAAACGCCAGGTTATCGGCTGAAATCCAGGGGCTGAAGGCGCGAAACGAAGCGTGGTCCTCTCCCCCAGCGACGGTCGGCGAAGCAGAGACTTATGCTGCGGGCAAGCCGCCGGAAGTTTGGCCAAGCTCGCGCGATCGCTTTTTCGCCGACTACGATGGAGGGATCGTTATCCGTCCACGCGATTCCAACCGCCATCCTTTCTCGCTGAAAGTCAACCACCAGAACACCTTTCGCTATTCGGCCTTTGACCGCGATGCGCTCTCGTGGACCGACAGCAGCGGTTTGCTTCGGCCGATCAACAGCAGCAGCGACTTCTCCATCCCGCGCGGACGGTTGATCCTTTCGGGGCAAACGCTCAAGGAGAATCTCTCGTACCTGCTGAATATCGACTACAACACCGTGACTAACAATCCGATCGGCTTTCGTGCATATGCCTTGAGCTATCGATTCAGCCGGGCTCTGGAAGCCCATGTGGGACAAAACAAGGTCCCCGGCTCGCGTGAGTGGCTTCATAGTTCCTTTGATGCCCAAGAAGGGCCCGATCGGTCGATGGCCACCACCTTCTTTCGCCCAAGCCTCAGTCAAGGTATCTGGTTTACCGGGGGACTTTCGGACAGTCTTCGTTATCATTCCATGATCTCGAATGGCTTTAATACCCTCAATGTCCGGTCCGGCGACCTCGATGATCGCTTCTGTGGCTCGACATCGATGTGGTGGGAACCGTGGGGTGAATTTGGACGCGGCTATTCGGATATCGAATACCATCATGAGGCCGCCATTCGCTTGGGTAGCTGCGTGAGTTTTACCAAAGAGGAAGGGAGTCAAACCAGCGACTACCCGGAAAACACCTTGGTGCGACTGTCGGATGGGACATTGATCACGCAGGAGGGGGCGTTGGCGCCCGGGATTACTTTGCAAGCCTTCGACCTATCCTTGGTCGCCATCGATCTATCGTACAAATATCGCGGGCTAAGCCTCTCTACCGAAATCTATCGTCAGGGACTGTCGGCGTTTCGAGGCAGTGGCCCTCTGCCGCTCGACGCGTTGCAGACCTACGGTGGCATGGCCCAAGCCGGCTACTTCATCATGCCGCGGGAAATCGAAGGCTACACTCGCAACTCATGGGTCACCGGAACTTATGGCTCAGGCACGGAAATCGGTGGCGGCTTCAACTGGTTCATCCTGCCAGGTCGGAGCAATTTACGGTATACGCTGGACTTGGCTTGGCTGGAAAGCTCGCCCGCCGATCAAAACCGTACCGGCTTTCTCGCTGGGCAATCGGGCTATCTCATCCGAACGCAAATTACCTCTTCGTTCTAGCAGCATTCCTCACGGGCCGGTCCTGGCTGGGACGCGAGGCTCGCACCTCCCGCAGGGGGGCTGATGGCTTCCTTGGCCAAAGGCGTTCGAGCGAGATTAGGTTGAAGTTTGGTAGAATTCCGAAGCCACCTCGTGCAACTCTATAGAAGCTCTGACGAATCTAGGAATTGTCACGATGGTCCTAAGGCTCTCCCGCAAGTGGAGCATGGATCCGTCCAAGGTGCTATCGAAAGTTTCCGATAGGTACTAGGAGAGGGGCTCTTCAAGCGGCGAAAGGAATCGCCATACGCGCCTCGGGTTGGAAGCAAGGATGTCAAGGCGATGCTCCAGAAAAAAAGACCAGGACGGTGGCTGTTGGCGTTGGCGATAGCGGCCTCGTCTAGCCCTCTTATTCCAGCTCCGCCCTGCCGGGGGCAAGAGCCCGTGGAGGGCTGTACTGCGAAGCTTCCCTCCGGATGCGACGAGTTCGCGGTTGTTGGAGAAGGAAACTCGCACGATTCGAGTGGCGATGTCTGTTCGAGCTTTCGGTGTTCCCCAGGCCTGTGTGATCGAGAAACGCTCACCGGAGACTGGGGTGGTCGTCGGACCGCGCTGCAGCAGTCGGGAATCACCTTTCAGGGCCGTTCCACCCATTTCGGTTTCGGCGTCGAAGGGGGTATCCAATCGCCACCACCCATCCCGTTGCTAGGACTGGGCGACACGTTCAAGTATACCGGCCGCGGGGAATACGATCTCATTTTCGACCTGGAGAAATTCGGGGGGCTTCCCAAGGGGGCACTGTTGATCCGCGGCGAGCACTGGTACGGGGAGTACGGGAATGTATCGCTACGAACAGGCGCTTTTCCGCCAGCCGTCTTCCCCGCTGCCTTACCGCCAGTACCCGAGGCGGCCGGCGAACTCTTCATGTCGAATTTCCTCATCACCCAACCCCTCTCCAAGGAATTCGTAGTCTATGGCGGCAAAGCAGACGTCCTCGGCGGCTTGGATCAAGACGACTTCGCCGGCGGAGACGGGACGACGCAATTCGTGAATCAGGCCTTGGTAGCAAACCCAGCTTTCTTGCTAGGACTACCCTACAGTTCATTCACCGCCGGAGTCGTCTTGCCTCGCGAGTGGGGCAGGCTGACCACCTTTGTCTTTGATCCCCAAGATCGGACCCGCGACTTCTTCGAAATCGATGATCTTTTCTCGAAAGGAATCATCGTCGGCAGCGAACTCAAGTGGAACACCGAGCTTCTTCAACGCAAGGGGGAAATGCATGTCGGAGGTTTGTGGAAACATGTCGATCTTACCGACCTTCGGTTCAACGAACCGCCACCTGGTGTTTATCCCGAACCAGTAGTCCCCGGCTTTCCGACCTTACCGGATTCGTTCACCCTCTATCTCGGCGGCGACCAATATCTTGTTCAGTTTGCGGACGATCCATCGCGTGGATATGGACTGTTTGGGCGAGCGTCGATCAGCGATGGCAACCCAACCCCCGTCCGCTACTTCCTCAGCGCTGGATTAGGCGGTTATAGCCCGCTCGGAAAAAGCCGTGGCGATAAGTTCGGGCTTGGCTGGTATTATCTGGGGGCAAGCAACGAGTTCGGAGCGCTGCCGCGAGCGATTTTCGATCCTCGCGACGGAACAGGGGTCGAAATCTTTTATAGTTTACAAGCAACTCCCTGGATGGCGATCAGTCCCGATGTCCAGTACCTCAAGCCCGAAGTGAGCGCCTTAGCCGAAGATGCCTTCGTCTACGGATTACGGCTGAATGCCGTGTTCTAGAGCGGTTCCCCAGTCGGTGCCAGCGCAGGTGGGCAAAGTCAAGCTCTGGCCGCCCGCAAAAAGATCACTAGCAGAGGCCTAGGGCGAAAAAGAATCGAGCCGGTCGTCGGCATCTGGCCAACGACCGGCTCGCAACCGACTCACTCGCTTAGTTGTGCGGTGGGCCCAACGATTCCAGTTCGTTCAACCGCTTCAAGGCCTCGGCGGCTTTCAGCGTCTGATAGTTGATCCCAGCCGCATTGAGGCTGCTCCCCTGTTGGAAAGGGAATTGCGGGATAGTCATCAGAAATTTTTTCAATTCGGCCTGCACGGGCACAAACAGCCAAATGTTATCTCCGTACCAACGGAGGTACATGGCCGATTCATGCGGCATCTTCTCGTAGGGGTCGGCCTTCAGGTTCACGATGAGTGGCCAACCAGTCACCGCTCGCACTCCAGTCGCAATATTACCCTCCATCGAAGCGAAATTGACTTTCCAGTCATTCCAGCGGACCGCGTTCAATTCACCTCCCTGACCAAAGTAAAAAATTTGCTCGCGAGGCCCTTTGGCAACTTCTCCTTTAAAATAGGGGACGAAGTTATAACCATCGGCGTGAATCTTGAAGGTCTTCCCATTCGCCTTGTAGCCTTGCTTGAGCTTCTCGACGATGTCCGGTTCCCCGGCAGCTGCCAATAACGTCGGTAGCCAGTCTTCCTGCGAGAAAATTTCGTTGACGATCGTTCCTGGTTTGATCATGCCGGGCCAGCGCACGAGCATCGGAACGCGGAAGCCACCTTCCCACGTCGTCCCCTTTTCCCCGTGGAAAGGAGTGATCCCGCCGTCAGGCCAGGTGGCGGTTTCAGCCCCGTTGTCGGTCCCATAAACCAAAATGGTGTTATCGGCCAGTCCGAGATCGTCCAGCTTCTTGAGCACTCCTCCCACAAAACCGTCGTGTTCCACCATCCCGTCGGGATAAAGACCGATGCCGGTTTTGCCTTGGGATTCCTTCTTCAAGTGCGTCCAGACGTGCATGCGGGTGCTGTTGTACCAGAGGAAGAACGGCTTGCCAGCTTTGGCATTTCGCTCCACGAAGTCCACCGCCTTGGCGTGGACTTCTTCATCGATGGTTTCCATCCGCTTCGAGGTCAACGGGCCAGTGTCTTCGATAGTTTGGCCCCCTTTGCCATCGGACTTGCAGTACAAAACTCCGCGAGGTCCATATTTCCTGCGAAACTCCGGATCTTTGGGGTAGTAATAAGTCTCCGGCTCTTCTTCGGCATTGAGGTGATAAAGGTTCCCGAAGAACTCATCGAACCCGTGAAGGGTCGGAAGGTGCTTGTCTTGATCGCCGAGGTGATTCTTGCCGAATTGCCCCGTCGCATACCCTTGTTCCTTGAGTAGATCGGCGATGGTCGGCGTCCAATCGGGAATCCCATGCGAGCTCCCCGGCATCCCGATCGTCAACAAACCAGTGCGAAACGGATGCTGTCCGAGAATGAATGAGGCGCGACCAGCGGTACAGCTCTGTTGCGAATAGGAGTCAGTAAACAGAGCTCCTTCTTTAGCAATCCGATCGATGTTTGGGGTCCGATAGCCCATGATGCCATGGTTGTAGGCGCTGATGTTGTGAACACCGATATCGTCCCCCCAAAGGATGATAATATTCGGCTTCCTACCGCTCTGCGCAGCCGCCGCGGCCACCAACCGATTGTGCTTCGCCAAAGCCTGCTGCTCAGCAGGGCTAAGACGATCCGCTTGTTCACCCCCCGTCTTCACCGCCGGCGATGCTGCCGGTGGAAAAGCTGGGGTTTCGTTCGCGCTCGCCAGCGGTGATGCCGCCCAGAGGCCCAACGCGATCGCCAGCCCTCCCAGCGCGCTGCTGACCGATGCCCTCAGGCACCGGGAAAAACAAACCATGTTCGGCATAAATATACTCCTGGAGAATAGGACAAAGGAATCGAAGCACCCCCACCCGCCCCCACGCACCCAGCCGAGAATCCACGGCGTGGATATTCCACAGGTAACGATCGGACCTCAAGGTAGTGACGCTCAAGACATGGACATTCAACGTGCCTGCCACTGCGTCCCAAGTATACTCGAAGGCTCGCCAAATGATTCAGGATTCGATCATTTTCCCTTCATGGAAGGTAGCGTTCGAACCCCTGAACACCAACGATCGTCGATCGCCCGCGATCGCCCCCCCAACTGCCGCGGCTGCATGGCCTTCGGGGTATCCGTGTTTCACGTCGCGCTAGGGGCCATAACCCTGTTCCGCGAATCCGCTGCCGGTTCGCCGTCGAAATCGAGGGCATGCGTGAGAAACCATAGTCCCATGCCGAAAGACGACGAAAGCATCTCCTTTTTACTGCTCGGTTGACGATTCGCCGATGGAAGTCGGTACATTGGATGTCCATCGAATTGTCGCCATCGGCCATCCATACAGGCTCGATACCTCACCCTGCTGGCTACGGATCCCTCATCCATCATCATGTTTATCACTCGCTCTCTACCATCGATGATCGCCTCCTGGTTATTTTTCCTCGG
>JBILTQ010000655.1:0-2936 GCA_044371435.1 Pirellulaceae bacterium | reverse complement strand
ACTATCCCCCTGCGCAGCAGGGGGTAGTGGCGGCCGCGAACGCGGGGTGTGCTTTCAGCCTTCAGGCGTGGAGCGCACGGCGCGTTCGAGGACGAGTACGTGGCGCCCGAGGAGATCGACGATCAGGAACATGACTCAGAGGAGACTGAACAGAGTGAACCCCTTGTCACCCAGGTCGTGACACAGGTGCCACCCATGACTTGACACCGTACCTCCAGTAGTGCGGAGTTGATGTGCGATCGACGCAGGGGCGCACTGCTAGAAGCAGTGGCACCCGTTTTGGCTGTCGACCATCACGGTTGAACGCTCGGGCTTCGCCCTCGAAGTGGGATATGTTCTTCTGCCTCGTCGGCGCGACGCTCGCGGTGATGATGTTCTGGAGGCTGCAGGACAGGCAGATCGCGGGTGCCCGCGGGCGTCAGCCTGCGGCACGACACGCGTCGCAGTCGACGGCCGGCGTCGCCCGCTCCGCAGACTGAAGTCTGCGGGCACAGGTCGTTCGAGCGCTCGATCAAGATCGGACATGCTCGAGCAACGAAGCGATCAATCAGGGCTCAAGAAAGGGCGGGACGCCCGCCACGATCCACAGACCGATGCGGACAGCGACTCCGCACAACAGCAAGAGGAAGATGATCCCGACGATGCGCCACGCGATTCCACCCGCGCGCTCGCTTCGGAGCAGCCAGTTCCATCCTCGACGGCCGGGCGCGAGAAGCAGCAGAAACGGCAGTGGATCGAGCACCCAAGCCGTTGCATGCTGCAGAAGCGTGACGAGGGGTGATTGGTCGGGTTCAGGCACGCTGACACCTACATTTGCGGGGGAATCGTCCCGAGCACTGCGAGCCGCCCGCGCATGCACGGGCAGAATCCGAGTGCCGACGGCCGGCATGCAGAGCCGTGCCTAGGGTATCGCGCGTAGAAGCGCCGCATCGGGTGTGGCTCCAGAGCGCTCGCTGTGCGTGCAACCGCCGGCGGCACGCCTGTCGCGCGTTCGGGGCCGCCATCACTCAAGGTGATGCCACACGACACAGGGGCGACTCGAGGCGCTGCCTGCTCGCGCTTCGCGTCGCGCTCGGGGACGACGAAGCCGCCTCGCGAAACTCGCGCGGCCACACGACCGATCTACTACGCCATGAGGTACATTCCGAGTCGCCCGAGCCAGACCGCCACCGCCGCAAGCGCCAGAAGCAGCGTGACGGTCCGCACGATGCGTCGCGCGCGTTCCGAGCGAATCCGCCTCTCGATCCAACCGCGGGACGGGATCAGGAGCAGGATCCCGAGCACGACGACGCTCATCCATTGATCAAGATCGGACATGCTGACATCCTGTTGGCAGCGCGGACAGTGTCACGCAACGGTCCATACGATCGGCGACCTGCGCCCGATTCTACGAAGTCCACTGTCCGACGCCGAATGCTCGACTTGTGCTTTCTGGATGAACCGGTCAGTTCCTCGCGCTCCCGTATGGCACTCGATATGCAACGCGAACACGGCTTTGATGCGAACAGCGGACGGCGCCGATACGTGCGGAATCCCCTGCGCGTTCAAGCCCCCCGATGCGCTTCACCAAGTCCCCCTGAAGCCGCCCGTGAGCAGGGCCTCGAGCATCTCTTGAAGGAGTTCCCTCATCCCTTTGTCCAACTGTTCCATCCCAAGGTCGCACAGTGCGCCCACCACGCCGATTCCATTGCCTAACCACTCGACCCAGGCGGGAACACAGTTTCCGTTGGTCCAGCACGCCAAGATAAACGCCACGATCTGACCGATCACCGAGATCATCATGCAGATGTTCATCAACGCGCAGGCAAGAAACGCGGGTGATGCGGGACCTCCAAGTGCCAAACACTTCTTCAGTTTGAGCACGAGCTTGGTCAGCGAGAGCCCAATCAACGCCGCACGACTCCAGCAGGACGGGCCACCCACCCACCCGAGTACGCATGGTGCGGGTGGTACGCCGCCGCCCGCACCCGTTTGGATCGGGTTGACCCCGCTACCAGGAGGCGCAATCAACTCGATGATTTCGAGGTTACGCAGCGTCATTGAGTGGTTCGTCGCGCGCTGGGCCTGTGGCTCCTCAATCACACGATCAATGACCGACGTGAGGTCTTCCATCGTCAGCACGCCATCCGCCCTGCAGTCGACTGATGGTGCTCGCACAGCGCTGTGCGACAAGTCCGAGGCCGCATCGATGACATCCCAGCCATCCAGAACCCCATCGTGATTCGCGTCGCCCGCGACAGAAACTTCAAACTGCTGCAGTTCCAACGGCGGTGATCCAATCTCCTGAACTGCTTGAAGTAGTCCGATCATCGCACCGTTGACGCCCGAGTAGACGCGTAAACGCGCGCGTACGAAGAGGCTCAGCGGATCCTGATCCGCGTCGCCAGAGGACCACACCGCGATGTCGGCAAGCCCATCACCGTCTGCATCGCTGACGAGCGCGCCGTACTCGCCGAAACCACCCTCCCCTACGGGCGCGCGCAGCGTGTAGCGTTCCGCGCCCGTCGCACCGTCGACAACGCGTATGACGCCCGGAGTCTCAAGCCGCTGCGGTGGAGAGACCTCGACGAGCTCCTCCACGCCATCGCCTGTGAGATCCGCGCCGTTGTAGGCAAAGGCTGGGCGGTCGAACTCTCCTGCGAGACGCATCGCTTCAATCCACTCCATCAACACGAGCGCTTCGTGCGCAGTGCCAGACGCTGGGTCACCATTGCTCGAAGCGGCGTCTCTCGGCGCTGGCGCCGCAAGCGTGTGCACGGGCAGAATCCAGGTGCCGACGGCCAGCATGCAGAGCAGTGCCGTGAGGTATCGCGTGTAGAAGCGTCGCATCGGGTGTGGCTCCAGAGGGCTCGTTGTGGGTGCAACCGCCGGCGGCGTGGGTGCGCCGTGATTTGTCACAAGTTACCCCCCCCAACGACAGTCAAGGGATTTGTGGT
>JBILTQ010000499.1:0-3436 GCA_044371435.1 Pirellulaceae bacterium | reverse complement strand
GGAAATGCGACAAGCCGCGCGCGGCGACATAGGTGGCGGTGAAGTCGCTGCCGGACGAGGGGGGACGCGAACCGCGATGCCGCCAGTAGGGATGTTCGGTTTGAGCTTCGAGCAGGTAATGACTGACAGCCTCGGTGACCTCGTCGCCTGGCCAACTTCCCCGCTCCAGGGCCCACAGCGCATAACCGGCCGTCAGCACCCCACCCCCTTGGCCTCGGCCGCTTTGGTAGCCTTCCAATCCATCGCGCAGATGGCGGTAGGTATGTTCGAGTTGCTGATGAAAGTTCTCGTCGTCGATGGCAAAGCCGCGTTCTTTCGCTTCGGCAAGCGCGAGTATCGGCAGGGCTTGATGATGGCAGGTAAAGCACCGACGTGCCTTGGCCGAAACCGCCGAACTGGACTCCAATGGCTGGATAGCTTTCTCGATAGCTTGTCGCAGTCGACCGTCGATGATGGCTTGATCCTCGGCCAAGCCCAAGTTACCCCAGGCGAGGACCACGGCGACCCATGGGATCAGGCGAAACCGCTGTCGAAAGCTCATCGAGTCCTCCTTCAGACACGCAGGAAAATTTTCCGTCGATAGAGGAAGCGAGCCAGGAGGACCACGAGCAGCAAACCGACCAAGGCCGCAACCAGATCGCCGCAGCCTTGGACTACCTGGCGATCAAGGAAGTTGCGCACATCGCCCCCGACGAATCGCAAAGCCAACTGGGGGAAATTCACGATCTCCGCCAGCACATAGAGCGTCAAGGCATTCGCCCCCATCCAGACAAAAGGTTGGCACCATCGCCGCCACTCCCGGACATCGACCAACCAATAAAAAAACGCCATCAGCATCAGGCTATATCCCCCCGCCACCAGGATGAAGGAAGAAGTCCAAATCCGTTTGATCAGCGGAAACTCATAGCTCCAAAGGTAACCCACCACTACCAGCAGCAAACCGACGCCCCCCATCCGCCAAGCTTTGGTCGCAGCCGCCACTGAAGTTTGCTTCAACCAACAACCAGTCATGATGCCTATCAGCGTTAAGACGACCGCCGGCAGCGTGCTCAGCAAGCCTTCGTTGATATAGTAGGTTTGCGCTTTACGGCCGGGAAGGAAGAGAAAGTCGACGAAATTGACGAGGTTCCTCCCCTCTTCGAAAGAGCCCCGCGTGGTCTGCTCGACACTCCTGGCGATGGCCCACGGGGAATCCGACTGGATGCTGCGGGCAATCGCCTGAATCTCCTGCGGCTCGAGCTTGATATCGGGGATGGGAACCCAAAGCAGCATCGCCCAGTATCCGACGAGGATGACGATGCTGAGCATCACCAGGCGGTGCATTTGGGGGAATGCCAGGTAAAGCAGGGAGGCGATCAGGTAGCAGGCGGCAATACGATGTAACACCCCACCCAACGCAATCGCCGGCCACGGTTTGGAGAGGCCTCCGTAATAGAAGATGCCGATCAGAAACAACGCCAGGGTCCGTTGAAAGATGCGGGCAAAGACTTTCGATCGATCCGCCTCATCCCGGACTTTATCCAGGGAAAAGACGATCGAGATCCCCACGAGGAAAAGGAATAAGGGGAAGATGAGGTCGTAGAAACGAAAGCCTTCCCAGCGGACATGGGTGAGTTGGGTTGCCAGGAAACTGGTCCAGTCATTATCGCTGATCGCCTGCAGTGTTTTGGCGAGGCTCCCCGCTCCCAGGATCCAGAACATATCGAATCCCCGCAGGGCATCGACCGACATCAACCGTCCTGGCGGTGGCAGCGCGGCAGACTGAGCTTCAGGGGTGTTCATTTCTTCGGCAAGCGATCCTTTCCGGTCACCGGGCGACCGAACTCGTCGACGACGCGACCACCGAAATAGGGATACTCGTCCCAGGCATCGTATTTCGGATCGACACGGGGATCTTGTGTCTGTTGCATCCATGCCTCTACCCGCGACCGCATGGCCGCCCGTTGGGAGGCGTAGGCTGGCTCGGCGGCGACGTTCGTCAATTGGTCCGGGTCGCGCCGCAGGTCATAAAGCTCCTCGGGCGGTCGCTTGGCAAAGCTCAGCTCATAAAAGCGGCGCCCGTCGGGTTGGTCGGCATGCGCCAGGATGTAGGCTTTGGCCCGCGAGCCATCGACGTCGCCATAATCGCCGACGGCCATGTAGGCTTGAGGGTCACCGGCTGGCCACCGTTCGGGTCGCAGATTCCACAGGTAGAGGAAGTCGGCGGTACGGAGGCCTCGAATCGGATAGCTGAGATTCCCGCGACGGACATTGGCATGGCGTTCACGCTCGAGAAAAACACCATCGCGAGGCACCGCCGAGGGCTCGCCTTGGAGGATGTCGAGGAAACTGCGGCCGGTCATTTCAGGGGGGATCGGCAACCCAGCCAATTCTAGGAAGGTCGGTGGGAAATCGGTCAAACTGACAAAGTCGGCGACCTGGCGGTTACCAGCCACGGCGGCTCCCCAACGGATGACCATCGGTACCCGCGTTCCGCTGTCATAACAATTGGCCAAGCCGCGCGGCATCTGCCATCCGTTATCGCTGGTATAAACGACGAAGGTCTGGTCCAGCAGCGATCGCTGTTCAAGTTCCGCCACACAGGCGCCCGCCGCCGCATCGACCTTGCTCACGCCGCCATAGTAAGCCAGCATACTCAAGCGAACATCGTCGGTGTCGGGAAAGATCGGCGGGACGACGACCGATGACGGCTGCAAGCCCGGCCAACGCGTCGGTTCGTAACGCCATTGATGAAGGGCCGTATCGGTGTTCCCGTTCCAGAAAAAGAAAGGCTTCTGCGAGTCGCGTTGCGCGAGAAATTCCTCGAAACTGTCGTATTGCTTGCCGATCGGATTTTCCGCCCAGCCATACTCGAGGAAGCGGCCTGGCGACCAGCCTTTGCCGCAAAAGCCGACTTCATAGCCGGCTTGCCGCAGGCTTTCGGTAAAAACCTTCCACTTGCTCGGAAAAGCACTCCACAAACTAGCCGCTTCTTCCAATTGATGGGCGGCTCGGCCGGTGAGCAGGCAAGAACGGGTCGGGGAACAGGAGGGGACCGGACAAAAGGTATGGGTGAACAACACTCCTTCGCGAACCATCCGATCGAAGACCGGGGTTTGGGCTGTCGGATCACCCAAAGCCCCGGCATGCGGCCACGACCAGTTGTCGGCGATGAAGAACAGGATATTCGGGGGTGCCGCATGAAGGTGCGGCAACGGCCAAGCCATGGCCACCAAGATAACTGCGATCAGCCCATGCCGACTCTGGCGCCGAGGGGTATCGACGGTGGAGTTTGCCCGTGAATTATCCGACCAGCCTCGGTAGCGTCTCATCGTTGGTTCCTCATCGGTCAGCTTGGTTGAAAGGGCTTGCTCAAAGGAAGGATCCGTTCGGCCTTCGGATACCAGCCTTGAGGCGCATGGGCGTTGGAGTGCAGGTAGCATTGAACCAGTACCTT
>JBILTQ010000500.1:0-3436 GCA_044371435.1 Pirellulaceae bacterium | reverse complement strand
GATTTCCAGAATGCTCTCTGGCTTAATCAGCGGTTTGGAGAATCGAAAAGTTTGAAGCCTGCTCCTGCACGCCTCGCCAGAAGAGTTCAACTGGTCTCCTGTCACCGGATTTTTTGCGGCGGAGCCGCAAAAAATCAGAGAGTAGAGAGGAGAAAGTAGAAAGTAGAAAAGTCCAGATCGAAGCATCTGCGTTTGGCATGCTAATGACCGATCCAGCTCGAAGGACTACTTTCTCCCCTCTACTCGGTCTACTTTCTACTCGGTCTACTTTCTACTTTCTACTTTCTTCGTCCGCAGAACAGCTCTACTTTCTACTCACTACTCTCTTCGTCCGCAGGACAGCTCTACTCACTACTCTCTTGAGTGAGACCGAATGACCTTCGCCTTCGAAAAACTACTCGTCTACCAGAAGTCGGTCGACTTCGCTGACGACATCTGCTCGGCGACAGAACAGTTTCAACACAGCTACGGCATCCTCGTCGACCACCGCCACCGCGCCGCTCTCGCCATGTTCGCCAACGGCGTCCTCTGAATTCCAAAATGGAGACATCGCAGGGAGGAGCTCCTACCAACTAGCCGTAATCCCCTGGATTCCCTGCCAAACTCCCGCCGTACTGCTAGAAAATATGGTGGGATTTGGTAGCTTTAATACCCTGGGTTTTGGTGGGAACCCATCGGTCGCACCAATCGGGAGCCACGAAGCGAAGAGACTGCCGCTTTTCTTCGTTTTTCCGAGGCTGCCGAGTATCTGGGAGTCTCAGCCAACACGCCTGGGAATCGGCAGAACGCGGGTAAGATCGCTGCCCATCGGTATCCAGGTGGGCTATCGACTTTACTGGCGTGAAGAACCGGACGCCCCACTTCGGCTGCTGCGTGACCACGTCCAAACACCAGCGCATCGGCAGGCAACGAAGATCGCTAGTCACCTCTTATAGATCGCGGGGCAATGGTCACGTTCGATGGAACCTCCCTTTTGGAACATCATCACGCCTTCCCAATACGAATGGGAACGTCGTGCGCTCGACTTCATCCGCGCCGGGCTGCCGAATTACGATCCCTATCGTGCCTGGGCGAATTTCGAGTTCCAGACCTCGGATGGCGCCATCTATGAAGTGGACCTGCTGGTCCTGACCAAACAGGGATTCTGGCTCGTCGAAATCAAAAGTTGGCCCGGACGGCTTCGCGGCGATGTCGCCACCTGGACCCGCACCAACCGCGGTAAGACAGTTACCGAGGATAATCCTCTCTTCTTGGCCAACCGCAAAGCAAAATCGCTGATCTCGATACTTCGCTCCCAACAGGTAGCGCGAAACGTTCGCGTACCCAGGCTAGATGCCTTAGTCTTCTTGTCAGCCGACGATCTCAAATGCGAACTCACCGACCAAGCCCTCAATCGCGTGTTCCTCAAAGACCTTCCCGCTACCGATTCCACCCCCGAGCAGAAAGGGATCCTTGCGGCACTTATCCATCGGGAAGGTAAGGGGATTGAAGCTGAAAGTCGCAGCTTGATCGATAGCAAGGTTGCCAAGGCTCTGTCCCGGGCCATGGAGCAGGCGGGCATTCGCCCTTCGCAAAGGTCACGGCGTGTCAGCGACTACATCCTCGGCGACTTGCTGGCCGATGGCCCCGGCTACCAAGACCGTCTGGCCAAGCATGCGGCCTTTGAGAATGTCTTCTGCCGAGTCCGACAGTATGCGGTCGCCCAAGCCGAATCGGAAGAGGACCGTCAGCAACGCAAACGCGCCGCTACCCGTGAGTTCGAAATCATCCAGTCCCTCAACCATCCGAATATCCTTCCAGCTCTTGATTACAAAGAACACGAACTCGGTCCAGCGCTGCTCTTCAAATACCTCGATCCCCAGGCGATTCGCTTCGACCATTACCTAGCGACCCATTGCCACAAACTGACTTCCGAGCAGCGGATTAAGTTCCTGCGTCAGATCGCAGACGCCATCCGCTATGCCCATCGCCGTCGCATCGTGCATCGAGCGCTGTCGCCCCAGAGCATCCTGCTGATGAAGGATGAGGGAGGAAGGCAGAGAGCCGAGCAGGAACGCGGCGACGGCACGATGAAGGTGCAGGAACCGACCACGCCGTTTGATGATCCGTCGAAGATCTATGTCCAGGTCTACAACTGGCAGGTCGGCGTGCGCGACAACAGCACCGTCTCGGGCCGAGTCACCAATGTCGAGGACTTGGTCGAGGCCCAGTCGTTTGTCTACATGGCCCCAGAAGCGATTGCCGACCAGCGACTGGTCACCGAGGCCTCCGACATTTTCTCGCTCGGAGCCATCGCCTACCATCTGTTCGCGTCCCGCCCGCCAGCCAGCAGTCCCTCGGAGCTGGCCAGGATCCTGCGTGAGAAGAAGGGGCTGAGCCTCTCGGCGGTTGTCGATGGCGTCGGGCCCAAGCTCGAAGAGATGATCCAGTGGTGCACGCACCCGGACGTGAACAACCGCGTCGGCTCGATCGAAGATTTTCTGTCACTGTTGGATGACGTGGAGGATGAACTCACCGCTCCGGAAGAGACCTTCGTCGTCGATCCTCTGGCCGCCAAGCGTGGCGATCGACTCGAAGGTGGCTACATCGTCGAGAAGGAGTTGGGCCAAGGGGCCACGGCCAAAGCGTTGCTGGTCACCAAGGAGGATCAGCAAGTCGTACTGAAGATCGCCTTGGCCGATGATGACAACGCCAGGCTGCACGACGAAGCCGAAGCACTTCGCAAGATTCAGAGCGAGTTCATCGTGGCCATCCATGATGAATTGCAGATGGCAGGACGCACGGTCCTCGTCTTGCAAAAGGCGGGTGACGAGACGCTCGCAGGCCTGTTGCGCAAAGAAGGAGTTCCCGGCTTGGAGTTGCTCGGCCGGTATGGTGATGACCTGTTGTCGGCAGTCTCATCCCTCGAACGGCACGGCATCACCCATCGCGACATCAAGCCCGACAACATCGGCATCCGCTCGCTGACCAAACAGCGGAACCAGTTGATCCTGTTCGACTTCTCGCTCACGGGTGCCCCACTCGAAAACATCCGCGTCGGCACGCCGGGGTACATCGATCCCTTCCTCCCCAACCGCAAGCCGCTTCGCTGGGACCTCTCTGCCGAACGTTATTCCACCGCCGTCACGCTCTATGAGATGGCGACCGGCTTTGGCATCTTGCCCCTCTGGGGTGATGGCAAATCGGATCCTGCGGTCACCGACGGGCAGCTCAACCTCGATGCCGAGAAGTTCGATGCCAGTGTCCGCGAGGGCTTGGTCGAGTTCTTCCACACCGCGCTGCATCGTGATCCCAAGAAACGATTCGACAACGCTGAGGAGATGAAGTGGGCCTGGCAACAGGTCTTCAAGGAGGCGGAACAGCGCAAGGTCCGCACCCCGAGCGGCAAGGAAGTGGACCTGAGCGTTACGCTCGATCAAGTCGATCTCAAGACTCC
>JBILTQ010000157.1:0-11534 GCA_044371435.1 Pirellulaceae bacterium | reverse complement strand
GCGAGGAAGGCCGACACCGCCGCTGGCAAGGGTTGGCCATCATCGATGGTTAGCGGTAGCTCTTGCAGCGCAAGATCGTCCCAGTTACGTGCTTGACGATGACGATTACCTGCTTTGCGGGACGGCATACGGTAGGTGGAAAAAATGTTGAGGAGAACTCGACGACCGTCGACAGCCGCCGGCATCTGCGGCTCCGCCGCTCGAGGATGTTGTTATCTTAGCTTTTCATCGACAACCGATCGTCGGCTTTTGACCGACTAGCGACATCTTATCCAGGATCCTGTTTTTTGTTCCGTAACTCGCAAACTCTTGACAAAGAAGGATTTGCGTTCGCTCTTTGATCGGCGATCAACAGTTTTGCGAGCCTTACTACTAAAACAACATTTCTTAAAAAATTAAGAGATAGAATCATCGCCTTCCCCGCCTGGGTCCACCAGCCCGGGAGGAAACGAAGTCTCATGAATTTCGATCCTCTTCAGCCGCCGAGAGAAAGTCTGTCGGTCTGGCCGAAGAGCCTCTGCTCGGTCGATTCAGCGGCGACCCGTTTTGTAAAGAACCGATTTTCGTTACAACTTCGGATCAGAAAAGGGAACGGATGATGAAAATTTCTTTCAATCGCAGTAGTTTTCAGAGTGCCTTTGTGATCGCGGCCGCGGTTACTTCACCGCGATCACCCAAAGATGTCCTGACGAATGTCAAGTTGGAGGTCACCCAAGATGGGGCGACCTTGATGGCTACCGATATGGAGGCGGGGATTCGAATCGAGTTGGACGACGTCGAGATTCATACTCCCGGCAAAGCTCTGTTACCGGTAAGTCGTTTCTCCAATATCCTCCGCGAGTCCAGCGATGAACGTCTCCACTTGGAAGCTGGCGATAAAAATCTGTCGATCAGAGGCTTGCAGAGCGAGTTCCATTTGCCAAACATCAATCCCGATACTTTCCCGACGATCGCCCCTTTTGAGGAGTCGAGCTACTACGAGGTCGAAGCGGGGTTGTTCCGCGAATTGGTGAAGCGAACCATCTTTGCTACCGACACGGAAAGCACGCGTTACGCTTTGGGGGGAGTGCTTCTGGATATTCAAGGGGAGGAAATCACTTCGGTCGCCACCGATGGTCGCCGGCTGGCAAAGATGCAGGGTTCCGGCAAGCCGATTGGAAACTTTCAGAGTACCGGCAACAACACGATTGTGCCGATGAAGACCCTCAGTTTGTTGGAAAAATCGATCACTGAGAAGGATCAAGCTGTCCAGATCGCTGTACGACAGAACGACGTGCTGGTGAGGATCGGTCGCTGCATGATTTACTCCCGATTGGTCGAAGGGAGATACCCGAACTGGCGGCAAGTGATACCTCAACGCGCGGGCGATCATCGGGTGGCTTCGGTCTGTGGGCCCTTTCACGCAGCGGTGAGGCAAGCTTCCATCGTCGCCGACCAGGAAAGCCGCGGTGTCAACTTCGACTTTTCGTCGGGCAATGTGGTCTTGCAAGCGGCGACTGCTGAAGTTGGCGAGTCGCGGGTGGAACTACCGGTTAGCTACGATGGACCGGAAATCAAGATGACACTCAACGGTCAGTTTGTCGGGGACTTCTTTAGGGTGCTGGAGCCTGATAAAAACTTTTACATCGATATCAGCAGCGATGAAGAGCCGGCCCTGTTCATGACCGATGACGGTTACTTGAATGTCATCATGCCGATGGCGCGTGATCGTTAACTTGGTGTGAATGACTGGAGTGAAACGGAATGAGTATCCGTGACTTCATGGAGTTGCATTTTCGGCATTTCAATGCCCGGGAAACCTTGGCGGCCGCGCGAGGTTATGTCGACTTTGTCGAGCATGGCCAGGGAAAGATGTTGGTTGCAATGGCGGGAGCGATGAGCACCGCCGAAATTGGCATATCTTTGGCGGAAATGATCCGGCGCGATAAGGTGCATGCGATCAGCTGTACCGGAGCCAATCTGGAAGAAGATCTGTTCAACTTGTTTGCCCACGATGAGTACCGAGTGATCGAGGATTGGCGAGCTTTGCGCGTCGAAGATGAAGTTGCTTTGCTGGAAGCAGGTTATAATCGAGTCACCGATACTTGTATTCCAGAGACGGTAATGAGGCATGTCCAGCAGCAATTGCTGCACTACTGGAAGGAAGCTTGCCGGCACGGACAAGCTTACTATCCTTTCGAATATATGTACCGTTTGCTCGACGAGCCTGAATTGCGGCAGCATTACCAGATTCCAGTGGAACACTCGTGGGTGATGGCAGCCAAGGAAAAGGGTTTGCCGATCTTTTCAGCCGGAATCGAGGATAGCACTTTGGGCAACATGTTTGCGGCCAGGGTTATCGATGGAACGCTATCCAATCACGCGGCTTTGCGAAGCGGTACCGATCAAATGGAATTGTTGACCCGGTGGTATCGCCAGGCTTCCAAGGAGCATCCCGTTGGTTTCTTTCAAATAGGGGGTGGAATTGCGGGAGATTTCGCGGTGTGTGCGGTGCCGATGCTTATTCAAGATCTAGGCGAAACGACGGCACGGCGATGGGGTTATTTCGCACAAATCAGCGATGCCGTCACTAGCTACGGAGGGTATTCGGGCGCAGTCCCCAATGAAAAAATAACCTGGAATAAACTGGCGGCCGAAACGCCAAAGTTTATGATCCAAAGCGATGCTACGATCGTAGCCCCACTGATTTTTGCATACGTCCTCGATAATTAGCAATGAACCTGAACCTCGCTGCCGAACAATTAGCTAGTCGTTGCCTTGAGCAAGCTGAGAAATTGCAAATAGCTGTTCACAGCCGTGAAAGCGGCGCTACGATCCTGGATTTTGGCATTGAAGCGAGCGGTGGTCTGGATGCCGGTTTATACCTGGCAGCCATCTGTATGGCAGACCATGCCAAGGTAAGTTTGCATCCGGCGGAACCGAACAGCTGGTCGACGCCGTTAGTTCAAGTCTATTCCGACAAACCTTTGTTGGCTTGCATGGCATCGCAATACGCAGGCTGGCCGATCCAACATCAGGATTTTTTTGCCATGGGATCAGGCCCCATGCGTTCGGCTCGAGGCCGCGAAAAAGTTCTTGAGATTTTAAAGTTGACCGAAGACACGCAAAAAGCGGTAGGCGTTCTCGAGTGTGATCGATTGCCCACCGATCACCTTTGCCAGATGATCGCCGAAGCTTGCCGTATCGAACCGGAGCAATTGACCCTGTGCGTCGCACCGACACGATCGCTGGCGGGGATGATTCAAGTGGTCGCCCGCAGTGCGGAAACCTGCCTGCACAAACTGTTCGAATTGGGTTTCGATCTGCATCAGGTACGTTACGTTCATGGAACAGCACCGCTGCCATCGCCCTCGCGTGATTTTGCTATCGGTATCGGGCGGACAAACGACGCGATCTTATACGGCGGACGCGTACAGCTATGGGTTGAAAGTGAGGATTCGATGATCGAAGCGGTAGGATCGCGAGTTCCTAGCAATTCCTCGAAGGACTGGGGACGCCCGTTTGCGGAAATTTTCCGCGATTACGACTTCGACTTTTACCGCGTCGATCCTGGGCTATTCAGTCCGGCGGAAGTGACTATCCACAACCTGGCAACTGGTCGGACCTTCCGCTATGGGCAATTGCGCACCGACGTCTTGGCTGATTCTTTTGGCTATTGCTGAGAAACTTGGTAAACTACCCGGTGGCGAGCTGCCCGGAATGGATTCAAGACGCAACTCGTTGCCCCAGCGGTATGTATGCCCCGGGTTCAACCCTTGTATAGAGAAAGGTACCTTCGCGATGCGCTCTTTGATCGTTTGGCTGCTTTTGATCGCTTTCTTCCATGCCAGCAGTTTACCGCTTTCAGGGTTGGCTGAAGTACCGAAAGTCGGTGCCACGGCTCCCGATTACGTGATGAAAGGGAGTGACGGCAAGACATATAGCGCTAAAGATTTCGTCGGGAAAAAAGCTGTGATCATTGCTTGGTTTCCACGAGCTTTCACCGGTGGGTGTACCAAGGAATGCAAATCGATGAAAGAATACGGAGCCATGCTTAAGAAATTCGACGTGGCCTACTTTACTGCGAGTACCGATCCCGTCGACAAGAACGCTGACTTCGCAAAGAGTCTCGATTTGGATTACCCGATTCTATGCGATCCCGAAGGAACCAATGCCAAGCTTTTTGGGGTGTTGAATGCTACGGGAAAGGCGGCTGCCCGCGTGACTTTCATCATCGGCAAAGATGGCAAGATCCTCGCGGTCGATGATCAAGTGAAGACCGAAACCCACGGACAGGACTTGGCTTCTCAACTCGAAAGACTGGGCGTAGCCAGGAAATAAGGTTCAGCCGATCCGGGTTGGTATCGGCCTCGCTTGGTTATTTTCTTACTCCTAAAGCAATCCAGGCTAGCCGTGAATCGAAAACAGTTCGTCACCGAGCTTTTCTAGTTCGGTGTCTGGGTAGCAGCGGACGGGATTCAAGTGTTCGTGGTTCGAGGTAAGGCTGGTCCGCAATCGAAGGGAGAGCACTCCCTTGAACCCAACCACCGCTAGGTAGATCCCCGGCCAGCATCCATGGAGGGAGTAGCGAGAGTTTGGTTAGCCGGATAAAAGTCCGGCCGAGTTCTTTTTGGACGCTTCGCGAGCCTGGAAGGAGGAGATAATCCGTGGAGGAGTGTGGACCGCGCTTTATTCGTAGGACAATTACGCAGGGCTTGGGCGTTTCTCGAGCAGCCCCGCGTGGAATTTCTATCTTGAAGATGACCTACCAAAAAAAACCCGAGTCCACGACAAGGGGCGTGGACTCGGGCGACTAAATCGCTCGCAGGGTTATCCGAAAGGAGGTTAGCCTACGAGTGGGATGGCGGCTGAATGCTGACTCAGCCCGCCGGCCTTTTAGCAAGCACCATCCCCACGGCCGGTAAAGAAACTAATCACCAAAACACCTCCTTTCGACACGTTGAAGACCGTTCCATCACGTTCAGCCTAGAATGGAGGAAACGGTACTGAAACGACCATGCGGCATCGCGTAACGCCGCCCGATGCTTCAACTATAATCTGGCGTCAAGTTCTAAATCAAGTTCTTCCCCTAGGGTTTTTTAGTCGCCGTGGCATGCACCCAAAATTAGCAAAGTTACTCTTTTGGCCAACCTACGGTTGGAACCTGCTGTTGGGCCGAGTGTTGCGTTGTCGGCATTGGTGGGATCCCATCGAGCCTAATGTCCTGTTGGGAGCCAGACCCTGGGGACGCGATGTGAAGCCGTTATTTGACTTGGGAGTCCGCGCGGTGGTCAACATGTGCGAGGAGTATGCTGGGCCAACGGAGTTTTATCGACAGCTGGGTATCGAGCAGCTTTGGCTGCCGACAGTCGACTTCCAGCCTCCGTCCCTGGATGACGTTTGCCAGGGGGTGGAGTTCATTCAACAACAAGTGGGGCTTGGCCGAAAAGTCTATGTCCACTGTAAAGCTGGGCGTGCTCGTAGCGCCACCGTCGTCCTTTGCTGGTTGATCAAGTATCGGAGACAAACCGCGGAAACGGCCCAGGCTTTGCTCGAGCAGCGTCGCCCGCATGTTAGCCGTAGTCTTTGGCAAAGGGCGGTGGTCAAGGAATTCGCCAGCAAGGAACTCACCCGCTCCCCGGGGACTAACCATGCTGAGTGAAGTGGATTTGCCTATCGACTGGTCGAGGATGGTCCCACGGTATTTGGTACCGATTGAGCCGCGACACATGCTTCATTACTTCACCGATATTCTGATCATCGGTGGCGGGTTAGCCGGCTTGCGAGCGGCGCACGAGATCGACCCAAGCCTGCAGACGCTGGTTGTAACCAAAGATAAGCTGGAGGAATCCAACAGTGCTTACGCCCAGGGCGGGATTGCCAGTGTTTGGGATCCAGAAGATCGCTTCGACAATCATGTCCAGGATACCTTGACCGCTGGTGGCTCATTGTGTGACCCGGAAATTGTCGCCATGGTCGTGCGGGAAGCCCCGGCACGCGTACAGGAATTGATTCAGTGGGGTACGCGCTTCGATGCTCGTGATGGAGCACTTGTGCTAGGGAGAGAGGGTGGGCATTCGCACCAGCGTATTCTCCATGCACTTGGGGATGCTACGGGTAAAGAGATTATGCGAGCGATGATGAGCCATACCCGATCATTGCCTCATGTCCACATTTGGGAATCGACCTTTACCATCGATCTTTTGACCCATTCCGGCGTCTGCTGTGGGGCTCTGGTTTCCCGTCAGGGCAAGGAGCCCATGATGGTTTGGGCGAAAGAAACCATCTTGTCGACTGGCGGCTGTGGGCAGGTTTTTCGTGAGTCGACCAATCCGCGGGTGGCTACGGGCGACGGCCACGCTTTGGCTTTTAGGGCTGGAGTTCGCCTGCGTGATATGGAATTCATGCAGTTCCACCCGACGGTCTTGTATATCGCTGGTTCATCGCGAACCTTGATCACCGAAGCGGTGCGCGGTGAAGGTGCGTATCTAATCGATGCCAGCGGTTATCGGTTTATGCCTGATTATGATTCGCGATTGGAGTTAGCACCTCGTGATATCGTCAGTCAATCGATCGTCAGGCAGATGGAGAAAACGCAGAGTCCTAGCGTTTACCTCACGATGAAGCATTTGAATCCGGAGCACGTGAGACACCGCTTTCCGGGCATTGACGCGGTTTGCCGCAGTTTCGGGCTGGACATCACCAAAGATGCGATCCCGGTGCGTCCTGGGGCACATTACATGATCGGCGGGGCGGTGGTGGATCAGCAAGGCCGAACCTCGTTGCCAGGGTTATGGGCCGCCGGAGAGGTGACCAGCAGCGGCTTGCATGGCGCCAATCGATTAGCATCCAACAGCCTGTTGGAGGGCCTCGTCTTCGGTGCGGCTGCCGGCCGCGCAGCTTCCAGCGCAGCCAGCCAGAAGGCTGCTGAGACCGGACTTTTAGCGATTCAAAGCCAGATTTCCCAGCATGCCGCTGACAGCATTGATATCGCCGACTTGAGGAACTCGGTCCGCAGTCTCATGTGGCGGAATGTTGGAGTGCAACGCAGGGAAGAAAGGTTGCTGGAAGCGGTCCAGACCACGAAACACCTGGCAAGTTATGTTCTGGCGCATGCTTTTGATTCGGTGGAAGGCTGGGAACTCCAGAACCTGCTGACCGTAGCGCTGATGATGTCGACTGCCGCTTTGGAACGGCGCGAATCCCGGGGAGTCCATTTTCGCACCGACTTCCCCGAGTTGGATGAAGACCATTGGCGAAAACATCTGTTGATACAGCGCTCGGAATCCTGGTAGAACCGCTCTGGGTTATCCCGGTGGTGTTTTTTCTCGGCGACAGCCACCGATCGATGTACCATGGAAGGTCGATTTCGGCCGGAGGTCATGCTCGAGCATCGCCGCCTTGGAGGCGATGGTTGGCGTGGAGGGTTGCCGAAAAATCCGTGGAATTGGCTTGGTTCCGCTTAGACGGGACCGCTGTTTCAGCTGGTGATGATCGGTGATAACCGGAATGCTAGCCGGCTGCTCAGGGTACTGAGGCAAAGCTGGCATGTCTTGGCGTTAGCAGAGTTACCAGCAACACCAAACGGGAGCTTGTGAAAGATGAGTGGTTTTTCCAATCGGCGCGGTCTTTACCCGCGAACACGGATGCGTCGGATGCGTCGCTTCCCTTGGATTCGTCGGTTGACTCAAGAGCATCATTTGACGGTAGACGATCTCATTTGGCCGCTGTTTGTCATCCCCGGGGAGGGGCGAAGTGAACCCGTGACATCGATGCCAGGGGTGTATCGATACAGCGTCGATCAACTGGTGGCGAAAGCTGAGTCTGCCGTGGAGTTGGGGCTGCCGGCCATCGCTTTGTTTCCAGTGACGCCAACCGAGCGAAAATCGGAAGGGGCGGAAGAAGCTTGGCAGGAGGATAACCTGATTTGCACGGCGACGCGTGCGGTACGTGAGGTAGTCGGTGATCGCCTGGGAATCATCTGCGATGTTGCGCTCGATCCGTATACTTCGCATGGTCAAGATGGGTTGGTTCGCAGCGGCTATGTAATCAACGATGAGACTATCGAAGCGCTTTGCCGGCAAGCGGTCAATCAAGCGAAAGCCGGTTGTGATTGCATCGCACCTTCCGACATGATGGATGGTCGGATTGGAAGGATTCGCGATGCGCTTGATCAAGCTGGTTTCCAGGATGTCTCGATCCTTGCGTATGCAGCCAAGTATGCATCGGCTTTCTACGGTCCCTTCCGCGAAGCAGTGGGTTCGGCCAGCAATTTGAGCGGCGACAAAAAAACATACCAAATGAATCCGGCCAATACGGACGAAGCCATCCACGAGGTAGCCCTCGATTTGCAGGAGGGAGCCGACATGGTGATGGTCAAGCCTGGCATGCCGTATTTGGATATCGTGCGGCGAATCAAAGAGGAATTTCAGGTGCCGGTGGCGGTCTACCAGGTTTCGGGAGAATATGCCATGCTTAAGGCCGCCGCCCAGCAGGGATGGTTGGATGAGAAAGCGGTGGTTTATGAAAGCTTGCTGGGGATGAAGCGTGCGGGGGCCTCGGCTATCTTGACCTATTTCGCTATGGAGCTGGGCAGACAACTCCAGCGGTAAGCGGGAGTGGCCGAGGGAAGGCATGCAACCCGGACCAAGCCAGGGCTAACGCTCCGGCTTTGCTAGGGGGACTCAAATTGCTGGATTGGGGGTAAACACTCGGCTCTAACATCAGCTAGCAAAGCCCGGTGGGCCCAGTATTGGCCAGCAAACAAGCGATTTTTATCCAAGAGGACTCACGATGATCCGAGTCGGATACCGACAACGACGATAAGGACGATGGTAGGGGTATCCAGGAATCGCTAAAGACATATGAAACATCGCTCGCTTCAGCATCTTTATCCGGTCGAGTATCGAACCTGCCTGGGCGAAATCATGCCGGGTACCAAGCGATATATCCATCGTTGGCAACCGTTGGGTTCGCGGCCGGCGGCTTTGCTGACTTTAGTTCACGGTTTAGGTGATCATGGTGCCCGCTTCAACGCCATGGCGAACTCGCTCGCGAGCCAAGGTTTTGGGGTCTTGGCCGTGGACTTGGTGGGGCACGGTCGCAGTCCGGGGCGACGCGGGGTGATCGGCTCTTATGAGCAATTGCTCGATGAGGTGGGGAACAGTGTTTATTTGACCGACCGAACATGGGGAGGTGGCCTACCGCTTTATGTCTACGGTCAAAGCATGGGCGGTAACCTCGTTTTGAACTGGTCGATGCGGCGCCCTTTTGAAGCCAAGTCGCTAGCGGGGGTGGTGGCCGCCGCACCGATGCTGCGAATGGTGCGGCCACTCAGCCAGCAGTTCTTGACGGCAGGTCGTTGGCTCGAGAAATGGATCCCCAACTATCGACTTACAAGTCCTGTCGATGTACGCCAGCTTTGCAGTGATCGTTCAGGGCAAGATGCCTATCTCAAAGATCGCTGCGTTCATCGCAAACTCTCGATACGCTTGGGGAATGCGTTATTGGAAAGCGGGGAATGGGTCCTTGACCATGCTGATTTGCTGCAGAAGCCAGTGCTGCTAATGCACGGTTGTGAAGATACGCTGACATGTCCGAGCGCCACGCAGGAACTCGCCAGCCGTGGCGGGCCGAACGTCAGCTTGAAACTCTGGCCGCACTGCCGCCATGACTTACATCATGAACTTCAGCGGGAATCCATCGTAGCTCACGTCCTGGCCTGGGCCTCCCAACAGACCAAAGGTTCGGGTATGAACCGGTTGCCGGCAGCGGCCTAGTCAAGCTTTTGGTAGGGCCAAGCCTTATCTTTATCTTCCGCCTCGCCGCAGCTTGAGACGGGAAAATTCTTCGGTCAAGTAAAGCGCCAAGACGCTATCTTCAATACTTCCGTTTGGAAGCTGACCTTCACCTTCCCCACCGCTTCGCCGATTCAAGGCGTTGATGACGACCAGAACATCGACGGGGCTGATGATGAAGTCGTTGTCGGCGTCGACCAGGAAGCTCACGGAGCCATTGGGTATCGGTAAGACACCGGTTCCCGAACGATTGAGGAAGTTGATCACAACCAGCACATCCACGGGGAACAGGCTACCATCGCGATCAGCATCGGCCGCCAGCAGCGTGTTATGCCAGGGGTTGAGACCGTCGTTATCAATCACCTCGACCGTCACCGTGTTGGTCAGAAATCCTACGCCGCTGATTCGCAAGTCAACCTTTCGCGAGCCGTCGACGATGGTATCATCGATCGCGGATACGGGAAAGCTGACCGAGGCTTGACCGGCCGGGATGGTCACACTGGTCGGCGTTGACAATTGCGTGGTATCAGTATTGGTTAAGGTCAACACCAGGGATTGCGAGAAATCGCTCGATTGTCGCGAGACGGTGACCGCGGTGCTGCTTGACCCTTCGAGAACAGCCGATCGGGCCAGCGTGGCGATCAGTGGATTACCGATTTGTACCCGAATTCGTTGGATATCTAGTTTATCGCTGGTGGTGGTCGCCGGGTTCGTTTGTCGGACAGCGACCAGAACATCGAATTCCCCAGCAAAATTCTCAGGCGGCAGCAATTGCAACAAGCCACTTGCTGGGTCGATCGCACCCTGATAATTCAAAGGCTCATCGTTAGGAATTCCCCAGAGGTATTCGCGGCTGTCGTTCTCTTTATCCTGTGAACTGAGTTGAATATTGACGATCTGATTGATCGTTTGCTGGACGAAGGTGAGGTCGTTTAGGAAGGGACCGCCGTTGGCGTTATCATCGGCAACCGTCACGGAGAAGGTTTGACTGGCGGTATTCCCTTGACTGTCGACGACGGTGACCGTGATTTCGGCTTGGGAACCGCTGGGACCTTTGGCGATCAAGCGAACCAGACCATTCTCCTGGTCACGAAAGATAGAAACCCCTTCAATCACGACCGGGTTGACCGGATTACCGATCGTCGGATTGACGACAGCCGTGCGTTCGATGGCCAGCCGAGTTGACTCGCCCTCGATGAGCTGTCCGAAAATCGAATGATTGAAGTCGAGGTGTCGCGTGGGGCCATCGGTGATGAAGAATTGGGAGTCATTAGTATCGTCTGACGTCTTTGCATACGAAAGAATGCCGGAGCGATTGTGCTGCAAGTTGAGGTTGAACTGGTCGTCGAAACGTCCCAAGCTGGAGCCACCCGTACCATTGCCGAGCGGATCACCACCTTGAATGACGAACCCTGACAGTACCCGATGGAATTTCATGGTGGTGGTCGGGGTGGTATTGTAGAAACCTGTCTCGGCGAGTTGGGAAAACCGCTGAGTTGGTCGAGCGGCTTCGGTATCGAACAGCTGGAAGACCATATCACCAAAGTCTTGCATCCGAATCAAGGCGCTGGAGTTGCCTTCCAGGACAAGGGCATCGACCAGCGCGGGCTGGCTGCTCGAGACCGAAATCAGCAAGGGCTGTCCCTCGGGGTCGTAAGCGTCGATAGGCAAGTGCAGCGGTGAGCCGCGGAGTACCGTCTGGGATGGAATCGGCCTCAACGACGGCACCGAGGAGTGGGGGATAGGTATCGAACTGGC
>JBILTQ010000015.1:0-28671 GCA_044371435.1 Pirellulaceae bacterium | reverse complement strand
AAGAGGCCGAGGATACCGCCTTGGCCAGGCGGGGAAGGGTGAACATCATCAGGGCGGCGGTAGCGAAAAGGACCGAGGCCGCCAGGTACACGGCCGTTACCCCTGCCAGGAACGTTAGCCCCGCTAAAGCCGGACCGCCGATGATGGCTAGCTGTGTGGCAGCAGTCGACAGCGTCAGGCCGCGAGGAAAGATGGAGGTCGGAAGAAGACTCGGAAGCAGCGACTGCATGGTCGGCATTTCAAAGGCCCGCGCGCTCCCGATGATAGCGATCAGACCAAAAATCGTTTCGCGGGACAGGACGCCAGACCAGCTACCGAGGGTCAGCATTGCGCAGGCGATCATCTGGGTCAGGGTACAGAGGACAGCGATCGCCCGTCGGTCGTAGCGATCGGCCACCCCACCCGCCCAGAGCGTCAGGGCGACTCGCGGCACGAACTGGACCAGACCGATCCAGCCCAGATCGAGAGGATCGTTGGTCATCTCATAGACCGACCAGCCGGTGGCAACCACCTGCATCTGGTAAGCTCCCATCGAACACACCCGGGCCACCCAGTAGTGTCGAAAAGAACGATAGGCGAACGGTGACTGCTCGGCGCTTTTAGGCTCTCCGCTGATCTCGGCATCCATCTACCCTTGTCTAACCCTTAACGGCCATCGCAGCAAGTGGGGCGGCCATCCTCAGCTTTTCCCCGATAACTTCCGGTGTAGACCACGATTCCCCGAGATGCCATGATGTTCCCCGGGAAAATTTTTGATACCGTCCTTACTCGACCAGGAGAGCGTGGATGCACAGTCGCAACACGACCAGGATCGCCCTGATCACCGGCGGTTGCACCGGGATCGGATTGGCAATCGCCAGAAATTTCCGCGAGCAAGGATTTCGGGTGATCGCCACCAGTGTTCGTCCCGAGGACCTCTGCCATCAGCAGCTCCTCGAGTTCGAACTGGAATCGTACCTGCTCGACGTGACCGATCCGGCGACTGTCGACGCGGTAGTGGGAAAACTACCTGGCCTGGATGTGTTGATCAATTGCGCTGGCACCATTGTCCGCGAAGGCAAGGAACATGATCCGGAAATCTTCGCGTCGGTCCTGGCGGTCAACCTCACCGGCACGATGCGGATGTGCCAGGCCTGCTATCCGCTACTGGTATCCCGTCGCGGATGTATCCTGAACATCGCATCGATGTTGAGTATTTTTGGAAGTGGTCGTGTGCCGGGTTACAGCGCCAGCAAAGGGGGCGTCGTGCAACTGACCAAATCGTTGGCTATCGCGTGGGCCAAAGATGGGATCCGAGTGAACGCGATTGCGCCTGGCTGGATCGTGACCTCGCTGACGGCACCGTTGGTCGAATCACCCGCTTTCCGCGAAGCCATCTTGGCCCGCACCCCGCTAGGTCGCTGGGGCGAACCGGCCGATATCGCGCCAGCCGCCGCCTTCCTTTGCTCGCCAGCGGCCAACTTCATCACCGGCGCGGTGCTGACGGTCGATGGCGGCTATTCGGTAACGTAGAATCCTAGATAGTCCATTTCGCTAAGCTTCCTTTCCACCAGACGGTTTCCCATGGCTATCTCCTTGCATTCTTTGTCGCATGCCGTTCCCGACCTGGTAACCCACGCCATCCCCGAGGATGAGCGGTTGTGGGTGCCGCAGGCGGAGAATGTCTGGTTTCGTCCCTTGCTATTGGATGCGACGGGCGGTTCGTGGGTCAATCTCTTGCGGGTGCGCAAGACCGGCGTTCTCAGCCGGCATCGGCATCCGGCACCAGTGCACGGTTATGTTATCCGCGGTTCATGGCGTTATCTTGAACATGACTGGGTGGCTCGGGAGGGTGATTATGTCTACGAACCTCCCGGCGAAGTACACACCTTGGTGGTGGAACATGCGGCTGAGATGATTACCCTCTTCCATGTCTTTGGGGCCCTCATTTATTATGGTCCCGACGATGAGCCGCGCGGACACGACGATGTCCATACCAAGATTGAGATGTGCCGACGACACTTTGCAGCGGTCGGTTTAGGAGAGGAGTTCGTGACGCAGTTCGTCCGTTGAAATCCACTTCCAGCAAAAATTGGTCCTCGTACCGCTGAACTGAGAGCCAGAGGCCGCTCGGTCGTGCACCAGCCTCACCCCAGTAATCCCGATAGCGCGGCAGTCGGAACGAGCGTTGGATTCAGTGCCTCTGGCAGCTCGCACCTTCAGCCGGCTGATGAAGTTCCAAAATCCTCGAGATACTGTAGGACGATGTCGTGCAGGGAGGGAGGTTGCGGCAGGCCCAAGGCAAGAGCTCGAGCCCCGTCCACCGCTACCGGCCAGTTGCTAACCACCCCTTGAATCTTCGCATCGAAAGCGTCGACGATCGGTCCGACGACCATGCCGCGTTCATCGGCTACCTGACGCAGCACCGACTCGGCCAGACGCGGGGTAACGCGGCGAGCTGGCAGGCCGATGGCACGATCTTCGCGAAACCGTTCCGCAGGAATTTCCGCCAACGTTATCAAAGACTCGATCACCGTTCGATAGGCGGTCATCGGATGGCATTGATCGCGGTTCACCGGCAGCATGCAAGGTTCGCCGCGCAGCGGTTCGCGGAACATCCCGCTGGCCCAACTGGAAGCCGCCGCATTGGGTTTACCGGGACGGATGATCACCGTCGGCAAGCGAGCCGAACGACCATCGAAATATCCTTTGCGGGTATAATCGTTGACCATGAATTCGCCGATAGCCTTGGTCATACCATAGGTCGTCTGCGGGCAAAGTTTCGTGAGATCATCGCAGGGTTCACCCATCGCTGCCCCGCCAAAACAAGCGATACTGCTGGCGAAAACCACACGTGGACAGCCGGGAATCGCTCGAGCCGCCTCAAAGACGTGGCGTCCCCCATCCAGGTTAATCCGCAGCGCGTCGTCGAAACGCTCCTCGCATTCGCCACTGACCATCGATGCCAGATGAAAGATAACCGTCTGCGGATCAGCCCCGATCGCGGAGAAG
This sequence comes from Pirellulaceae bacterium, assembly GCA_044371435.1. Classification (GTDB taxonomy): domain Bacteria; phylum Planctomycetota; class Planctomycetia; order Pirellulales; family Pirellulaceae; genus JAIYDQ01. The sequence continues at coordinate 25,680 of JBILTQ010000015.1, read as the reverse complement.
ACGGCTTCGCGTTCGCCGATGCTGCCCACGACCTGACGAACCCGTGGGTCGGCGCTCGGCCGATGGAAATACATATCGAGCAGCACAATCTCTGAAATTTCCTCGGTCGTTCCTCCGGGGCCGACGAACTTACCTCGCCCGAGCAATCGCTGGCATAGTTGGGAACCGAGGAATCCGCCGCCTCCGGTGATGATGAGTTTCATAGAGCTGACCAGCGAGGGTGATTGACAATGCGCGACGCACGGATGTTAAATGATTCGCAAATGATGAACAAGACACTCTCAGGACAACGGGTCGGATTCGTCGGCCTTGGAAATATGGGCCGGGCCATGGCCAGGCATCTCCATCAGGCTGGGGCGGAGGTGATCGTTTGGAATCGCAGCCCAGGTCCGGCCGAATCGGCAGTTGCTATGGGAATGCGACGGGCCGCGTCGCTGCCGGAACTCGCGCGAACGATTGGCCCAGGAATCATCTGTGTCAACCTCACCACCACCCAAGTCGTCAGGGAGGTCGTCTTCGGCGTGGAAGGTTTGGCGGTTGGGCTCAATTCCCAAGCCATGATTATCGACTTCGGCACCACCGGCGTCCCGGAAACTCAGGATTTCGCTGGCCGTATCCCTTGGCTCGACGCCCCTGTATCCGGCGGCCAGGTCGGAGCCGAGGCGGGTGACTTAAGCATCATGGTGGGCGGTTCCGAATCGGCCTTTCAGCGAGCGTTACCGATCCTGCAAACAGTCGGTAAACGTATCACGCACATGGGCCCGGTGGGTGCGGGGCAAGTCACCAAACTGGCGAACCAGCTGATCGTCGCCCAAACGATCGATGCCGTAGCCCAGGCCCTGCGACTCGCCGAGTTGTACGGTGTCGATGCGGCCAAGGTTCGCCAAGCCTTGTTGGGAGGTTTCGCCGATAGCCGCATCCTGCAACTGCATGGCGAACGGATGGTACAACGCAACTTCGCAGCCGGCGGACGAGCTGCCCTGCAACTCAAAGATGTGCGGCTGATCTGTGAACTAGCTACCGCCTTGGGCTTCCATTCACCGACGCTCGACAACTGCCGACAACAGTGGGAACAGTTCGTGCAACAGCCAGGGAATGGCGAATTGGACCACTCCGCTCTATACCTACTGTATGCCCCCGAGGCAGCGGCAAAGCCCGGCTGAAGCCGATCCAACTCGCCGTAGACTGACGATATCTCTCCAAGCTTTTCGAGACGACCGAGAACCAGGGTAGCTTTGTCCCTGGGTGGTCAGGAACCGATCGATGCCTTCCTCGCCTAAGCGAAGCCTCATCCACGGGGTCGCAATCCTCGCCGTATCCACGAGCGTCGTGGTCGGACAAACGACGCTCCATGGTCCAACCATCCCCTGGATGACTTGGCAAGAATACCAGCAGGGGCATTTCGAGAAGCCTTATATCTTTCATCACCGCGCGGCGGCGGGAAACCTGATCTATTTCGGCGCTGAGCATTCCAACCAACCCGAGCATCCACAGTTCACGCTGATCGAGAAGCTATGGCAGGAACTTCGACCGCAAGTCGCCTTGGTCGAAGGGCGGTTACCCCCGACTGCGCCATCGCGCGAAGTAGCGATCCAAGGCCATGGCGAACCCGGTTTCGTCGGATACCTTGCGCGTCGCGACGGCGTGCCCGTGATCAGCATGGACGCATCGCTTGCCGAGCAAGCGCAAGCCCTGGCTGCCCGTTATCCGCTCGACCAGGTCAAACTGTATTTTATCCTGCGACAAGTCGTTCGCTGGAAGCGATTTCGCGACCAGGCCTCGCTTGACGGGGACGGGCTTGCTGCTTACCTGCAGACCCTCGCCAAGCTCCCGCAACTATCAGGCGAACCGTTGACCGAAGCAGCCGTAGCGACAACCTTCCGCAAGTATTTTGGCGATCAAGGCTCCTACCGCGATGCGACCCAAGCCTGGTTCGATCCGCTCGGTCAGGTCCACTGGGTCAACCAAGCCTCCAAGGATTTGGCCGACGACCGCAATCAAGCCATGGTACGGCAAATCATCACCCAGCTGGCATCAGGCAAGCGAGTCCTGGCGGTGGCTGGACGGACCCATACCATCATGCAAGAAAGAGCCCTGCGTCACTTGCTCGAGCGTCAGTCAGCGACTGACGATGCACAACCCTTCAAGCCCTGAAAGCTGGCGGCGACCGCAGCATGAGTAGCTCGAGCGAAAAGCCTGATCCCCCACCGCCAAGAAGCAGTTTAGCTAAGGTGAATCAGGGTACGCTGATCCGGATATCGTCGAAAGCATTCATGTCATCGAACGAACCGAGACCGATGCGTCCCTCGCCGAAAGTCCGATCTTCGACCTCCATCAACGGCTGGGTAAAGTCGTCGAAGTAAACGGCGATCTTGCCGCTGGCGATCTGACGCACGAGCTTGACCTGATGCCAATCATCGGTCCAGGGAACAAGCTTTTCGTTCTTCGTCAGCGGACTGCGCGGTTTGTCGTTGACGATCATGATCTGTCCGCTCGCCGGATCCGGCTTGGCTCCGAGATGCACATAGTAGAAGTGCGTCGGGTCTTGATAATTGAAGAAGATACAGCAGTCGCGATGATTGCCTGTATTTTTGGTACTCTTTACCCGAAAGGTGATTTCGAAATCGCCAACCTTCAACTCCTTGACCAGCGCGATATGCAACGGGCTGCGAACTTTCGGCTGATACTGGCTTTCGCGCTGGGTGATTGACAGACTCTGCCCCATACCATGGGCTTGCAGCGCCCAGGACGAAGCATCGATCAACTCCCAACGCCCCAGGCCGTGCTCGAAATCCTCGACGAAGACCGTCTGGGCCGAAGAACCGCTTTCGGCAATCGCCGCGGAGACCGCGCCGAGCAGCCCTAAACTACCGAGGATGAACCATACTCCATATTTTGCCATGAATCGCCTCTCCCATCATGAATGAATGCTGCCGCACTTTCCATCCGACGTCTCGGCATAAGCCTAGCAGGCCTCTCTAGCGACGAACATTACCTCTGCCTGGATTTCATGGAATCCTCAAGGAAGCGAACGAGGAAGGAACGCTGCCCTTTTTCTGAGAAAGACGTTCGCCTGGCGGTCATCGACTAAGCGCCGAGGAGGGCTTGACGATGATTGCCGAGGGCCCTGTCGATGGCTTCCAGGTCAGCCGTATCGAGCTTCCATTCGGCGGCGGCAATCGTTTGAGCTACTTGCGACGGCCGGCGTGAACCGACGATGGCGGAAGTCACTTCCGGTCGCCGCAACACCCAAGCAATGGCTAATTCAGCCACGCTGCCACCATGCCTGGCGGCGATAGGCCGTAGTTGTTCGACCAATTCCAGATGATGATCCACTTGAGGTGGCTGGAAGCGGGGATCCCGCGAGCGATGATCGCTGGCCGGCAAGTCGATGGCCCGCTGCCGCGTAAATTTTCCTGACAACAAGCCCTTGTACATGGGGCTATAGACGACAACACCGATGTGGTGGGCATGACAGAAGGGGAGGATCTCGCTTTCGATTTCAGGGACGATCAAACTATAGGGGGGCTGCAGCGAGGCGAGCGGATGGATCGCTTGTAAGCGTTGCATCTGCGAAACACTATGGTTCGAGACACCGATTTCTCGGACCTTACCTTGCTTTTTTAAGTCGACGAGAGCTGACCAGCCTTCTTCGATATCTTCATCCGGTTCGGGCCAGTGCAGTTGGTAAAGATCGATACAGTCGACTCCCAACCGACGCAGGCTGGCTTCGCACTCGGCCAAGACACTCTCGCGTTTCAAGACCTTATCGATGACCTCCGGGCTGCGCATCACTCGGCCGCATTTGGTGGCGATGAGGGGACGCTGGCTGACGCTGAGTTCTTTCAGGGCTTTACCCACCAATTCTTCCGAACGTCCACCACCGTAAACGGCCGCCGTATCGATCCAATTGATCCCCGACCGCACCGCCGTCACGATCGCGTCGATCGCTTCGCGTTCGTCCTGGTCTCCCCAGCCAAATTTCCAGTCGCCACCACCGATGGCCCAAGAGCCGAAACCGAGGACGGTTAATTCCAGGGACGTATTTCCAAGCCTGCGTTTCTGCATCTTTGACTCTTTGAGAACTTTTCGCGGTTTGACGAAACCGTTTTTTATACCAAACGTCAGTCGCGGCCAGGGGGCGCTTCCCAGCCTCGACCACGGCCACGGCATCGCCGACTCGAGGCGTCGTCGTTGCGACTTCCTGCTGGTCGAAAGAGGCCCCCCTTCCTCGACAAAAACCGGGTAAACCATGGGCAGCCCCAGGGGAACGCGTCGGGAAACCGAACCCCATCGGGAAGGAACCTTGGTCCAAGCCTGGGAACTCCAGTCCGTAGAAAACCGAATTTTTTTGGATTTTGTCAAGCAAAAAACGGTACGCTGCGCGGCTTACTTCAGGACGCCGAGATTTTTGAATGGACGACGCGCAACACGATCAATTCCTCCGGTGGTACGCCGAACACGAGCCTGCCTTACACACCTACATTCGTTCGATGCTGCCCCATCGCCAGGAAGCATCGGAGGTTCTGCAAAGCGTGATTGTGATCCTTTGGCAAAAATTCGATCAGGCGGAAGATTTCAAGAAATGGGCTTTCGGGGTGGCGCGACTGGAAACGCTCAAGTACCTGCAGCGGCGTCAGCGCGAGCGATTGGTATTCGACGAGGAGTTAGTGGCTACCTTGGCTGAAGAATCGCGGGTTGGAGAGCAACGCTTGCTCGATCAGCGAGAAGCCCTGAAACATTGTTTGGAGCAACTCCCCGATTCACAGCGTCAACTGGTGATGGCAGCCTATGCCAAAGGGGTGCACCTAGGCCAGCTAGCGGTCAGTCGCGGACAGACGCCGATGGCGCTTTACAAATCGTTGCAACGCATCCGCGCTGCCTTGCTGACATGTGTCCGGCGCAGGCTACAACGGGAGGGATGGTCATGAAGCACGACTGGGAAAGCCTGATCCAGCAATACCTGTCCGGAGCAAGCAGCGATGAAGATACGCTCTGCCTGCAGCAAAAACTTAAAGAAGATGCCGCCTTGAGACGGCTATATCTCGACCACGTCCACCTGGACGTAGCCTTGGAGGCCTTCGCCGAAGCCAGCGACTCAGCCCCCATAACTTCGTTGCAGGCAATCGCGCCGCGCAATCGATGGCGGACGCTGATCCAGCGGCAACCGCTGGCTGCGGCGGTCGCTGGTCTGATGATGGGCTTGTTCAGCGCGGCGGTGGTCTGGGCAATCGCCGGTCCCATAGCCTACACCCGCTCCTTGCGTGTTTCCGAACTTGCCAATGGCGGCTTTGAGTCCAGCCAGCAGGAGATCGGTGCTGGCTTCCCTAGCCGAGTGGGCTTTTGGTGTGGGAACGAGACGGCGGTCATCAAGTCGGCCATGCCTCGGGCAATCGAAGGGAACCAAATGCTCCGTCTGGTGCGGGCTGGACGTGATGAAACGCTGCATCCTGATGTTCATGATCGCGATAGCTCACCTCGTTCTTGCGATCTTTATCAATTGGTTGACCTGAGGCAGATTCGCCATCAAGCCTTACCCGGCGAAGAAGCGGTCCTTGAATTGTCGATGAATGTGCTCGATACCCGAGTCGAACCAGGCGAGCCCATCCGGTTTGGTTGTCATGTGATGCTTTTCGAGGGTGATCCTCAGCAAATGCATACGATCTGGCCGCTAGCCAATCGTGAGGCCCTGGCTTCGGCATCGAAGCGGTGGGATAGTCGCGGCGGCGAAGGCCAACATGGTTCCTGGACCAAACTGACCGCCCGCTGTGTCTTGCCTCCTAATGCCGATTATGCTGTGATCTGGTTAGCGGCGGCAGCCCTGAAACCGCGGCCCAGCCAGCAAGGCCCGATGGTCTTCGGAGACCAGTATGTCGATGATGTCTCCCTGCTGCTCAAAATCCAACCGCTTCTGCCGATCCGGGTGGTACGTCCCTGAAAACGACTCAAACAACATGATCCTCTCAACCCATCGAATATCCACGGATCCATCCATCTGCGGCCGAGTACGCTGTGCCCGAGTCGATACGAGGATCACTCGGCCGGACTCTTCAGGTGTGGAAGAGCCTGACCTCGACAGGCGCGGCCCGATGATCTTCAGCGACGCTCGAATCGGCAACATGATCAGGATAGTCGGCGGGGGTCGCGAGCAAACACGTGGATCGTGTCTGGTAGCGGCGTGTATTGTATGGCTGTCGGCGTTCGTTTCGGCCAGCAGTGGCGCGAGCCCCAAAGCGGTGCGCATCGATGAGCAGCACCAGCTATTCTTCCAGGAGTATTGCCTGGCTTGCCATCATGCCGACCAAGCCGAGGGGCAGGTTCGCTTGGACGACCTGCCCTTGCAGATCAGCGAGGTAGCGACCGCCGAGCGTTGGCAAAAAGTGCTCAATGCCTTGAATGCTGGCGAGATGCCGCCAGCGGATCGGCCGCAACCCCCAGGTCCAGCAAAGGCGGCTTTCCTCGAGCATCTATCGAAGAAGATGGTCGAGGCGCGGAACCTGCTGAGCGATAGCGGAGGAACTATCACTATCCGTCGCCTCAACAAACGCGAATACGAACATACTATCCGCGAACTGCTGGGGGGCCCGGTCGAAGTTCAGGACTTGCCCAACGACGGTGGTGGCGGGACGTTAGACACGTTCGGCAAAGCCTTGTATTTTTCTTCCGACCAGTTCGAACAGTACCTCGCGGTCGCCCGCAAGGCTTTGGACAACGCGATCGTCAGCGGACCGCCGGTAGCTACCCGCAAAGAAAGGATCGAGGTCGAGGAGGAAGCCAATCGCCGTATCACCGGCATCCTGCGTGGCTACCAGATGGGTGGTTTTCGGGCCTACAGGCAATGGACGGCCGCGAAGGATCGGCCGCCATCCGACTTCGGGCTGGTGGACGAAAAGGAGATGGAATTTCGCTTGCGCGTTTGGGAGACCAACACGCCACCGATGATCGATTATCTGACGCGTGAGGAAACGCGGAGCGGCGCTTTACTGACCATCGCTGAACCCAATGGCCAGGTGGGCTTGGGTATTCCCGACGAAATGCCGCCCGGGACCTATCGACTGCGTGCCCGGCTCGGCGTCCTTCCCCGGACACCGGCCGAGCGAAGTTTCGTGGAGATCGGCTTTCGCGGTAAGTCGCTCAACGATGCCATCGGTTTGCTGGATTGCCGCCAGGTCGAGGGAAGTTTACAACAACCACAAATCATCGAATGGGAGATCCAGCTGCCGGCGCTGACACGCCCGCTGAGTGAAGATATCGGCAGCCAGACCAACAAACGGATCTTGATTGGGGAACGCGTCATCGCGCTGCGGGAACGGCAATTTAACAGCGGCGAAGCGGCCAATTATCGACATCGGCAATCGCTGACCACCACCGGCTTCGGCATCGAACCGGCGATCTGGGTCGATTGGCTCGAATGGGAGGGTCCAATTTACGAGGATTGGCCACCCCCTGCCCATCAATCGATCTTTTTCGCCGGCCCGGATGCCGTTCGAGACGAGCGTTACGCCCGTGCCATCCTCGCGCGGTTTGCCAAACGGGCTTTTCGTGGCCGGCCGGTCCAGCCTGCGTATCTGAATAAACTGGTGAGGCTCTACCAAGAAAAACTAGCCGCGGGTGAAAGCTTCGAGGAAGCCCTCAAGGAGCCATTAAGCGCCATCCTGGCATCACCGAGCTTCTTGTACCTGGCGGAACCGACCGATGGTCAAGCCAGCCCGCACCTACTCGAGCCCCACGAACTGGCTTGTCGCCTTTCCTATTTCTTATGGAGTAGTCCGCCGGACGGCGATTTGCTGAAATCGGCTGGCCGCGGGGACTTGAGGCAGCCGGCCATCTTGAGTCAGCAAACCGAGCGGATGCTGGCGTCACCCAAAGTAGCGAGGATGATCTCCGGCTTTGCCCATCAATGGTTGCAGATGGAAAGGCTAGATTTCTTTCAGTTCAACTATCGGCTTTATCCGAAGTTCGACGACAGCATCAAGCGAGCCGCTCGGCAGGAAGTTTTCCGCACTCTCTCGACCATCCTCGAGGAAGACTTGCCGGCCGCATCGCTGCTGAAGAGCGACTTCGTGGTGATCAATGACCTGCTGGCTCAATACTACGGAATCGATGGGATCGCAGGGAGCGAATTCCGCAAGGTGGCTGTTCCCCCCGGACTACCCCGCGGCGGTATCCTTGGAATGGCGGCCATCCTGGCGATGGGCTCCGACGGTGAACGTTCATCACCGGTAGAACGCGGGGCTTGGCTGTTGCGCAAGTTGCTGGATGATCCCCCACCTCCCGCTCCCGCCAATGTTCCACAACTCAGTCGACATGGAGGGAAGCTCCTTTCAGCCCGCGAGTTACTGTCAGCGCACATGGAGGAACCTCAATGCGCGCAGTGTCACGCCAAGATAGATCCACTCGGCTTCGGCCTGGAGAATTTCGATGCGGTCGGGTTGTGGCGGGACAAGGAATATACCGAGCTAGCTGCTCGCAATATCGTGAAAAAATTCAAGGAACATCCGATCGACGCCCATGGCCGCTTCCCCGATGGCCAGGAGTTCCAGGATTTTTTCGAGTTGCGCGAGCTACTAGCCGAACGCGAAGAAGTCTTCGTTCGCGGCCTGTGTGAGCAGCTGCTCGCCTACGCCTTGGGACGACCCTACACTTTTCAAGACGAGGCTATCGTGGCTGAACTCATGAATCAAACGAAAGCCAAAGGCTATAGCCTTCGCGCTTTGATTCAGGCGTTGATTACCCATCCTGTATTTCAGTATAAATCATGAGCTCGATTCCTTTTCAAAGCCTGTGGCTGTGCTGGCTGATAGCCGCTACTCACCAGACCATCCTCTGTGCCCAGAGCTCGCGATTGGGAATCAGGCTGATCGCCGAGTCCTTCGATAGCCAAACGATCGATCCGACTCAGTGGAGCCATGCGAGCTGGCAGGTCGATAACTCCTGGGAGTGGAAGGATGGCATGGTTGCTGGGATCTTTGAACGAGAGCGGCTCGGGGTGAGCGGCCACGGGAAGCCGATCCAGGCGAAGTTGCCTGGCCTGAAGGATCTCAGGGTTATCTTCCGTTTCCAGCTAGTAGCGCCCCATTCCCAGATCGAGGTCTTGCCGAACGGGAAGTTCGCGTTCAGCGTCTTACCCCATGAGCATATCGCCCGGCTACGGCTGAGTTCGGATGGATTGGATCGGCAAGGGCAGTGGCTGCGCGATGGTGGCTACGATTTGGGATTCGTCGAAGATGGCTACACCGAAGATCCCCGACATCCCAAGCTGGAGGCGGGAGCCAAACCGCATCCGCGGGGCGCCTACCGGTATCGCGGTCCCTCGCTCAGCGGCCCGACCCAACTGCAACTAGGCACGTGGCATGAAGCTGTTCTCGAGATCCACGATAACCAATGGACCGCCTGGATCGACGGCCGAGAACAGCTGACCCATCGGGTCTTCTGGCAGGAAATCCCGATTCACAGCGTGGCTTTCCTAAGTCACGGTTCGATCCTGTTGGATGATATCGTCATCGAAAAACTGTAACGTTTCAAAGCAATAAACCTTCCTTCCCATCCGAGATAATGATGTCGAGCTCCCCACGTTGGTCGCGAAGAAAAATCCTACGGTCCAGTACGGCCATCGTGGCTTTGCCGATGATGGCGTCTCTAGGTTATCGTTCGTCGTCGGCCGCGATCGCCGCCAGCACCCGTCCGAAGCGGATGGTATTCATCGGTTTCGGTTGGGGGGTAACGCGTGAGACCTGGTATCCGGCTGTCGACCAGGTCGGAGCCGATTATGAATTGCCCGCGGGGCTCGAGCCGTTGGCCAGGCATCGCCACGACTTCACCGTGGTGCAAAATCTCTCCAACAAATTCAACAATGAAGCCCATTGGGGCAGCACCTTTTGGCTGACCGGCGCGAATCGGTATGCCGAACCTGGTCAAAGCTTCCACAATACGATTTCCGCCGACCAGGTAGCGGCGGAGGCCCTTGGCCAAGAAACCCGCTACAACTCGATCCAGTTGAGTTGCGATCAGGGAGAAGAGTCAGGGCATGGTCCGGGTTTATCGTTGGCCTGGAACCGCCAGGGCAAGCCGTTGTCCGGATTCAATCATCCACTGGTTACCTTCCATCGACTCTTCTCGCGAGAGACCGTTCCGCTGGCTCAACGACAAGCCTTACTTCAGCAGAAACGCAGCGTGCTGGATACCGTGCTCGAAGATGCGACCAGCTTGGCCCGCGGCTTGAACAAGGAAGATAGCGATAAGTTAGGCGAATACTTTCAGAGTATCCGCGATATTGAAACTCGTCTCGCCAAAGACGAACAATGGTTGGATAAACCCAAGGCAGTCCCGGAAAACGCGATCGAAGAGCCGTCGCGGGATATCGATGGCTATGCCGAAATCAAGCTGATGTACGATTTGATGGTAGCCGCCCTGCAGACAGACACGACGCGTGTCGTCACTTACCGTCAACCGGTCGACAAGCTGCTGCAAAGCCTTAACATCGCTTTCACTGGACATAACATGAGTCACTACTCGGCTGGTCCGCGAATGGAAGCCAGTCAACTTCGAGATCGCAAGCAATCGGAACTGCTGGCTTATCTGATCGACCGGTTGAAAGCCAGTCGCGAACCGGACGGAACCTCCCTTTTCGATCACACTTGCCTGGCGTATGGCAGCAACATCCACAGTATTCATTATTTGGAGAATTGCCCGACCCTCATCGCCGGAGGCGGGGCCAAAGTCAAGCTCGGCCAGCACTTGGTGATGCCGAAAGGAACGCCGCTGTGCAACGCCTGGCTCACCTTGCTGCAAGGGATCGGCCTGCCGGTGACAGCCCATGGCGATAGCACCGGTGTCATTCCCGACTTGCTCGCCGGCTAAGCCTCCTCGGGCTCGATGTCGCCTTGGCTGCCCCTTGTTCCAAGTGATCGTCCCAAGGTGATCCACGCGGGACTTCAAGGTCAGCTTCACGGACGGTCCTTTATGGCTTCATCGTAGACGTCATAGCCTTATTCGGGCATACTAAAGTTCGAGGGGCCGCCGTCCCTGACCCTTGTCGACCTACCGTTTTACCGTTCAGCCTGCACGCCGGTTGAGCCCCTCCATTCCTGGAATTGTCGTGATGAAACGAATATTCGCGTCCTTTCCCGCCTGTATTATCTCTGGGGCAGGCTGGTATGGGGTGCTTAGCTGGGTGATGTTACCCAGCCTGCTTTGGGGTGAGGAATCGCAGGGGGCGATCAGCTTCAATCGCGATATCCGGCCCTTCTTGGCCGATGCCTGTTTTCAATGCCATGGGCCGGATGCGAATACCCGTGAAGCTGGACTGAGGCTGGATGATGCTGTATCCGCACAAGCCGATCGAGGAGACGGTCGGGTAGCGATCTGGCCAGGAAACGCTGCCGAGAGTGAGGCGGTGCGAAGGATCTACAGCGACGACCCGGCGGAGCAAATGCCGCCGCCCGAGTCGGGTTTGAAGCTTAGCCAAGCCCAGAAGGAGAGTTTTCGGCAATGGGTAGCTGCGGGAGCCGTGTACGAGAAGCATTGGGCCTTCCTCCCGATCATCCAACCGAAGGTGGTGGTCGCCGACGCCGAACATCCGATCGACGCCTTGATCCGTCAGCCACTGGCAGCCTTGGGGCTGAGGCCATCCCCGTTAGCTCCCGCGGAAACCCAACTGCGCCGAGTGTCGCTGGACTTAACCGGCCTACCGCCAAGCCTGAATGAACTCGACCAATACCTTGCCGAAATCGAACTGCACGGCCAGGAAGCGGCCTATTCGCAGGCCGTCGACCGTTTGCTGAAATCGCCTCGGTATGGAGAACGGATGGCCTGGTCATGGTTGGAAGCAGCCCGCTATGCCGATACCGACGGCTATCAAAACGATGGGCACCGCGACATGTGGCGATGGCGGGATTGGGTCATCGAAGCGTTCAACGAAGGCATGCCCTTTGACCAGTTTACCATCGAGCAATTGGCTGGCGACCTGCTTCCCGATCCCAGCCATCGGCAGTTGATCGCCACCGGTTTCAATCGCAATCACCGGTATAATTCCGAAGAGGGGATCCCGATCGACGAGTTCCTGTTGGAGAACGCCGTCGATCGTGTCGATACTACCGCGACCGTCTGGATGGCGATGACTGCTGGTTGCGCCCGTTGTCATGACCACAAATTCGACCCGTTGAACCAGCGCGAATACTACCAGCTCATCGATTACTTCAACGATGTCGCCGAGAGTGGCCGAGCCATCAAATTCGGGAATTCCGAGCCCTGGATCAAGACCCCGACCGACGAACAGCGAGCCCAACTGGGGCAACTCGATCAGCGTGTGCAGCGGGCCCGAAAGGCCTTGTCGTCTCAGGAAGCCGACTTGGTGGCCGGCCAGCGGGCTTGGGAAAAATCGGCGGTAGTGGATACCCCGGTCCTCAAGCACGGGCTGGATCATTACTTCGATTTCGAAGATGAACAGCAACTGAACCTGGCCGGCAGCGAGGCACGTCTGGTCGAAGGGGTCCGTGGCCAGGCTATCCAACTCCGTCAAGAGAGCCATGCCAGCCTGGGAAAAATCGAGGGTCTGGTCGGCAATGGACGTCATTCGATCGCATTCTGGTTGAAGCCGGACGAGGTCGAGCGCGGTCCGGTCCTCTCGAACGAGGCGGCCAATACGCGGCGGGAAGGGATCCTGGTCGAGTTTGTCGATGGCCGTTTGCGATGGAATATCAATACCCGCTGGATATCAGGGGTCTCGACAATCGAAACCGTCGCCCGCCTGCAACCGGGCGAGTGGGTCCATGTAACTTTGACCAACGATGGAACGCAGCGGGCGGCCGGTATGCGGATATACCTCCATGGGGTACGTCAAGCGGTGACCGTCATTCGTAACACCAACAGCAACTCGGCGGCTCGCGACTTCGGCGATCAGATGCAACTAGGTCACAGCCAGCATGTAGGGTATTGGTCGGGAGAGATCGATGACTTGCGTTTTTACACGCGACGCACTTTGTCTCCCGAGGAAATCGACTGGTTGGCTGAGCCGGCCAGTTTGGACGAAATCCTCAAGCTTCCCCCCGCCGCGCGCAGTCCCAGGCAAGCCGAATGGCTGCGAATCGCTTATCTGGAGCAGGGCGCGAATCCAACACAGCGCGAAAGCTGGGAGGCCTTGCTGGAGGCCCGGGCCAAGCGTACGGCATATCATGATTCCTTGCCGACCACCATGATCATGCGTGACCTGCTCGAACCTCGTCCCTCGTACGTGCGGATTCGCGGCGTGTACGACGCGTTGGGTGAGAAAGTAGCTTCGGGGGTACCCGCCTTCCTGCCACCGCTACCTGCCGGCGAAAGCAACAGTCGCTTGGCGCTGGCCAGGTGGCTGGTCAGCCCCGAGCATCCGTTGACGGGTCGGGTCATCGTCAACCGCTTATGGCAGATGCTCTTCGGTGCCGGGTTGGTCCGGACTACCGAGGATTTTGGAACACAAGGCGAGCCCCCTTCCCATCCCGAGTTGCTCGACTGGTTAGCGGCAGAATTCATCGCTCAAGGCTGGGATATGAAGAAGATTCTCAAAACGATGGTGATGTCGCACACTTATCGGCAAAGCTCACACCTTGAACCCGAGCATCGCCAGCTTGATCCGAACAATCGCTGGCTAGCTCGGGCACCGCGTTTACGGTTGCCAGGCAATGTCCTGCGCGATCAAGCCCTGTACCTCTCCGGCTTGTTGGTAGAGAAGCAGGGCGGCCCTTCCGTTTTTCCTTACCAGCCAGCCCGCTTGTGGGAAGAGGCAAGCAACGCGAAGTACACTGTCGGGAAAGGGGCGGACCTGTATCGCCGTAGCCTGTACACCTATTGGAAGCGAACCTTATCCCCACCGACCATGGCGGTCTTAGACAACACCGACCGGGAATCCTGTTCGGTCCGGCCCAAGGCCACCAATACGCCCCTCCAAGCCTTAACGCTGCTCAACGAAGTCACCTTCGTCGAAGCGGCCAGGAAGTTGGGAGAATGGTCGGTGTTAGCCGCCCATTCTCAGGACCGTGAGCGGATCGCCATCGCCTTTCGCAAGGCCACTGCCCGCTGGCCGACCGAAACGGAAGAAGGGTTACTGGTAAAAGCCTTGGATACCTATCGACAAGCCTTTTCCCAGCAGCCGACGGCGGCCAAAGCCCTGTTGCAGGTTGGCCAAGCCCCAGCGATATCCTCGGTGCCCGAGGCGGAGCAGGCCGCCTGGACTAGCCTAGCCAATGTGATCTTGAATCTCGACGAGGTGACCACGCGTGAGTAACCACCTTCCCCCCCCTTCCGCGAAGGACTCGCAACCAATCCTTCCAGCCCGCCGCCAGTTTTTGCGGGGCACCTCTTCGGCCCTGAGCAGCGTTGCCCTGGCATCGTTGCTCGATCGATCATGCACAGTCCCCGCGACCGCCGCGGGTGGAGCGAGCACGCGTCGAGCCAAGCGTATTATTTATCTCTTCCAGTCGGGGGGGCCGCCGCAGCAGGACCTCTTCGATTACAAGCCTTACCTGGATCAAGTGCATGGTGAGGAAACCCCGGCCTCGGTGTTTGGTGGCCAGCGTCTGACCGGTATGACCGCCGGGCAGAGTTCCTTTCCCGTGGCGCGCTCGATCTTCGACTTCCGGCAACATGGCCAAAGCGGTGCCTGGATCAGTGAGGTCATGCCGCACCTGGCGAAGGTGGCCGACGAACTCTGTTTCGTCAAGTCGATGCACACCGAGGCGATCAATCACGATCCAGCCATCACCTTCCTGCAGACCGGTTTTCAGCTGGCCGGTCGGCCGAGTATGGGAGCATGGATGAGCTACGGCCTGGGGAGTGAAAACGAAAACCTACCGGCTTTTGTCGCCATGCTCTCGGGCAGTGGTGACCAGCCGCTTTATGATCGCTTGTGGGGAGCCGGTTTCTTGCCCTCGGTGCATCAAGGAGTTCGCTTTCGCTCGGGCAAAGACCCGGTCCTGTTTCTCAATAATCCCGAGGGGATCAGCCCTCATCTCCGCCGTCAAACGCTCGATGACCTGGCGGACCTGAATCGCCTGCATCTGGCGGAAGTCCACGATCCGGAGATCGAGACCCGCATTTCCCAGTACGAGATGGCCTATCGGATGCAGGCTTCTGTCCCCGAGTTGACCGACATCTCCGATGAACCCGAGTCGACCTTCCAGTTGTATGGGGAAGATGCGAGGAAACCGGGCACCTACGCCAACAATGTACTGCTAGCGAGAAGGCTCAGCGAGCGAGGCGTCCGTTTTGTGCAGCTGTTCCACCGCGGCTGGGATACCCATGGCTCACTGCCGAAACAACTGCGTCAGCGTGCCCGTGAGACCGACCAAAGCACCGCGGCCTTGATCGCCGACCTCAAGCAACGCGGCCTGCTTGACGAAACCATCGTCGTTTGGGGGGGCGAGTTCGGTCGTACCGTCTATTGCCAAGGCGATCTCTCACCGAACAACTATGGTCGCGATCATCATCCGCGTTGCTTTACCATGTGGATGGCCGGGGGCGGCTTCCAACCCGGCTTGTCCTACGGGCAGACCGACGATTTCAGCTACAATATCGTCGATAGGCCCGTCAGTGTACACGATCTGCATGCGACGCTGCTCCACTGCCTGGGGATCGACCACGAACAGTTGACCTTCAAATTCCAGGGACGACACTACCGTCTCACCGACGTGCACGGAAAGATTGTCCGCGACCTGCTATCGATCTAGGGCCAACGTCGACGCAGGATCGTCTCGATAGCCTGTTCGTATTTGGCGATGAGCCGAGCATGGCTGTGTTGTTCATACAACGGGAGAAGCGGCTGGATCCCCTGGCTGATCAAGGTCGGCAACGAGGCTTGGTGAACCAGGATGGTCGGCTGGACCTGAGCCACATGGCGGAACATGACTGAGTTGGAAATACCGATAGGGCGACGCACGCTCAGCGCATAATCGATAGTCGACGATAAGCTCCTGGCTTCGCTCTTGTCATAGAGGAACAAATTCAAATCGTTGGCATGCAGCCAGCGGAGCATTTCTGCCTGTTCGATAAAGTCATGGCTGACTTCCAGTTCGACTCGGGGATTCAGCCCCCGCAGTACTTCGCGGACCTTTTCAACTTCGCGTCGGGCGCTGAGCCCCTGATCGTCGCCGAACTCAGCAAAGGGGATATTCAGCCGCAGTCGAGCCTGCGGGAATTGCGTGGCTACCAAATAGGCGATCAACGGGAAATTTTTGTCGGGGAACCCAAAACCAAAGCTGCCGATCGTCGGCAGCGGATTGGCTGGCGGTGGTCCGAGCTCCAAACGCTCGAAGAGGGGGCGTGGCGATACGAAATGCAACTGCCCGGCATCTTCCTGGGCAGTGGAATCGATATTGATGATGGCATCCGGTTGAAACGCTAGCCCTCCTTCATGGTAGATGGCGACCTGGGGAACCCTTCGCAACGGCGCCAGGAATTCGTCGGTGACCCAGGGTAAAACATAGGGATGATAGTTGTAGAGAATGATCGCCGGTGATTCCCGCCGCCATCGATCGAGGAATTCCTCCGCGTTCGACACCTCCAACCAGGTAATATCCAGGAGCTTGGACTGCCGAAGAATCGCGTAAATTCGTTGTCCATAGTCGGCGACCCCGCAGCGGGTCGCCCGTCGGGAGACCATCCATACTCGAATCATTGACTGGCTTTCCTGAAGACGATAAACGATCGCTGGGCAACGCCGGCGGCTGACGAGCCGGCGAATCAGTCTACAAAAATCCACCTGTTGCGAATACACTCGGGTCTCATGAGCGGACCGGACTTGTCCCAAGCCTCAGCAATGACGGATCTTTTAAGCATGCCTCGTCCTTACCAAGCTATCGAATGCTGTCGCTTGTGCGGCAACCCCGAGCTTCATCCGATCCTGCACTTGGGGGAACAAGCCCTGACCGGGATCTTTCCTCGGAGCAAGAGCGATCATGTCAGTACCGGACCGCTGGAACTCGTCCGCTGCCACATCGCCGACAGGCATCATCATTGCGGCCTGGTCCAACTGCGGCATTCCTTCGATCTGAACGAAATGTATGGGGCCAATTATGGCTACCGTTCCTCCTTGAATCGAGCGATGGTTGACCATCTCCGCGACAAAGTGGCGACCCTGACCCGCCTGGTCCAACCCACCGCCGATTCGCTGGTGATCGATATCGGCAGCAACGACGGAACGCTCCTCTCCTTTTACCATGCCGGTGGCCCGACCCTGGTAGGTATCGACCCCACCTCGGCCAAATTCCGTCCTTATTATCGCCAAGACATTCATGTCATCAGCGACTTCTTTTCGTCGACGGTGGTTCGGCAGGCCTTTGGAAAGCGTCAAGCCGATATCATTACCTCGATCGCCATGTTCTACGACCTGGAGGATCCTTTAGCTTTCGTGCGACAAATTGCAGAGGTCCTTTCTCCACGAGGAGTCTGGCACTTTGAACAAAGCTATTTGCCATCGATGCTGGAGACGACTTCCTACGATACGATCTGCCACGAGCATCTGGAGTACTATGCGGTGCGGCAAATCGACTGGGCCTTGTCGCGAGCCAAGCTCAAGATCATCGATCTACAACTCAACGACGTCAACGGCGGCAGCTTTGCCATCACCGCGGCCCATGCGGCCGCTCCCTTCAAGCCGACCCCGGCGGTGGAAGCCATAAAACTTCGCGAGGCGGAGCTCAAGCTGGAGTCTTCCATCCCTTACTCGGCTTTCGCCGAGCGGGTGCAGCAGCACCGCCATGAATTGCTGAATTTTCTTGGAAGCCTACGGGCGCAAGGGGCGAAAGTTTTGGGATACGGGGCTTCGACCAAAGGGAACGTGATCCTGCAGTATTGTGGACTGACCGCTCTGGAATTGCCGGCGATCGCCGAAGTCAACTCGGATAAGTTCGGTTGCTATACCCCGGGTTCGCTCATCCCTATCATTTCGGAGGCAGAGGCCCATGTTCAGCGACCCGATTACTTCCTGGTCTTGCCCTGGCATTTCCGCGACAACCTCATCCATCGCGAGGCAGCCTACCTGCGTGCCGGCGGCAAGATGATCTTCCCCATGCCTCGGATCGAGATCGTTACCTCATGAAACGCGCTCTTGTCATTGGTAGCCAGGGCCAGGATGGCCGGTTGCTGATCCAACAACTGCTAGCTGCCAACTATTCGGTTCTCGGGTGTTCGAAGCAAGGCTGTCGGCTGGAAGGCGAATCAGCCATCGCGTCATCATCGGCAGCAGAATGGTCCGCCTGTCGGATCCTCGAGCCTGAAAGCCTGAACCGGCTCATCCGGGAATTCCAGCCCCACGAGATCTACTACCTGGCGGCCTTCCATCATTCGGCCGAAGCCAGCTTGATGGCAACCGCCGAGTTATTTGCGGAGAGTTACGAGGTGCACGTCCGCGGTTTGCTCCATTGCCTGGAAGGGATGGTGCGTCATCTACCGAAGTCCCGCTTGTTTTACGCTGCCTCTTCGCATACTTTCGGCAGCCCGTCGCAGGAGACGATCGATGAGCAGACACCGTTGGACCCGATCTGTATCTACGGTATCACCAAGACGGCGGGGGTGCAGAGTTGCCGTTTTTATCGTCGGCAGCACGCTTTGTTTGCATCGGTTGGTTTTCTTTTCAACCACGAATCGCCCTACCGACGGTCTGATTTTTTGTCGCAAAAAATCGTAAAAGCCGCGGTCGCCATCAAATTAGGACGTACCGAACCTTTGATCCTGGGAGATTTGTCGGCGATCGTAGATTGGGGTTATGCTGGCGACTACACCTTGGCGATGCAGGCCATCTTGGCCGCCGCTGAAGCCGATGATTTTGTGATCGCCTCGGGTATCAAGAGAACCGTCGCGGACTTTGCTGCCACCACTTTCGCCTGCCTCGACTTAGACTGGCGGCAGTGGGTCCAGCAAAGTCCTGCGATCAGCCTGCGAAAACGCAACCCGATGATCGGTAATCCGGCCCGACTGAAAACGGCGACCGGGTGGCAGCCGTCGGTTTCCTTTGAGAAGATGATCGCCGAGATGGTATCCCATGAAGCCGCGCAGCGCGGTTTGGATTCATCGCGATCAGGTGGTTAGGCTGAATCAGGCCATTCCAATGCACAAGCTTTTTTTCTGGTTGAACTGGCGGGCCGGCGACTTAGCCTTGACTCGCCCCCTCGTTCGCCGAGTCCTCGATCGCCACGATGTCCAGATCGCGTACGGTTGCTGGCAGAATCAGGCCTACATCGTCGAGGACTTACCGGTCCAGATCTATATCGATCCACGGCATGACCCCCCTTCGCACCTTACCCCTGATTCGTTGCTTCATCTATGCCCGCCGGGATACCTCCCGATCTATCTTTGGGCGGGCCTGTACCATGACACCCTGCACCATACCTGGGAATCGATGCTCACCCTGTATAATCGCCAGGTGCGGGCGGCCGGGATGGATCAGCTGGCGATTGATGGGTATTTCGTCCCAATGCTGGATTTCCCGCCGGTCGAGGTAGTCGTAGCAGACCGCGGTATTTTCCTGGAAAACGGGATCGCTCGTTCCAAGCACTCGGATTTTGAATTCGATGTTCTAGCCTTGGCCCAGGAGTTCCCCGAACTGCATTTCTATTGCACGGCCACCCCCAATGGGACCCGCTCGAACATTATCGACTGCTCCAGTTTCAATCTGCGGGTCTTATCGAGCATCAGCAACCGGTGTTTGGCGATCGTCGGCAAAGGCAGCGGACCGTTCTGCTCGACCCTTACCGAAGCTAATCGATACAAGCCGCGGGCCATCCTGCGTTACCATCCGCTCAATGCAGGCCATTCGCTATGGGATTACCCCGGCAATCCGATGCAGTACCTAGAAACCCATGACGATCTCCGCCGTTTCCTGGCAACGGTCCTGGACCGTCCACGCTTAAAACTCCAACCCGGCACGACGCACACGATCATTTCCCCGGAACAGGTGGCGGTGCCTGAAGAGTGCGAGGCGGCGGCTATCGACTTGCTTCTGGACCAAGCCAGTCGTCAGTTGAACGATCGGGATTATTTGGTAGCTTTGACTCATGCCCGGAATCGGTTGATGCGATTCTGGAGCTCGCTTCCCCCAACGAAGATGGAATACGCCTATCGCGGCGCCTGGGGAAAGCTAGTCGCCCGCTTTTTGAAACTCGGTGTCTGGAACCTTTCGCCGTTGACGGGCATCGCGGCCGAGGAACTGGTAGCTCCCGCCCCAGGCCTGGAAGCAACCCTGGAGGACGCCGTCGGCTACTCCGCCGATTTCCTCCGTTATTTGATTTCGGCCATGCTGGTGCTCTCGCCGCAAGAACTGCCGGTCGCTATCGACTTCCGGCGGTTGCCGGACTGGCTGAGGCCCGATTTCCTCCGCTTTGTCGCCCAGTACCTCGATTGGCTAGAGCAGCCGGGGGAAGCTGAGCGTTACTTCGAACTTCGCCGCCAGAGCTTGGAAACCATCTGGCGGTGCCTGGAGCAGGAACCGCCCAGCCCTTACCACAAGCATTTGGCGATCCAGGTCATGCAACTGCAACATGGCTACCGCTATCTCAACGCGTCGCTAGCGGCAGGCCCGATGGTCAACTATCACGGCCGCATTCTCCACTGTGCGATGAAGGCCTGGCTTTTTGAAGTCGATAGGGGATTGGCCTCGCCAGCCACGGCCCGCCCCCATCGGGTCGGGATCCTTCTGCCGCGGTTGGAAGCCAGTGGCCTGGCCGCCCGCGGGCTGGGCTGGCTGGAAGGGATGGACCCCGCCTGGGATGTGCGCCTGTATCTTCGCGAACAAACCAACGATCCGATGGAACGGCTCTACCTGGAGCGCGGCTATCAGAACAAGCTGCTCCCGAAGGAGCTGCATGATCAAATCGAGTTCCTGCGTTTAGAAGAGTTGGATTTACTGATTTTTTCCACCGACTTCAGTGTCGACCATCGCGCCTGTCTGTTGGCTACGTGTCGTATGGCCCGCTTCCAATTAGCGGTAAACAATGCGGTTCCGACCGGTCTGACGGCAATCGATGGTATCGTCGCCGGGCAAGCCGCTGCGCTGCACGATGGCTATGTCGCCGAGGGGCTAAAGGAAAAGCTCTTTCCGATCGAAGGCTCGGGGGTAGCCTATGCCCAGCCAGCGATCTCGCATCCCGGACTAGCCCCCATCCGTCGCGAGGACTTACAGCTGGAGGTCAACCATTTCGTGTTCAGCTCCATCACCCCCGTCGCTGATATCAGCCGCGAGTTGCTCACCAAGTGGGGTAAGATCCTTTCGCAGGTCCCCGACTCGATCCTGATGCTGATCCCCTTTGATCCATCGCGAGCGATCGCCTACCGGCAAACGGCGTTCTATCACTTCGTCTGCCGTTGCCTCCAGGAGCACGGAGTCGCATCCCAACGCCTGAGAATCCTTCACCCGCAACCTTTCCCCACTTACGATCAATGGGTTGATTATCTGAGCCTCAGCCAGGTATACCTGGATAGTTTCCCGCTCTGTCAGGCTGACGCAGTGTGTCAAGCTTTGCGCGGGGCAGTCCCAGTGGTGACGCAGCGTGGCCGCTACCCACGCTCGAAGCTGTCCGCAGCCCTTCTCGAAGAGCTTGGGGGGGACACGAGCGCATACATGGTAGCCAGCACCGACGAAGACTACGTCGCGGCGGCCGTCCGGCTTGGGCGCGATCCGCTACTGCGAAGCCAGCTCGGCGATGCCATTCGACGGCAACTCCCACGTGCCACCTTCCTCAATCTTGGCCAGTTCGGACAAAAAACCCGGCGGTTAGTGCGAAGCATTCTCGATAACCTGGCTGCCGGCTAAGGAAGTCCTAGCCACCGCGAGAACCGCCGACAAGCCCCTCGAGAAGTCGCCCAGGGAGGAAGCACCGGCAAACACCGCTCGGCTCGATGGCTAAATAAGGCTGAAGCGAAAAGCCGAGGGTATTGAACCACGGGTAAAAGGAGCCGGGGCTAAATTATTTCCCCTCGCTCGCGACGGCCGCGGGCTGCTCGCAGTACCGGCCGCAGCCATCGGATGCTTGAGTTCCACCGCCATGCCGGGGAGAACCTCTTCGGAAGGCTGGCGTTTTTCCTTCTATCAAAGCTTCGGAATAGGCCGCTTGGGGGGGGCCGGCTTGAGCATTTTAGCCTGCTCATCATCCCGAAGCCGCATCGGATTGTTGTTGGGCCGATTGTTTTCTTTTTTCTCCGGGCTCAAATCGGTCGCCGACTCCTGCCAGGACCAGCCGATCGGGTGTTCCAACTCGGTCTTCGCCAGGTAAGCCCAGGGGGTTCCGGTATGCTTGGCCAGCACTTCGTTGAACAACTTCCTAGCTAGTTGGGCTTCTTTCTCTAATTTGCTGCTGACAGAAACCTCCTCCGAGGGCACCAACGTCCAGGTATTGTTCTTGGGGTTGGTGAAGGGCATCCCACGCTTCGCCTTGGCCAACATCAAGTTATAGGTCTCGGTACGGACCTTGGCGGCCAGCGAGATCGCATAAGAAAGATCAAAACTAGCCAACCACCGCGGCGAATTTTCACTGGCTCGGCCAGCCTCGCCGATTTGTAGCACGCTCACCAGTTGATTGAGAGCCGGCTCGAGTCGGGCCGCTTCCTCCTGGGCTTTCGTCAGGTCGCGAATGAAGCCCGGTTCATCGCGTCGGATAAAGGTGGTGCGTGGCTTCTCCAACACATCGGCCCGCGAAAGCTTGCTTGCCTGCAGCAGAGCTGACCGCAGCGGGCTCTTGCTGACCTGCCGCAAGTACTCGGTTTCCGGCAGGTAATCTGGACGATAACGGCTCATGATTTCCGGATCGAAGAAAGCCTTCATCCGCGAGGAGAAGGCCTCGATTTCGTTGGATCGAACATCGGTGCCGTACTTGCGGTTGGGGTGGATAGTGAAATAAATACCACCGGTTTCGTAGCAAATGCGGGACATGGCGTAGGGACCAAAACCGGAATCGATCGTCGGTTCTTCATAGTAATTTCGGGTGTACCCCAGACGAACCCGCTCCGGATAGAGGGTCTCCGGCCCCTGATCGATCTGCCCCCACTGCGGCGTCTGATCGAACTTCGGATCGGGGTCGACGTATTTGATGTAGGTCACATCACGGCCAAAAGGTGCCGGCACGCCCAGCACATGGACAGGGATCGCGAATTTGCGGCAGATCTCGATCGACTTGTCCAAGCCTTGGATATCGTCCCCTCGTTCGTCGGTGACCACGATGAACACAACGTTGCGTTCCGGGCCGCGTTCACTTTTCATATTGCGGAAATTCTTAAATCGATCAGCCGCCAGATAAATGGCGGAGAAGGTCATTTCCAAACCCGAATCATCGATCTGGATACTGTCGATGGCATCCTGGATCTCTCGGCGATCAGCTGTCGGATTTTTGGTGACCAGATCGACGGTCTTGCCGAAAGCAATGACACTGGTCAACAAGCGTTCGGCTTCGCCCGACCGCTCGGCATCCTTTCGCCGCATCGCCTCGATGATTCCCAACTCCTCGTAGATCCGATCCAGCCTTTCGCGAATTTCGGCTCGGCGACGAATCAGCGAGACCGAGGCATCCATCAGCCAAACCACCAACGTCGGACGCTCTTCGATCGATTGGATCAGCTCCATGGTGATCCGATCAATCGCCCCATCGGTACCGGCCACCCCCGCGCCGGTAAGACCGCGCACCGTCCGTTGGGACTCGACTAGAGCCGAGGCCTGCTTTACCTGAACCGACAGGTCGAGGTTCGCCCACGGCGTGGGGACAGTCACATCCGGAGTAACGACTTGAGAAATTTCGGCGACTTCCGGCGCAAGGCTCAAGGCCGAGGCGGTATCGCTGATCAAATTGCTGCCGAGCTTCTCCTGAACTTGATCGGCGACTGCCAAATCTTCGAGGACATGGAAGTCCGGTTCCTCGATGGCCGGCGGTTCGGATTCGATCAGCAAGGAGGTGACCAACTCCGGCTCGACGACGATCGGAATGGCAGCCAAGCCGACGATTAACCCGACATGCACCAGCATGCTCGACAAAAAGGCCTTGGTCTCGGCGTCCAACCAGGTTCCCGAATCCGAATTCAGCCCCTCATCGGCAACCTCTTCCACTGCCGACTCGGACGCGACCGGGGGCGCCGCCGAGATCGACTCCTCGAACGGGAGTTCCGTCTCCATGAGATCCGGGCGTTTCAGCATAGGACTAAGACCTTCTACAGTAGCCGGATCGCGGGCATTCCCCCGTGTTTCACTTGGGGTTTTCCGCGAAAAACAACGCTGTCGATACCAACCTGGAATTCGCCGCTGCCAAACCTCGGGAGGCACACCACCCTCAAGGATCCAGCCCGACGGCGGTCAGCCACGAGATACGACACTCTATAAGGGCAAACCTCCTTTCATTGTCGCCCTAAAAAGCGGTGGAATCAATCGAAGTTCCCTGGAAAATCCTCGATCGCCGATTTTCCGTGGGGGCCAGCAATTGACAAGGCAGAGAAATCCGACCATAACGCCTCGGACGGCGGCGGTTGGGAAATCACCGGCCGCAAGCCCCGATCGGGATGGGTGGCAGAGCGGTTTAATGCACCGGTCTTGAAAACCGGAGTACCTTCGGGTACCGGGGGTTCGAATCCCTCCCCATCCGCCTTGAAAACTTGCGGGTTTTTTCAGTCACTCGCCCGTTTTCGTAAAATCTCGGCATTAGCGGCATTAGCAAGGTTTTCCACGGATACGTGGGCACCTTCGCGACTCCCTGCCCGTGCCTGCTGCGCCGCCGTCCGATGACGGGCATCTTTCCGCTTGGGCCAAATGATGGTCGGTCGCTGGGAAAGAGTGCTTGCGGACAATTTCTTCGCTGTTGCCCGGCCAATCGCAGACAACTGGCTACGGGAATGGCTCGGCCAGTTCCGTTGGCCGAGAACTTCCCAGGAGGCGGAAAATCCAGGGCCACGGTGTCCTGCCGCTGGTAGTATCCCAACCCAAGGTGGAATTGTGAGTGGCAGCGAATCAGCCTTGGCTGTTTTAAGTTAGCCTGCCGGAAGGTAGGCCGAGCTATCAACTCATCTCATCCGCGCGGAAGGCCAAATTTTCCAAACCCGAAGCGTCAGCGAGGGACTTCTTCCTTGGTAGCTTTTCCCTCGCTTACGCTTCGGGTTGTGATTCGGATTTGTCCTTAGGCTTCGGGTTGTGATTCGGATTTGTCTTAGAACCCGAGGGTGCAGGGAAGTGTGGCAGCGTTAAAAAATTTTTGGCCGATAACGAACACCCGATCGATGGTGGGGGCCAGCAGCGACTTCGCTTCGCCGCGTTGATGATCGCTGAGATAACAATTTTCATAGCCGCTGGTGTGCCGGCCATGCCTCGACCACCACCGCCCGTTGGGCTTCAATGTCGCTTCCCACCCGGCGAGCGCGCCGCACTCTGCGCTGCATTCGTTCGACAACCCCATTTTTCCGGTGTTTTCTCGGGATTGAATCCCTCGCTCGCCGGTCTTCTTGAATTCGCAAACCTTCGGAGCCTTGCCCCTCTGCCTCGGGATGCCGTCTCCTGCGATCCAGCGGCGGCCGGGGCGGGCTGGCTGCCTCCGAGGTTTCCTCGATTGTCATCCTGCCGCAGATTCGGCTGTTCCAAGGTTGAGTCGGCCGATCGCCTGCTTCGATAACCATGGCACGATTAATGCGGCGGTTGTGCGAACTTTGGAGTCATACCGCCGAATTGACATTGCAGGGGACGGTTCT